>JAGAEZ010000048.1 GCA_017612875.1 Bacteroidaceae bacterium | reverse complement strand
ATTAAGGTTCTTTTCATAAGAGATTATTTAAGATTCATATATATGATTCAGAAGCCAAATATACATTTATCCGCAAATATAGGATAAACTGTTTAAATTAACAAAAAACAGTATATGGAACATGTAACAAAAACTAACGGCGTGCGTCATGTCAGCGTATTTGCGGATATTTGCGGTGAATCTGACTCTAAACACCTGCCGAAAGGGCACAGAATGGAACCTGTATCGCTTATTCCATGAAGATGAAAAAGGAAATGGAAACAAATCCAAACGAATCCTAAATTAATGTTAATGTCACTTTTTTTCATTGCAGGTCCGATAAAAAGCATCATCTTTGTAGTGCACTAATGAACTAAGACACTAATTTATTTTTTCAACCATCTGATTCTATGTTGATTGAATTAAAAAACATAAACAAGACCTATGACAACGGACAACCGTTGCATGTGCTCAAGGGAATAGACTTGAGCATCGGGAAAGGTGAATTCGTCTCCATAATGGGGGCGTCGGGTTCAGGAAAATCCACCTTGCTTAATATACTGGGCATCCTCGACAACTATGACACGGGAGAGTACCGTCTGGACGGCAGGCTCATAAAGGACCTGACCGAACGGCAGGCCGCCGACTACCGCAACCGTATGATAGGATTCATATTCCAGTCCTTCAATCTCATTTCGTTCAAGACTGCCGTGGAGAATGTGGAGCTGCCCCTGTTCTATCAGGGTGTGGGCCGCCGCCAGCGTCAACGGATGGCCTTGGAGTATCTGGACCGTCTTGGGCTCAGGGAGTGGGCCGGCCACTACCCCAACGAGATGTCAGGCGGACAAAAGCAGCGTGTGGCGATAGCCCGTGCCCTCATTACCCGTCCGCAGATAATCCTGGCCGACGAGCCCACCGGGGCACTCGACTCCAAGACTTCGGTCGAGGTAATGGAACTGCTCAGCAGGCTCAACCGTGAGGAGAACATGACCATCGTGGTGGTGACCCACGAGAGCGGAGTGGCCAACTGCACCAACCGCATCATCCACATCAAGGACGGTATAATTGGAAATATTGAGGAAAACCTCCGGCACGACTCGTCGGTATTCGGCACGACCACAATCATGAAATGAAGGACCTGTCGGAATCCGTCACAAACAAGAATCAGAGATATGCACGATTTATTCACTGAAATATGGGAGAGCGTGAGGCGCAACAAGCTTCGCACGACACTGACCGGATTCTCCGTGGCATGGGGTATCTTCATGATCATTGTGCTCTTAGGCGCCGGCAACGGGCTCATGAACTCCTTCAACCAGGACAGGGAGGGGTTCGCCTCGAACACCATGACCATATACCCGAGCGTCACCTCAAAACCCTACCAGGGTCTCAGGAAGGGACGCGAAATGAAGCTCAACGGGCAGGACCTGGAGTTCCTTTCACGCCATTTCCCGGAGATAATCGACCAGGTGACCACATCGGTTTCACGCGGAGGATTCACCATAAGTTATAAAAAGAAAAACATCACCGGAATGAATCTGGACGGGACGTTCCCGGGACATGCCGCCATGAACCATATCCGGATGCTTTCAGGACGGTTCATCAATAACCTGGACATAGCAGGGAAACGCAAGGTCATAGTCCTGACTCACCTCACAGCCAAGAATCTGCTTGAGGGTGGCACAGACTACAGTTCCCTGTTGGGAAAGAGGGTGAAGGTGGGCAACCTGGTGTTCACGATAATAGGTGTCCGCCACTCTGAGGAGAACCGCAATGACCGTGAACTGTTCATTCCGTTCACCACAGCCAAGACCATATTCGGCATGGGAAATGACCTGGACGAGATTTCATTCACTTTCCACGGTCTGGAATCAGAGGAGGAGAACGAGGAGTTCGAGAAACGTGTCAAGCAGATTCTTAACAGCCGTCACAATGCCGCTCCCGATGACGAGAGTTCTTATTTCATCCGGAACCAGTTCACCCAGAACCTCCAGATGGAGAAGGGGCACAACATACTCAACACCGGTCTGTGGATTGTGGGACTCTTTACACTGTTAGGAGGAGTGGTAGGCGTAAGCAACATCATGCTTATCACGGTCAAGGAGCGTACCCATGAGTTCGGCATCCGCAAGGCCATAGGTGCCAGGCCCTGGAGCATCACCAAGCTGATAATAGCCGAGAGCATAGGCATAACAGGCCTGTTCGGATATATAGGAATGGTACTGGGCATGATTGCCTGCATCGTGATGGACCAGACCATCGGGCAGGAGACGATGGATGTCTTCGGACAGAGCATCCGCCTGCTGGTCAATCCGACGGTAGGATTGAGTGAAGCCATAAAATCGACTGTCCTGCTTGTTGTCGCAGGCACGGTTGCAGGACTGTTCCCTGCCTTGAAGGCGGCTCGGGTCAGGCCTATCGAAGCGCTCAGGGCAGATTGATGATTTAAAGCTGAGAATTATGAGATTAGATATTGATTCTTTACGGGAAACGGCGGATTCCCTGGTCAGGAACAAGCGCCGTACAATACTTACAGGATTCGGAGTGTTCTGGGGGCTCTTCATGCTGCTCTTCATGGTGGGCGGCGGAAAGGGAATCAAGGGCATGTTAGAGAAGAATTTCGGAGGGTTTGCATCAAACACCGTCATCCTGATATCGTCCAACACCTCCAAGCCGTACAAGGGACTCCCTGAGGGCCGTTACTGGGAGCTGGACAGGACCGACATAGACCGTCTCCGGCAGATGGTCCCTGAGCTGGACGTGATATCACCCATGATTAGCGTTTGGGGCAACGATGCAGAATATGGCGACAACACCTGTTCTGTCAACATAAAAGGGGTTAACGCCGACTACTGCAAGATAGAGCAACCTATTCTCCGTTACGGCCGTTATCTCACCGAGACCGACATAAAGACGGAGCGCAAGGTTTGCGTCATAGGCAAAAGAGTATATCAGAGCCTGTTTCCCGACGGCGGTGACCCCTGCGGCAAGTACATAAAGGCAGGAAACCTGTATCTGAAAATAGTCGGAGTGGATTTCTGCACCAGCAACATAAACATAAACGGCTCCTCCAGCGAGGCGCTTATCATCCCGGAGACTCTTGCCGCCCGGATAGGCAACCGCGGCAACAATGTGGATATCATCTGCCTGACAGCCAAGGGCGGTATCCACACCAGTGTCCTGGAGCCGCGCATCCGCTCCATAATAGCCCGCCAGCATACATTTGACCCCGAGGACAACGAGGCCATGATGATACTCAACACCGAACAGCTCTTCATGATTATCGACAACCTGTTCCGCGGCCTCAACTTCCTGATTTGGCTGGTAGGCTTAGGCACTCTGCTGGCAGGCTGCATAGGAGTGAGCAACATCATGATGGTGACGGTAAAGGAACGCACCACGGAGATAGGCATACGCCGTGCCATAGGCGCACTCCCAGGTGAGATTCTTTCCCAGATTATAACGGAGAGCATAGCGTTGACTCTCACCGCCGGAAGTGCCGGAATAGTGTTCGCGGTCTTTTTGCTCAACATATTCGAGAAAGCCGTAGGCGACGGGACCGTGTTCCAGATAACCTTCAGCACGGCCATTCTGGCGGCATTGCTGCTTGCGGTATTGGGAGCCTTAGCCGGTCTGGCCCCCGCCTTGAGAGCCATGGCGGTGAAACCGGTCGATGCGATGCGTGACGAATAAGATTTTAACTGAACAAGAACAAAAACATACAGATATGAAAAAAGCAATCAGGTACATCGTTGTAGCACTCATAGTGGCAGTGCTCGTGGAAACATTCGTATTTCTCTACAGGAAATCCAAGCCCGAGGAGATACGCTATCAGGAATTCACTGCATCAAAGCAGGACATTGCACGCACAACCGTGCTCACCGGCAAGATTGTGCCGCGCAACGAGGTCAACATCAAGCCCCAGATAAACGGCATCAT
>JAGAEZ010000047.1 GCA_017612875.1 Bacteroidaceae bacterium | reverse complement strand
GCATCGGCTGTTATAGGGCGGTTAAGCTCGGTTATCTCTCCGTTCACACTGCAGGCAAGTACCTCCTGTGCCAGACGCTGGCTGATACTCTCGGCAATCTCATAACCGGTCACGCCCTTGGCGTATTCACGCACTGAGCCGTCCGGAAAGGTTATCTTAATCATATCTATGTTTGTTATGTTTTGTTCCAGTCTTATTCGGAAGCGCAAAATTATTAATTTCTTTCGTTAACTATGGCATTAATGACAGGAATTAGTTCCTTATTCCGATTTTGAAAAACGTTTTATGATGTTGTAAGCTGAATATATTCCCAGCTCGCCGGCCTTGCCCAAATCCCTGAAAGCCTCATCCATACGTCCCAGGAACACCTCTACGATACCTCTGTTATACCAGGCCTCAGCCAGAGTGCCGTCGGCCTCTATCGCCTTGTCCAGGTCAATAAGCGCAGCATGAAGGTCATTGGTAATGGCATAGTATGTACCACGGTTGTAGAGTGCGTACTGGAAATCAGGCACTATCCCGAGAACCTGTGTCAGGTCATTGATTACGGCCTGATAGCCGGGGTCTATCATTATCTCCTTTTCATCAGAGTTCCCGTGCTGGGGGTTCATCTCCCTGTCGGCCTTGCGCATCTCAAGCTCGCGGGCCCTCACCTGTGCCCTGCAGAACCACACGGCCCAGTTCCCGCTTCCGGACTTCACAGCCTCATCCAGGTCATCCAGAGCGGACTGATAATCCTGAAGCAGGCAGAAATCAAGAGCTCTCGCCAACAGGACATCGGCATCGGACGGAGCATCGGCAAGCTTGGCTGTGAGCCTGTCGATATCCTCGAAGAGGCTGTTAATGCTTGTCTGGTCAAGCGTGACATCCCGGCAGTCCATATAGACTTGGCTCATGAACACGCCGTTTGATGAAAGAGCTTCCAGAAGAGGGCTCCATGTCACCCTGCGGTCAATCTGTTCAGGTGTCCTGTAATATGAGAGTCTGTATGATGAAAGATACTGTACGTTGACATTCCTGTTCTGCACCTTGCCCCTGTATTCGCTTGAGAAACCGGTGGAGTTCTCCAGATCATCGGCCACCACTATCTTGCGGTAGTTATAGACGTTCTTGTCCGATTTGTTACGGGTCTTGCCGCTATCGGCATTATCATCATCGGAACCGTTGTCCTTGCGGTCAGGATTGTTCAAATCGTTGAAACGGCGGCTCTGTTCTCTCAGCACCACAAGGGCATCCTGTTCAGCCCCGCGACGGTCACCCAAGGCATCGCGCACCTCAGCCCTCAGCTGATATCCGTATATGAACTGCGGAAACTCCTCAAGCACTCTGGTCAAATCCCTCTCGGCACCCCGGTTATCGCCCGTCCCGTGACGTAGCAATCCCCTGTAGAAGATGGCCATCATATTGTCCGGCTCAGCCTCTATCACCATATCAAAATCCTCAATAGCACGGTTGTCATCACCTATCTGGGCTCGCAGGTTACCCCTGTTGTAGTGTCCGATGACATTACCCGGGTCAATCCTGACAGCCATATCGTAATCCGACAGCGCACCGTTCAGATTGTCCAGGAAGTATCTCACCATAGCACGGTTTATGTAGATGCCTGCGTTGGCAGGATCCAGATAGATGGCTTTGTCCAGGTCAGGCTCGGCCTCGGAATAGCGTTCCATCCTGGCGAGCAGAAGGCCTCTGTCCTGAAGCAGACCGGCATCGTAACGGTCTATGCCCACAGCCTTATCTATCCACTCCAACGCTCCGGTAGTGTCATTCTTCTCCCACAGCAGATTGGACTTCATAGCCATTGCGGGAGTGTATTTGGGAGAGATGGAGAGAAGCGTGTCGGCAGCCAAAAGGGCCTCCTCATATTTGTTCTGCCGGGCAAGACACAATATAAGGTTATGCCGGAGCGGACGGTTCTCAGGATCAAGCGACAGGCCCTTACGGAAATCCCTTACGGCCTCTTCATAACGGTCCTGATAGATAAGGGACAGTCCTCTCACCTGATAGCTGTTCACCACGAACGGGTTACGGTCAATGGAGCTGTTGCAGTCCTGCTCGGCACCACGGTAATCCTCAAGGGAGAGTTTGGCGACAGCCCTGTAGAAATAGGGCTCGTACAGATATGGCTTGGCGTTTATTACCTGGTTGAAATACTGTATTGAGAGCACATAGTCATCATAATAGAGTGCAGTACGGCCCACGGACATCATCCGGTCCGTATTGATCTGGGCGGACAGAACTGCCGGCAGCGACAGTGTCAACACCGCTGCCAGAAGCCTTCGGCACCCTGCTCTCAATATCATTTCCTGTTAATCTTGACCTTGTAGTCGCAGTTGAACTTACCTGCCGCTATGTTGGATAGCGCCTTCTTGTTCATCTGCCGGCGCAAAGGGGACATCCTGTCTATGAAACACTTGCCGTCCAGATGGTCAATCTCGTGCTGCATAACGCGTGCCGGAAAACCCTCGAACCATTCATCATGCTCATTGAAATCCTCATCCACCCAGCTCACCCTCACCTTTGACGGACGGTTTACCTTCTCGTGGATGCCGGGAAAACTGAGACAGCCCTCTTCGTATGGCACCAACTCGCCATCGGTCTCCTCTATATAGGGGTTGATATATGCTTTAAGATAGCCCTTGAACTCCGGCATATCATCGGAAACCGCGTCCAGGTCAACCACCATGACCCGTATGGGCAGCCCCACCTGAGGTGCGGCAAGTCCCACCCCTTCGGCCTTGCGCAGAGTCTCGAACATGTCGGCTATGAGTTGTTTCAAGTTCTCATAACTCTCGTCAATCTCTTCGGTCTCCTTGCGTAACACTCCCTGACCGTATGTATAAATAGGTAATATCATAAACTGTTTCTGTTTGATTCCAAATAAGACTCGAGAATAATACAGGCGCTAACCTCATCCACAAGGGCCTTGTTTCTCCGGGCCATCTTTTTCACACCGGCCTCAAGAATGGCCTTCTGAGCTATAACCGATGTGAAACGCTCGTCATACATCTCTATTCTCTTGTCCGGGAAAAGCTTTTTGAGTCTCTCCGTGAAAGGACGTATCTGTTTCATGCTTGCCGACTCCCGGCCGTCCATATTCAAGGCGTATCCCACTACTATCACATCAACCTCCTCCTTACCGAAATATCCTGTCAGGAAATCAAGCAGAGTGTGCGTAGGAACAGTAGTCAGGCCACCGGGAATAATCCTGAGAGGATCAGTGACGGCTATGCCTGTCCTTTTTGTGCCGTAGTCTATGGAAAGAATCCTACCCAAAACTATCTGTTGAACAGAATCCAGGAATTCTGGAAATCGTTGTTGTCAGGATATCTGGCTTTGAAAGCGTTACGTGCCCTTACTGCTTCTTCCTTGGTATCGTGGCTGGAGCAAATCACCCTGTAGGTCTTTCCGGCCTCATTTACCACCACAATGGCCGAATAGCCGTCGCCTGCGAGCCTGTCACGAAGGGCATCGGCATTCGTCTTGAGGGAGAAACTGCCGCAAACCACACTGTATGCCTTGACAGCATTTCCGCCGGAGACTACTGATACCTTCTCCTCACGTACCGGAACGGAAGCTATTTCAACCTCCTTGGGCTCTTCCTGGACCTGAACAGCGGATACAGGCTGTGAGACTACTGTAGTCTCAGTCTTAGGCTCATCATTCTGAATGGCTTTTTCATAAGCCTGTTTGTAAGCGCTCTCACTTGATTTGCAGGATGCAAGCGACAATACTGCCACCAACAAATAAAATGTTCCTTTTTTCATGTTCATATATGTTTGTCTTTTTGTTATATAAGCTCACTCCGGCAAAGTTAGTCCAAAAAAACTCCGCACATTATTTTTAGCGCAAAATATTGTTAACCGTACCGGAGGAAGCCATTTCCTTGACGCTGTTTTCAGGAATAAGGCACCAATTACCATAATCCGGCATTGTCACAGACTTGCCGTTCTCTCCCTTGATATAAAAATCCGTGATTATGTAATAACGGATATCGGCACCGGATACGACTATAGTCCTCCGGCGGATGCCGTCCCTTGTCAATCCGGGTACCTTGAACAGAGGTGATTCCGCACCGCAGGCCATGAAGGAATTGACGGTGGTCCTGTAGTTACGGTTCATATCAAAAGGCTTGCCGTCCGACATGGAGAGTATCCTTACCCTGTCACCCTCCTCACGGGTAACATCGATGGTATAATCTATTCCGCAGGCCGATATGTAATATCCGTTCCGTACGCCATCCTTCAGCAGCGGGCCGGTTCCCTTTCCTGCTCTATTGTAGAAACAGGAGGCCGAGTATTCCAGGATATCCTTGATCTCGGCACCG
>JAGAEZ010000006.1 GCA_017612875.1 Bacteroidaceae bacterium | reverse complement strand
GCCTCCGGAACCGAAGGTCCAGCGGAATCAGAAACTCAATATGTTACGCTCACTCAGCTTCCTTACTGCAGGAGATCTGGACGGAGACGTCTGGTGCGCTCCATGGACTGCTGGAACTCCCAGTCGTCAATCAGGGCCTGGTTACCGGAGAGGAGGACATCAGGTACCTTCCAGCCTTTGTATTCGGCGGGGCGGGTATAGACCGGCGGGGCCAGAAGGTTGTCCTGGAAACTGTCGGAAAGGGCGGACTGCTCATCGGACAGGACACCCGGAATCAATCTTACAATACTGTCGGTCATGACGGCGGCGGCGAGCTCTCCTCCGGTGAGGACGTAATCGCCTATGCTTATCTCGCTGGTTATGAGGTGTTCGCGGATGCGGTAGTCTATTCCTTTGTAGTGACCGCACAGGATAATGATGTTTTCAAGCAGCGAGAGCGTGTTGGCAGTCTTCTGGCTGAACCGCTCTCCGTCGGGGGAGGTGTATATCACCTCGTCGTAGTCCCGTTGGGACTTGAGGTCGGTTATAAGGCGGTCTATGGGCTCTATCTTCATTACAAGGCCGGCGCAGCCTCCAAACGGGTAGTCATCGGTCTTATGGTGCTTGTCGGTGGTGTAGTCCCTTATGTCATGCAGATGTATCTCGGCCAGACCGGCTTTCTGGGCGCGTGCCATCATCGAGCAGCTGAAGAAGCCCTCCAGCATTTCGGGGAATACGGTAAGAATATCTATTCGCATATTTGCATAATTATGAAATGGTTCCCTTTTGATCTGTTCCGATAATTCTTTTCCATCGCTGTTCGCCCGTAACGTCCTGCATTACTTCCTCATAACGGTTAAGCAAGAACCGGGACAGAAAATAATAATCCTTTCGGAACAAATCAAAACCGGTTCAACCACCGCAAAATTACAAAATTATGCGTAAATTCGCGGTCTGAAAACGACGCTTTCAGGCAATACCCCGAAATGAGTGAAGGAGACCGGATAATTGAACTGCGGGAGCTGCTCCACAGGTACAACAATCTGTACTATGTGCAGAACGCCCCCGTTATCTCCGACATTGAGTTCGACGGACTCATGCACGAGCTCATGGACCTGGAGGCGAGGCATCCTGAGCTTTACGACCCCAATTCACCTACACAGCGTGTGGGGAGCGACCTGAGCAAGGGTTTCCGGCAGGCTGAGCACCGTTATCCCATGCTTTCCCTGGACAACACCTACAGCGAGCAGGAGGTGCGGGATTTCTTCCAGCGCGTGAGCGGGCTCCTTAACGAGCCGTTCGAGATCTGCTGCGAGCTGAAGTATGACGGGCTTTCCATATCGCTTATCTATGAGGACGGCAAGCTGGTGCAGGCTGTGACGCGCGGTGACGGTGTAAAGGGTGATATTGTGACGGATAATGTGCGCACTATCAAGTCGGTACCGCTGGTGCTCCAGAAGGGGGCCTGGCCGCGCAGCTTCGAGATACGCGGTGAGGTGCTTATGCCCTGGACATCGTTCGAGAAACTGAATGCGGAGCGGGAGCGTCAGGAGGAGTCTCTGTTTGCCAATCCGAGGAACGCGGCGTCGGGCACACTCAAGCTGCTGAACCCGCAGGAGGTGGCCCGCAGGCAGCTGGATTCGTATCTGTATTATCTGCTTGGGGAGCAGCTGCCGTTTGACGGCCATTACGAGAACATGATGGAAGCGGCCCGGTGGGGCTTCAAGGTGTCGGAGCATATGAAGAAATGCACCACTATCGGGGAGGTGCTGGACTATATCGACTATTGGGACACGGAACGCCGGAACCTTCCGGTTGCCACTGACGGCATAGTGCTGAAGGTGAACTCCCTCAGGCAGCAGCGTAACTTGGGGTTCAAGGCCAAATCGCCGCGCTGGGCTATCGCTTACAAGTTCCAGGCCGAGCGTCAGGTGACACGGCTGAACAGCGTGTCGTTCCAGGTGGGGCGTACCGGGGCCGTGACTCCGGTGGCGAACCTGGATCCGGTGCAGCTGTCGGGGACGGTGGTGAAGCGTGCCACTCTTCATAACGCCGACATAATCAAGGGATTGGACCTGCATATCGGGGATATGGTCTATGTGGAGAAGGGCGGTGAGATAATTCCTAAGATAACGGGTGTGGATATGGATTCACGTTCGCTGCTGATGGGTGATCCGGTGCGTTTCGCCGACGTGTGCCCTGAGTGCGGGACCAGGCTCATCAGGTATGAGGGAGAAGCCATATACTACTGTCCGAACAGTATCAGTTGCCCGCCTCAGATAAAGGGCAGGATTGAGCATTTCGTGGGCCGCAGGGCCATGAATATCGACGGCTTAGGCACCGAGACCATCGACCAGTTCTATCAGGCCGGTCTGATAAAGGACATCGCCGACCTATATACACTCAAGGCCATCGATATATCCCGTCTGGAAGGTCTGGGAGAGAAATCGGCCGTGAATATCGTGCGCGGGATAGAGAATTCCCGTAACGTGCCGTTCGAACGGGTGCTCTTCGCCATCGGGATACGCTTTGTCGGGGAGACGGTGGCCAAGATACTGGCCCGTGCGTTCAAGTCTATGGAGGCGCTGGAAAACGCTACTGTCGAAGAACTTACGGCGGTCAATGAGATCGGCGGAAAGATTGCGCAGAGCATTGTGGCGTTCTTCCGGGACGAGCGAAGCCGCGAATTGGTGAGCCGGCTCAAGGAGTACGGGCTTCAGATGGAGGTGGCTGGACAGGAAGGGCAGGGCGGCAGCGATATCCTGGCCGGGAAGACCATAGTGATAAGCGGTGTCTTCAACCATCATTCGCGCGATGAGTACAAGGAGCTGATTGAACGCCACGGCGGGAAGAACGCAGGCAGCATATCGGCCCGGACATCGTTCGTGCTGGCGGGTGACAACATGGGGCCTGCAAAGCGCGAGAAGGCTCAGGAGCTTGGCGTCAAGCTGATGAGCGAGAGTGAGTTTCTGGAATTGATAAATGAAAAACCAACGATAATATCCAATGAATTGCTATTACCCTTTTAAGGGATTGGGCGTTGCGTTAGTGACGCCGTTCAGGGAGGACGGCCAGGTGGATTATGACGCCTTGGCCGGAATCGTGGAAAACCTGATTGCAGGCGGGACGGATTTCCTGTGCGTGCTCGGCACGACTGCCGAGACTCCCACGCTCACGTCCGATGAACGTCTTGCGGTGACCAAGTTCGTGATCAGGGCGGTGAACGGCCGAATACCAATCATGGTGGGTTGCAGCAGCAACAGTACCGTTACCGCTGTGGAGCAGGTCAGGAAATACCGGATCGATGGCATAGACGGAATACTTAGTGTGGTTCCTTACTACAACAAACCTTCCCAGGAAGGGATATACTGCCATTTCCGTGAGATTGCCAGGGCATCGGACAAACCTTTGATACTCTATAATGTTCCCGGGCGCACGGGCGTGAACATGTCCGTGGAGACGACGCTGCGGATAGCAAGGGAGTTCCCGAATGTGATCGGGGTCAAGGAGGCATCGGGCAGGATAGAGCAGATAGAACAGCTGATTGCCGGCGCTCCCGATACATTCAAGGTGATTGTGGGCGATGACAGCCTGGCGATGGAGGCCATCAGGAAGGGCTGTGCAGGTGTTATATCGGTGATAGGCAATGCCATTCCGCGTACATACGGCAGGCTGATTCACCTGACCATGGAAGGCCGTCATGAAGAGGCTGCGGCCATTCAGAAACGGCTCGAACCGCTGTACGGACTTTTGTTCAAGGAGGGCAGTCCTTGCGGCGTGAAGGCGTTGATGTCCGACCGGGGGATGCTCAAGAACCTGATGCGCCTGCCGCTTGTCCCGGTCAGTGAGGCTTTGCATAATGAGATTCTGAAAGGATTCGAGGGAATTACGGAATGATGGAACCGTGATATCTGTTTTTCGACTATGGTGATTCTGTTTTCCGTGGATTATAGTTTCTGGTGGAATTGATTCGGTTTTACGGTGGATTAGGATAGGTATGAAGTTTCGGGTGTTTCTGGCTGGTCTGTTGGTTCTTGCGGTCTGCTCTTGTAACCGCAGGAATGTCAGGGTTGAGCCTGTCGCGGAGACTGAGCCTACAGTACTGCCGGAACCTGACATGAGATGGGGCATCCGCGTTGACAGCCTGGACATAACTGACGGAGTGATAGGCCGCAATGAGATGCTTTCCGGCATACTGTCGGACATCGGCGTGCCGGCCCGGACAATCCACTACATAGACAGGGCATCGGACAGCACATGGAGTGTGCGCAAGATACAGGCGGGGAAGCCGTATCACATTGTCCGTGACCGGGATTCAGTGGCCACAGCCCGCTATTTCGTATATGACATAAACAAGACGGACTATGTGGTCTATTCCCTGACAGACAGTATCTACAGCTATCTTGGCTCCATACCTACCGATACGGTCCTCAATTTCATAAGCGGGAGCATACAGACTTCGCTCTGGAACGCAATGATGGAGCAAGGGGCAGAACCCGGTCTTGCCGGGATGCTGTCCGATGTCTATTCCTGGACGATAGATTTCTTCGGGATCCAGAAGAACGACTCTTTCTGTGTCTGTTACGAGGAGATATATACCGACAGCGTGCGGGTGGCCACAGGTAATATCCTGGCCAGCAATTTCATAACCTCCGGCAAAAGCCACTACGCGTTCCGTTACCGCTACGAGGATGAGCATGACGGGTATTTTGACGAGAACGGCAACAGTCTCAGGCGTGCCTTCCTCAAGGCTCCGCTCAACTATTCACGCATCAGTTCGAGGTTCTCCAATGCCCGTGTGCATCCCATAACGAAGGTCGTACGCGCTCATCACGGGGTTGATTACGCCGCTCCTTCCGGCACTCCCGTATATTCGGTGGGTGACGGTGTGGTGATAACCAAGGGCTGGGACAGCAAGGGCGGCGGCAACTATCTCAAGATCAGGCATAATTCCACATATACCACCGAGTATATGCATCTGCGCGGTTTCGCAAGCGGCATAAATCAGGGGACGCATGTGTCACAAGGCCAGCTGATAGGTTATGTGGGCGCCACAGGTATGGCTACGGGGCCGCATCTGGACTACCGCGTGTTCAAGGACGGCACCGCAATAGACCCGCTCCGTATGGATCTTCCCGCTGTGGAACCCATCAAGCCGGAGGACATGCCTCAGTATTTACGTGCGGTAAGCGCGTATATGAAAACGGTGGGGTTGACCGTCCCGGACACAGTTTATGCGGCCGCGAATCAGGCTGATTCCATAAACATCATGCAATCAGATGATTAAAAACGTTATTTTCGACTACGGCAACGTGCTTGTAGATTGGAATCCGGAATATCTGTTCCTGCCTGTATTCGGCGGCGATGAGGAGAAATGCCGGTTCTTTACCGGGC
Organism: Bacteroidaceae bacterium; assembly: GCA_017612875.1. Lineage (GTDB taxonomy): Bacteria > Bacteroidota > Bacteroidia > Bacteroidales > Bacteroidaceae > Colenecus. Next base: position 15,716 of record JAGAEZ010000006.1, on the reverse strand, counting down.
ATGTGTGCAACCGTGAGTGGTTCACCCGCATGGACCGTGGCGAGAGCATGGACGTATGTGTTGCTGAGCTTCAGGAATCATTTCCCCAGTACGCCGATGCTGTGGCGATGTTCCGTGACCGCTGGTTCGAGATGTGCAACGGTGATATCCCGGGCATGTATGAGTTGATTCAGGAGCTGAAGCGTGAAGGAATGGGGGTGTATGGCCTCACTAACTGGCCGGCGGAGACATTCACCGAGGCCCGTCGCCGGTTCAGGACACTTGCCAGCATTGACAAATATGTGGTTTCCAGTTCGGTAGGACTGGTCAAGCCGGATCCGGCCGTATATAATCTGCTGTTGTCCGAATTCAACCTCACGCATAGGGAGTGTGTCTTTATTGATGACCGTGAAGATAACGTCAATGCTGCGGTTGCAGTTGGGATGAGCGGTATTGTCTATCCGGGCAGCGCGGAGAGGCTGCGGGCTGAACTGGCAGCGCTGACGGGATAGGCTATTTCTCGTTTTTTAAACAAAAAAGCGCAGGAAGTGTCATTATTATCCAAAATAAGATGTATCTTTGCAGCGCTTTTGTAGAAAGGTTGAACTTCGTTCTCCGTCAGATTGACTTTGTCAGTCTTCCTGGTTGAACTTCCGTTCTGACCACTTTGGGTTGAACTTCCGTTCGAACCACAGAGGTTGAACTTCGTTCGACCATTCTACGCCACGGCAAAGAGAGCAAGCTCTCTTGATTCTTTTGAATCAATGAAAAGAATGAACGGGTTCCTTCTTTTCATCGCTTCAAAAGAATGCAAAGAAAACAGGTTTTCTTTGCCCGTCTGGCTCAAGCGAATGGTTCCGTAGCTTAACTGAATAGAGCATCTGACTACGGATCAGAAGGTTCCGGGTTTGAATCCCGGCGGAATCACTTCAAATCGGCCTCAGATATACTTCTGAGGCCGATTTAATTTTTCAAAAATCAAAAATCAAAAATGTACCATAATTTTCGGTGTTTATCGTTATCTGATGGTCGTTAAGAAGTAAATCCGGCACTCTTCTATACAGAAGAATCCCGGATTCGGTGTAAATCAAAAAACCCGTGTTGCCACTTTGGTTTTATGCAAATATAGAGTCTTTGTTTGAAATAAGAATAGGTTATAGCTCAATTGATAACTGTATCGCGAGCGGGAATTGGACATGAAAAAGTCTCCAGAGAGACGAAAAAAGAGAGGGTGGCCTTTCATTCGGGTCACCCTCTCTTTGGTCTGGTCGGGAAGTATGATTACTTCTTGAAGTCGCGGACTGTATAGTAAACGGGCTTGCGCTTATACTCGCGGTCGAACAGCAGCGGGAAGTTGTTGGCTCCCAGCCATGAGTCGCGGTCACCGAGGTTCCAGAAGGTTACGCAGGAGAAGTTCTTCTTGTACTTGCGCAGAATCTTGAACAGCTGGTCATACTTGTCCTGCTGCATCTGGGCGAGAGAGTCGGTGAGGACCTGACCCTCGCCGCGGCTGAACTGGAGCTGACCGCCGGCCTCGCGGTTGATGCGGATATCGAACTCGGTGATCTGGATGTCGTCAACCAGTTCGAGGTACATCTGGATGGCCTTCTCGAAGTCCTCGAGGGTGGGGTTGTCATAGATGTTATAGTGACCCTGCATGCCGATACCGGTGATAGGAGCACCCTCAGACTGCAGTTTCTTGACCATGTTGTAGATGTAGGTCCTCTTGGATGGAGTCCATGCGCTGTAGTCATTGTAGAACAGGCCGGCATTCGGATCAGCCTCGTGAGCGAACTCGAAGGCTTTCTTGATGAATTCGTCGCCGCAGAGCTGATAGGCTGTGGACTGACGGAATGACTGCTCGTAGGAAGCATTCGGGTTGTTGGCATCGCTCATGGCCTCGTTCACGACATCCCAGCAATAGACCACGTCCTTGTAACGGTTGATCACAGTATGGATGTGGGCACGGAGTGAATCGTAGAACTCCTCCTTGGTAGCTTTGGCATACTTGGGAACCCTGGTCATCTGAGGAGCGGCAGCCTGACCCTGCTGGCCCTGCGGACGCTGGCCCTGCATCTGGGGAGCACCGCCTCCGAAACCGCCGAAACCACCCTGAGGCATCTGGCCGGGCTGTCCCTGAGGACGCTGACCCTGCTGACGCTGACCGCCCTGAGGAGCTCCCTGCGGGGCACCCTGGGGACGCTGGCCCTGAGGCATCTGGCCGAAACCGCCGCCACCGAAGCCGCCGAAGCCACCGCCGCGTACGGGCTGCTCAACCCAGATGGTATCACCATTCTCGTCACGCTCCACGACCTGGTTGCCGTTCTCGTCATACTTGTTGAACATCCAGTTAGCGAACTGGCTGTGCCATACAAGGCAGTGACCACGCATCTTGATGCCGTTCTTGCGGCAGAAGTCAGCAATGGCATCGGCCTGGGCAAAGTTCCAGACACCGGGCTGGGGGTGAATCTCACCGGGTTTCATGCAGTTCTCAGCGGTTATGCTGTTGAATTCCTTAAGGATGATTGATGACTGAAGTGAGTCAGTGACGTTACGCGGGGTAACGGCAACACCAATCTTGAAATAGTTCTTGTAGGCATCCTTCAGACCCGGGTCTTTGGGGCCGCATGCGCTCACCAGAACGATTGACGCGATGAGTGCGATTGTTGAAAGCTTTTTCATTTTAAATGTCCTGAATTTAAGATTATAATTAATTGTTGTTGATTATTCGTTTTTTGTGCCTCAAAATTAGGCATTTTTTGCAAAATATGTACAAATTCTAATTCCAATGCAAAAAAAAATATCATATAGCGTGCCGGATTGGCCGTCACAGGTCATCTGTTCATATATTATCCGCCTGCACATATTGCGGCATAGGATTCCTGATTCCGGATAAATGAACTATCTTTGCGGTGATGATAAGGAACCGTACCATATATTTAGCCGCTCTGATAGCGGCATTTGCCGTCGGCTGTGAGAATAAGGGCTTTGACGGTGAACCGGAGGATCCATACTCACAGTCCGGAGGAGAAGAGGAGAGGATTGTGGCTGACACTATATGGCTCAGACAGTTCACCCTGAACAAAGGTATAAAGTCGGTAACGGTCCTCAATGAGGCTCTCGACACGGTTGAGTATGCCTCTTTCAGTAGTGACGGCCGCCCCGATGTCTATCTCAACGGCAGGGGAGGCGTGAGGTACGAGTTTGACGGGAACGGCCGTCCGTCGGTCATATATGCTCTTGAGGGATCGTCGGTTTCATACTATACCCTTGAGTACAAGAACGATGCCGACCTCCTTGTGCCCGTATTTGACAATCTGGGGCCTGGCCTGTACAATCTGGCTGCCATCCATGCTGACGATGCCCGGCACTTCTCCATCCTGGCCGGCCTCTCCAAGGTCACCAAGCGGTCATCGGACAACAAGGTCCTGCAGAACAGGAAGTATGTGTATGTGGATGACGGAAAGAACCAGTGGATGAAAGTATATACCGAGAACCAGGCTACGGGCGGCGGCACCGAGGTGGACAGGATTGAGTATAAGGGGAAACTTCCCGTACATTCCGACAGCCTCTCGATTGACACCGTCATATTCAAGGGAAACAGGCTTATCGACAGCTACCGTTACCATTATACCGACGATGACGGAGCTGTCGTGTATGAGACATGCAGTTTCAGTACCTATGAAGGATTCCTCTATCCCAAGAGCACGGTGCAGGAGGGCGGTGAAACCCGCGTGGAATACAGATACACTACACGCGGCAATTTGGAGAGCGTGGTTATCGGAGAGAACGCCGGTCAGGTATATCACGCTGCATACGAATATGACAACTCGGGGAACTGGATAAAGATGCAGTTCGACGGGTTGTCATTCAGTCGTTCAATCGGATATTATTGATAATCTGTCCGTATTGTCCGGTCAATTTTCCTTGGTGGTTTTGATGGTACAGAACTTTACGGAACAATTCTGAACAGATTCTTATTCTTACCGGAACATTTTCCTTATTTGAGCATGTTCTCCTTGGAGAGGGGAGACCAAGGTCCGTCCTGTGCCATGAAGATTATGGCCAGCTCCTCCACCTCGAAGGTATGCCACTGTCCCTTGGGTATGTTCACGCCAAGTACGCCTGTGTCGCCTCCCATGTGGATGCGCTCCTTCTCAACGCCGTTGTCGTTGTAGAACACCGTATCCATCTTGCCGCGCAGCAGCATGACGGTCTCGCTTGAGAGGTTGTGCTTGTGGATGGCGGTCATGGTGCCGGGGAGCATGACATTGAGCATACGCTGTGACTGGTCCTCCTCCGTATTGCGCAGGTCGTAGTTCATGCGCAGGCGCGGGGACTCCTGGGCGAGCTGCTGGACGCGGTCGAGCAGGTCGTTGTCAATCACTGTCTGGCGGTCCACGAAGCGCTTGTCTATGCCACGGAACACTGTAAGCATCCTGCGGCGGACCACATTGATGTCACCGCCTTCACCGTCCACCTCGTAGTATTTGCCGGCGTTGCGGTAGTACTCTATCAGCGGTTCCGTCTGCTTGTGGTAAGTGGCTATACGGTTGTTTATGGTCTCAGGATTGGCGTCATCGGCCCGGCCCTCGATCGAGGCGCGGTGGGTGATGCGGGCATGGACGGTCTCGTCGGAGATCATGATGGAAATCACGGCGTTAACCTTCTCGCCATGGCGGGCGAGCATCTCGTCCAGGTCCTTGGCCTGACCTATGGTGCGGGGGAATCCGTCCAGCAGGAAGCCTGCCTTGCTCCTGTTGTTGTTGAAAGTGCTTTCAATCATGCCTTCCACCACGCTGTCAGGAACCAGATTGCCTGCGGCGATGAGGTCCTTGGCCTGCTTGCCGAGTTCAGTGCCGGCAGCTATCTCCGACCTGAGCAGTTCACCTGTACTTACGTGCAATAAGTTGTATTTCTTTGCAATAGCACCTGCCTGGGTGCCTTTGCCGGCTCCCGGAGGACCGAAAAGGATATAGTATTTCATAAGATTGTTTTTTTCCGGATGCGAAGATACATCAATTACCCGTCATATCCAAGCCGACAGGCACCTATTCAATGAACCATTCGTTAGGCATGAGGATTCCGAGTGTCACCCCGAAAGTGGCGGAACGGCTGTCTGATGAGGTGGTGTTGAAATAGACGTTGAAGTTCAGCCGGTTATACTGTGCCACGAATGAGAATTCGCTCATGAACCGTAAGCCGTCCAGGCCGTTGCCGTATTCCGGAGTGCCGTTGTCGTTGACTATGGTCCTGGCAGGCAGGAAACTGTAGAACTCGGTGCGGACGTGGAACACGTTGTTGATTATCCAGATGGGTTTGATGCCGCCTGCAATGTAGGCGTTGGCCCGGAACGAAGGGTCGAACTGGAACCTGCTGTTCACGGTGGGTTCATATTTCCCGGCCTGCATGACGGAGGCGCTGTAGTTCGAGACGAAGTTACGCGAGGAGTAGTAGCCCTTGAAGTTTATTCCCAATGAGATGTGCCTGTACAGCCTGTAATAGCGGTTGGTCTCGATGGACATCTGAAGCCATGACTGGTCGGCCGACGAGTAATCGGACGAGCGCCGGTTCTCGGGACGGAACAGGCTGTTCTCGGTGAAAATCTGGGCGGTTATGGTTTCGGAATGGCCGCGTGTGGGGTACTGGACCGAGTTCATGGTGCTTCCGGTGAACATGGCGGATCCTCCCAGTATGTTGTGCCTTGTGCAGTCGTACTTGAATTTCTCTATGTTGATGTTGGGTGACTGGGAGTAGTAGTCCTTGTGGTGGGCCACGCCGACCGAGAAGACGGCCTTGTAGTTGTTCAGGAAGGGCCTGGACATCTTGAGCTTGGTGAAGAACTCTATCTCCTTGTTCAATGCCGGGGATATGTTGTCCGCCGAGACAAAACCCGTTCCGGAATTCAGATAGTTCATGTTGTTGTAGGCAAACTGCAGGGAGAGGGCCATAGGTATCCTGGTGGCCAGGTCGTTACGCATCATGAACTGGGCGTTGTTATATACCCTGCCTATCTGTCCCTCCATGATGTATGTGGTGGAGGCCTCGCCGATGTGACGGTACGAGACCGCACCGTAGAGCTGGCTTGTGTTGCCTGAAGAGATGCATCCGCCCAGGTCGAAAGTGGGATGGTCGTCGATGGTGACGTCAAGCTTGAGGCAGAAGGTGGAGTCCTCCGGATTCATCTCGGTACTGGGAAGGGCTTTCTTGATGGCCTCGTCCGAGAGAATCTTGAAATAACCCATCTTGAAATCATCGAAACCGAAATTCCCCCTGTCGGCGTTGAACTCCTTGGATATGTAGCGGCGCTGGGCCGAATTCACGCCTGACACCTCGATGCTGCTGAAAACCATCTGCGGGACGTGGCTCTTGAAGGCCTGGCGCATAGCCGACAGCTCGACAGAGTCCCTGCGTGCTGTCAGGCGGCTCCTGATGGAGTCAATCATGGGCAGGGTGTTGAGGTAGCCTGTTCTCTCCACAATGTCAATCTTCTGGAAATCAAGCATGCCTATGTCATCCAGGTTGAAATCCAGCTTGACTCCGAGCTCAGGGTCAAGGTTGTAGTCGCTCCGCTGCATTATCATGCTCCGGACCTGGCCCATGAGGTCGTACTCGTCGGGCAGGGTGTAGTTCTCCGCCCTGTCTGTTGACATGGCCACTACACTGCCGATGATGAAATCGGGATGGAACTCCTCAATCATGACATCCACGGGGAAGTTGTCGTAGATGCCTCCGTCGTATGCTATTATGGAATCGATGCGTATGGGACTGAACACGAACGGCAGTGACATGGAGGCCCTGACGGCATTGCCCAGGTCACCTTTGCCCAGGACAATGGAGCTCTTCTTGAACACATCGGAGGCCACTGCCCTGAAGGGAACCATGAGATTGTCGAAATCATTCCCGCAGGCGGCCGAAGCACCCGAATAGACATCGACGAACGCCAGATTCATCTGCAGGGGGTCTATCACGCTGTTGGTCATGGGGCGTATGATGGTCATGGAGTCCCTCACTGCAAGTCCTGCCTGCACGATGGAGGGAGTGGGGGGCGACTGCTTGAAATAGAACTGGTAGCTCATGTCCTTTTCGCCTGTGTACCAGCGGCGGAACTCGTCGGAGCGTATGAGCTCCTGCATCTCGTCCGGAGAGTAGCCCATGGCGTAGAGGGAGCCGATGATGGCTCCCATGGAGGTCCCGGCTATATAGTCGATGGGGATGTCGTTCTCCTCAAGGGCCCTTATTACGCCGATATGGGCCATACCCTTGGCTCCTCCTCCGCTCAGGACGAGTCCCACCTTCTGGCTGCTGGCCGGAAGAGCCGCAAGAACCGTCAGTAGTGTCAGCAATATGTTCCGGACTGTTCGACCCATATTCATGGAACAAATATAAACAGATTCTTATTCACTCCAGAACAAAGGTATAGAAAAAAACGCGGCGCAGTGATTACTGCATCGCGTTTTTTTATTTAACGGTGTACCCTCACGCGGGTACGGTTCATATCAGCTCGACGCTGCGGCGGATGAACGAGGATAGGGCCTCGCCCTTGAGCATGCCGTTCTGGAGCAGGGCCAGGTCAATCAGCTCGTGGACAGTCTTGTTGTCGGCTGCATACCCGGAATAGATTCCGGAAATTGTCTCCTCGGCCTCCGATATCTTGCCGTCAATCTCCTTCATCTCGTCCTTCTCCTCCTGAGGGACCTCCTCGTCCTTCTTGCCTTCGCGTGCCTTGCGCAGCTCGGACTGGCGCTCCTTGAGAGCGGCCAGTTTCTCTTCCTCGGGCTTGACCTTGGCATCGCAGGCGGCACCTGCATCCTCAAGGATACGCTGTATGAGCTTGTGGTCCTTGTTCAGGATGACGGTGTACATGTCGGGCATCTCGCCGTAGAAACCCATGCCGGGCTGTATGGCTGCCATATCCTTCATGCGGCGCATATACTCGCTGCAGGTTATCATGACGGGCAGGGCGGACTCGCCGAGGGACTGGGCATCGACATGGAAATCGGCCTTCTCCATCTTGGGCATCTGGCTGCTGAATACCTTGGTTATCATGCGCAGCTGTCCTGCGGGAAGGTCATTCTTTACGGTATCTTCCTTGGCAATAAGGTTGTCGATTGAGTCACTGTCAACCCTCTGGAAGCGGCTGTTGTTGCCGAACTTCTGCTCCAGCATCCCTATCATCGGGATATCCAGCTGGTTGTCCATGAGCAGGACGCTGTAACCCTTGTTCCCGGCGGCCTCGATGTAGCCGAACTGCTCCTCCTTGTTAGTGGCGTAGAGATATATAAGGTTCTTGTTCCTGTCGGTCTGGTTGGGCTCAATGAGTTTCCTGTACTCCTCGTATGTGAAGTAGGTGCCTTCAGTGTCCTTGAAGAGAGCCACCTTCTCCATCTTGGAGTAGAAATCCTCCTCGGTGAGCATACCGTAGTTGATGAAGAGCTTGACATCGTCCCACTTGCTCTCGAACTCCTTGCGGTCGTTCTTGAATATGGATGTGAGGCGGTCAGCCACTTTCCTGGTGATATAGCCTGATATCTTCTTGACGTTGGAGTCACTCTGCAGATACGAGCGGGACACATTGAGCGGGATGTCCGGGGAGTCTATCACGCCGTGGAGCAGGGTGAGGAAGTCCGGCACTATGCCTTCCACGGAATCGGTCACGAACACTTGGTTGCAGTAGAGCTGTATGCGGTTCTTCTGCAGGTCCAGGTTGCTCTTTATCTTGGGGAAGTAGAGGATTCCGGTCAGGTGGAACGGGAAATCCACGTTCAGGTGGATCCAGAACATAGGCTCCTCCTGCATGGGATAGAGCTCCCGGTAGAAATTCTTGTAGTCCTCGTCCTTGAGTTCGGAGGGGGTCCTGGTCCAGAGGGGCTCAACATTGTTAATGATATTGTCCTCGGCTGTCTCGACCTCCTTGCCTTCCTTCCACTCCTTCTTCTTGCCGCAGGCGATGGGCACGGGGAGGAAACGGCAGTATTTCTTGAGCAGGGCCTGAATGGTTGTCTCCTGCAGGTACTCCTTGCTGTCATCGTCTATATGGAGGATGATGTCGGTGCCGCGGTCATCCCGCTCGGCATCGGTTATCTGGAACTCCGGTGAGCCGTCACAGCTCCAACGGACGGCCTGTGAGCCTTCCTTGTAGGATTTCGTGACAATCTCCACCTGCTTGGAGACCATGAAGGCCGAGTAGAAACCTAACCCGAAGTGGCCGATGATGGCGTTGGCGTCATTCTTGTACTTGTCAAGGAAATCGTTGGCACCTGAGAATGCGATCTGATTGATGTACTTGTCAATCTCCCCGGCAGTCATACCCAAGCCGCGGTCGCTCACGGTTATGGTATCCTTACCTACAGTGATGTGTATCGTGAGGTCACCCAAGTCGCCGTTGAATTCACCCTTAGAGGAGAGTGTCTTGAGCTTCTGGGTGGCATCCACGGCGTTCGAGACCATCTCGCGTAGGAATATCTCCCTGTCACTGTAAAGAAACTGTTTGATGACCGGGAATATGTTCTCGGTCGTTACTCCAATCTTACCTTTCTGCATAATATCAACTGATTTTTACAACTGTTTCACTGTTTTCCACTGCAATACAGAGCATGTCACCCGGCTTGCAGCTGCCGTCAACCATCACCTCCGCTATACGGTCCTCCACAAGGTTCTGGATGGCACGCTTGAGCGGACGGGCTCCGAATTCGCGGCTGTAGCCCTTTTCGGAGAGGAGCGCAAGGGCCTCAGGAGTTACGCTGAACCGGTAACCCATTGCCTCCACGCGGGTACGGAGATTGCCGATCTCAATATCGACTATCTTCGACACGGCCTCGCGGTCCAGCTGGTTGAAGGTTATTATCTCATCGATACGGTTTATGAATTCGGGCGAGAAGGACCGGTGCAGGGCCTTGCGGATGATATCCTGACGGGCACCCTCAAGAGTGGAGTCCGATGTCCCGAAGCCTATCCCGTGCCCGTACTCCTGTATCTGCCGTGACCCGATGTTGGAGGTCATTATGATAATGGTGTTGCGGAAATCCACGGTACGGCTGTCGCTGTCGGTCAGACGCCCCTCGTCCATCACCTGCAGCAGGATGTTGAACACGTCCTGATGCGCTTTCTCTATCTCGTCGAAGAGGACAATGGAGTAGGGCCTGCGGCGCACCTTTTCAGTGAGCTGGCCGCCCTCCTCGTATCCAACGTATCCCGGAGGGGCTCCCACAAGGCGGGACACGGCGAACTTCTCCATGAATTCGCTCATATCCACGCGGATGAGTGCGTCCTCGCTTCCGAACAGTTCCACGGCAAGCTGCTTGGCAAGCAGTGTCTTGCCCACACCGGTGGGTCCGAGGAACAGGAACGAGCCGATAGGTTTGTTAGGATTTTTCAAACCGCAACGGCTTCTGCGTATCGCTTTGGCAAGGGTATCTACAGCCGCATCCTGGGCTATCACCTTGGCCTTCAGGGCAGGGGAGAGGCCACGCAGGCGTTCACCCTCCTCGCGGGCCATCTTCTGCACGGGTATGCCGGTCATCATGGAGACCACCTGGGCTATGTTGTCGGCATCGACCGTCTCGCGGCGGCTCTTGAGGGAAATCTCCCAGTCGCGCTTCATAGCCTCCAGCTCATTCTCAAGGCTCTTCTCGCGGTCCCTGAAACGGGCGGCGAGCTCAAAGTCCTGACGTGACACGGCATCGTTCTTGCCCTCACGTGTAAAGTCGATCTCCTGCTGTTTCTGCTCTATCTCCTTGGGGACCGATATGTTGGACAGATGTGTACGTGAGCCTGACTCATCCATCACATCTATGGCCTTGTCAGGGAAGGAGCGGTCTGTGATGTAACGCTCGGCCAGATGTACGCAGGACTCAAGAGCCTCATCGGTATAGGTGACATTGTGATGCTCCTCATAACGCGGCTTGAGGTTCTGCAGGATGAGCAGCGTCTCTTCCGGCGTGGTGGGCTCCACCATGATTTTCTGGAAGCGGCGTTCAAGCGCCCCGTCCTTCTCGATGGACTTGCGGTACTCATCGACCGTGGTGGCGCCTATGCACTGTATCTCGCCGCGCGAAAGGGCGGGCTTGAGCATGTTGGCGGCATCCATCGAACCGGGTGCCGAGCCTGCGCCGATAATGGTATGTACCTCGTCAATGAATATGATAATGTCAGGATTTTTCTTCAATTCCTGAATTATGGAACGGATTCTCTCCTCGAACTGTCCGCGGTATTTCGTGCCTGCCACGACAGCCGCCATGTCAAGTGCGAGCACCCTCTTGCCGAACAGCATGGGCGACACCTTGCGGGTCACTATCCTCTGGGAGAGGCCCTCCACGATAGCCGATTTCCCGACTCCGGGTTCACCTATCAGGATAGGGTTGTTCTTCTTGCGGCGGGTAAGTATCTGGGCCAGCCTCTCAATCTCTTTCTCCCTGCCCACTACGGGATCCAGACGGCCCTCGACGGCAGCCTGTGTGATGTCATTGCTGAAACTGTCCAGCACAGGGGTCTTGCTCCCGGACTGGCGCGTGGCGGTGGCGGAGCCGCTGCCCTTGGCGTTCTGTGAGGAGCTTGAGGGGGTGGAGTCGAACTCCTCCTCGTCATCATCGTCATCGCTTATGCCCATGCCCATCTGTATGCCGGAGTCGGTCTCTGCGGGAAGGACTCCGGACAGGCTGCGGTAGTCGGCGTTGTATGACAGTAGGATCTCAGCCGCCTTGGCGGAATGGTCCCTCGCGATGGCCAGCAGCAGATGCTCGGCCCGGACCTCGTCGGACCTGCGCAGCCTGGCCTCGAGGGCGCCTATCTTGAGCAGCCTTGTGACGACTAAGGAGAGGGATATGTTCTCGATGGGCACCTTGCCCGATGCAGGCTGGTCCGGTACGGGCTGGACGGCTTCAAGACGTGCCTTGAGACCGTTCAGGTCAACATTGAGCATGAGAAGCATCTCGACAGCCTTGTTCCGGCCGTCGCGCAGCATCCCCAGGAGCACGTGTTCGGGCATGACCTCAGGCTGGGAAAGACGTTCCGCCTCCTCCTTGCTGAGCACCAGTATCGAATTGAGTTTGTCTGATATATTGTTGTTCATCTGTCGTTCTTTGCTATAGTAAAGGTTTGTCTCCGTGACTGCCATACGCAGTCTTTGTGCAAAGGTATTAACAAAAGGCGTGCCAACGGGCCATATCATGACATAAAGTCCTGACAATGCCCCAAAAGTTATGAACACCATGAATCTCAAAAGTTATGAACATCATGAATAAAGTACGCGCGCGCGTTGGTCAAATGAGCAAAAAGAAGTAACTTTGACCGTTTAAAGCCGCAATGCGGCAAATGCTTCATATTAGACAAACAAAAGAGAGGAAAATTGGAAAACCAGGACAGAATTATCAGGGTGAACATTGAGGAGGAGATGAAGTCCTCATACATTGACTATTCCATGTCAGTCATCGTTGCCAGAGCCCTTCCGGACGCCCGTGACGGACTCAAGCCGGTGCATCGCCGCATACTTTACAGCATGATGCGTGACGGCAACACGTCGGACAAGGGCTACCGCAAGTCGGCCCGCACGGTGGGCGATGTGTTAGGACACTTCCATCCCCACGGCGACTCGTCGGTGTACGGCGCACTTGTGCGTCTGGCGCAGGACTGGATCATGCGCTATCCGCTTGTGGACGGACAGGGAAACTTCGGTTCGATTGACGGTGACAGCCCGGCTGCCATGCGTTACACCGAGGTCCGCCTCAGGAAGATAGGCGAGGAGATGATGCAGGACATAAACAAGGACACCGTTGATTTCGTGCCCAACTACGACAACAAGGAGGAGGAGCCCACGGTACTTCCCGCCTGCATTCCCAACCTGCTGATCAACGGCTCGTCGGGTATCGCCGTAGGTATGGCCACGAACATGCCGCCCCACAACCTGACTGAGGTGCTGAACGGCTGCATGGCCATGGTCGATAACCCTGACATCACTGTGGAGGAGCTGATGCAGTTCATCAAGGCTCCCGATTTCCCCACAGGAGCATATATATATGGTATAAGCGGTGTGCGTGAGGCGTACGAGACCGGCCGCGGCCGCGTGATAATGCGTGCCAGGACCGAGATCGAGGCCGGCGAGCAGCATGACAAGATAGTGGTCACGGAGATTCCCTACGGGGTGAACAAGGCCGAGCTCATCAAGTTCATAGCCGAGCTTGTGACCGACAAGAAGATAGAGGGTATAAGCAACGTGAACGACGAGTCGGACCGCGAGGGAATGCGCATCGTCATCGACGTGAAGCGTGACGCCAATGCCGGTGTGGTGCTGAACAAGCTGTTCAAGATGACCGCCCTGCAGACATCGTTCGGCGTGAACAACATAGCCCTAGTGAAGGGCCGTCCCAAATGCCTGAACCTTCGCGACCTCATCAAGTGCTTCATTGACCATCGTCACGAGGTGGTGATACGCCGTACCAGGTTCGATCTTGAGGAGGCCAGGAAACGTGCCCACATACTTGAGGGACTGATCATCGCATCGGACAACATAGATGAGGTCATACAGATCATAAAGAGCGCCAAGACCCCGAATGACGCCATCCAGGGACTCATGGACCGCTTCGGTCTGGACGAGATACAGGCCAAGGCCATTGTTGATATGCGTCTGCGCCAGCTCACAGGACTCATGCAGGACCAGCTGCACGAGGAGTACAACCAGGTCATGGCACGCATCGAGGAGCTCCAGAGCATTCTGGATGACCCGGAGAAGTGCAAGCAGGTCATCAAGGACGAGATGCAGGCCATAATCGACAAGTACGGCGACGAGCGCAAGACCGAGATAGTGTATGCCAGCGAGGAGTTCAACCCGGAGGATTTCTATGCGGACGAGCCCATGATCATAACCATGTCACATCTGGGCTACATCAAGCGAACCGCCCTGACCGAGTATCGTCTGCAGGGCAGGGGTGGAGTAGGGTCCCGCGGCAGTGACAAGCGCGAGGAGGACTTCATAGAGCATATCTTCACAGCCACCACGCACAACTATATACTCTTCTTCACGCAGAAGGGCCGCTGCTACTGGCTCAAGGTGTATGACATACCCGAGGGCGGCAAGACCTCGAAGGGCCGTGCCATCCAGAACATGCTCAACATAGAGCCGGATGATGCGGTGAACGCTTACATAGCTATCAAGAACCTGGCCGATGCGGAGTTCACATCGAACCATTATCTGGTGTTCTGCACACAGAACGGCGTGATAAAGAAGACTATCCTCCAGGATTACTCGCGTCCGCGCCAGAACGGTATCAACGCCATCAACCTGAACGAGGGCGACAAGGTGATAAACGTACTGCTTACGGACGGCAACAAGGAGATAATCATAGCCAACCGCAACGGCCGCGCCATACGCTTCAACGAGGGCACCGTGCGTTCCATGGGCCGCAATTCGACCGGCGTACGCGCCATGACTCTCGACGATGACGGCGAGGACCAGGTGGTAGGCATGATCGCTGTCGATGAGCAGCCGGAGGAGACCATCATGGTGGTATCCGAGCAGGGCTACGGCAAGCGTTCCGAGATTGAGGACTACCGCAAGACCAACCGTGGCGGAAAGGGCGTCAAGACCCTGAACATAACCGAGAAGACCGGCAAACTGGTCTCCATACAGGCTGTCACTGATGACAACGACCTGGTAATCATCAACAAATCCGGTATCACGATACGTGTGAGCGTATCCGCTTTCCGGGTCATGGGACGTGCCACACAGGGTCTGAGGCTGATCAACCTGGAGAAACGCAATGACCAGATAGGTTCCATCTGCAAGGTTGACAGCGATCCGGTCGGGGAGGAACTGGCCGGTGAGGGCGGGGAGGCCCCTGAGCTTCAGCAGGGTGGGGAGACCGCTCCCGAGGAGGCCGTGAGCCCCGTCACAGAGTGATTTTTAACATTCGGTAAAGAATAATATATTTTTAATGTAAAACCTATAAAACTTATTCAAAATGAAAAAGGTATTGTTTGTTTTGATTGCCGCTTTGGGCTTTTCATGTTCTTCATACGCCCAGATGAGCGAGAAAGAGATCAAGAAGGCCACTAAAGCTGCTCAAAAATCCGTCAAGGATGCCAGGAATTTCTATGAGAGGGACGATGCCTCCCAGAGGGATAAGGCCGATGGCAAAAGGATGATAGACGAGGCTATGAAGAACCCGTTGATTGCTGACTGGGACCAGACATGGGCCACCGCAGCCCTTATCTACAGGGAGCAGTTCTTCAACGAGACCGTCAACTTCAATACAGGCAACAGGTGCGATACAGTGGCCATGTACGACTATCTTGTCAAGTGGTTCAACTATTCCATCAAGGCCGATGACATGCAGCAGCATCCCACCGACCCGAAGGCCAAACCGAGCAACGAGGTGCGTAACAAGCAGGCCAACTACATCAACAACAACCTTTCCATGTTGATTAACGGCGGTATCTTCTTCTTCAACAACCGCGCTGACTTCAAGAAGGCCTACGAGATGTTCGACATGTTCTACCAGATGGCCGATGCCGACATCATAGCAAGCTATGTTGCCGACCGTCCTGACTTCGATGAGGACAAAATCCGTTTCGCCTATTTCCCCGCACTCTGCGCATGGAAACTCGGTAACTGGAAGGACGTTCTCAAGTATTCGGACATGGCCATCCAGGACAAGGGCCTGCTGCCTGACCACAACGGCGAGGCTTCCTACGAGATCACCTGCGATGCCTACGGCAACCTGGGTGACACAGTGAACTGGCTC
>JAGAEZ010000046.1 GCA_017612875.1 Bacteroidaceae bacterium | reverse complement strand
TGAGGAACATGTTGGCGTTGCCCGCATGGATTCTGGATATCTCCATACCCATCTCCACCATAACCTCCATTCCGTACTTGAACGAGAACACTATACCCTCCTGCACGGCACGGGCCAGATGGTTGCGGTTATGGATGTTGAAATTGAATCCGTGTATGCTGCAACCCACGTTGCGGTTGCCAAGCACACGCTCCGCACCGTTGCCGAACGGAAGCACGGTCACCCCGTCACAACCTGCAGGAATACTTTGGGCTATCTTGTTCATGTCACCGTATGAGAGGCCCTCGAGCATTATATTGCGGCGCGTCCATGCGTTAAGTATGCCGGTACCGTTTATGCAGAGCAGCACACCGAGGCGGGTCTGTTTGTTGGTGTGGTTCACATGTGCAAACGTGTTCACCCTCGACTGCGGGTCAAAGTTCACGGCACCGTTCACGCCATATACCACGCCCGATGTCCCTGCAGTGGCAGCTATCTCACCCGGATTGAAGACATTCAGGGAAAGTGCGTTGTTCGGCTGGTCACCGGCACGGTATGTGACGGGAGTCCCGGCCTCGAGGCCAAGCTCTTTTGCGGCAGCAAGGGATATACGGCCCTGCTCGGAGAAAGTGGGCCTTATCTCGGGGATCAGTGTGGGGCTGAATCCGTAATAGTCAAGCAGGAAATCAGCCACGTCGTTCTCCTTGAAGTTCCACATCATTCCCTCGGACAAGCCTGACACGGTGGTGCATGTCGTGCCCGTCAGCCTCATCGCGATATAGTCGCCGGGCAGCATGATCTTGTCGATCTTCTCGTAAAGCCGGGGTTCGTTCTCCTTAACCCAGGCCAGCTTGGCGGCCGTGAAATTGCCCGGTGAATTGAGCAGATTGGTCAGGCACTGGCCCTTGCCTATCTCACGGAATGCCTTCTCACCGTATGGGACTGCACGCGAGTCACACCAGATGATGGCGGGACGGAGAGCCTTCCCGTTCTTATCTACGCATACCAGACCGTGCATCTGATAGGAAATACCGATTGCCTCGATGTCATCGCCCTTGGCACCGGACATCTCCATGACCTTGGCGGTAACATTCTTGAGGTATGACCACCAGTCATCCGGCTCCTGTTCGGCCCATCCGGGATTCACAGCCTTGATGGGAGCCTCGGAATCAGGATAGAATGCCGATGCAACACTCTTTCCGCTCTCAATGGACACGAGGCTGGCCTTCACTGAAGAGCTGCCTATGTCATAGCCCAAAAGATATCTTTTCATAAACGCAGTAGTTTAGTTAGTATGTCTGTCAATTTATTGTCACGTCTATCCTGTCACCCGTATAGACAAGGGAACGCTCTTTCACGCCGTCCGGGAAGTGCATGCGCACCTTTATGTCGCGGCGACCGGTCATTCCGCTGTACTCTCCGGAACGTTTTCCTATGCTGAGAGTGTTGCCGCTCTCGTTCTCCGTATAATAAATAGGTATGGTGGTGTATTTGCCGTTCTCGTATCCGAATGACACACCGTCATCCTCATACAGGATGAAACGTCCGCCGCTTCCGCTATAGACATCGATGGTGAGCCTGTCAGCCGGGACCTGGTCAACATACTCGATGTCCGGTCCGGAGATGATGATGGAACCGGAAGGTACAAACAGTGGGATACGCTCATACGGGGCATCGGCCGTGATGGTCTGGCCGCCCGCGTATGTAACCGTATCATTGTAGAAATCATACCACACCCGGCCCTCAGGCAGATATACATCCCTTGAACGGGCCCCGTACTCATAAACGGGACATACCATGATGGAGGGTCCGAACATGAACTGGTCACCCACATCCATGGCTTTCCTGTCCTCTGTAAAGTCCATAACCAGTCCCCTCATTATCACACTGCCGAAAAGCCAGGAACGGCCGGCAAGCGAGTAGATATACGGCATCAGCCTGTACCTGAGCTTGTTATACTCGACAATGGATTTATAAGCCGGATGGTTTTCCGGAGCTATGTTCCAGACCTCACGCAACGGGAACTGACCGTGCGCACGGTACAGCGGACAGAATGTCCCGAACTGGTACCAGCGGGTCTGAAGCTCACGCCATTCGGTGAGGTCAGGGGTCTCGATGTGAGTGCGGTCAAACATGCGCTGGGCGTTTGCATACCTGTTCTCCACGCAGAATCCGCCTATATCCATTGTCCAATACGGATCACCGCAAAGAGAATAGTTCAGTCCTGCGGTTATCTGGGAACGCATATCCTCCCAACGGGTGCCTATGTCACCGCTCCATGAGGCGGTGGAATAACGCTGCAGGCCGGCGAAACCGGAACGGGTGAGCTGGAACACGCGCCTGTCCGGATCCTCCTTGCGGGAGCCCTCATAAATAGCCTGGGCGTTCATAAGCGAATAAGCTGTAAGATACTCTGTGGATGAGCCGAGCGCGGTTGGCCCGCAGAGAGCCTTCCAGTAATCCATGGGAACGCAGTCGCGTATGTTCGGCTCGCTGGCGTCCATCCACCATGCGTCGATACCGAATCCGTAGAGATGCTCCTTGAGCTGCGACCAGAAGAGTTCCCTGGCCCCTGCCGAGTAGGCATCGTAGAATGAGCCTATGTATCCCGGACCCACCCAGTCGCGGATGCTGTCCTCCACGGCACGGGTGTACATCCATCCCTTGGCATCGAACTCCTTGTAGTGCTCGGTCGATGCATAGAACTTGGGCCATACTGATATCATCAGATGTCCGTTCATGTCATGCACCTGGTCCATCATGGCCTTGGGATCCGGATAACGGCTCCTGTCGAACTCATGGGAGCCCCAGGAGTCCTGTTCCCAGTAATTCCAGTCCTGGACTATATTGTCTATGCCGATTCCCCTGCTGCGGAATTCCGCGAGCGTGGAGACGACCTCATCCTGGGTACGGTAGTGCTCGCGGCTCTGCCAGAAGCCCATAGCCCATTTAGGCATGACGTTAGCCTTGCCCACAAGCGAATGAAGTCCTCTTATCACACCGTCCATATTGTCGCCCGAGATGAAATAGTAATCCGACTGGGGAACCATCTCGTTCCACATGGTGATACGGTTCTGCTCCTCGTCGGACACGGGGGCGTACGCCCTGAGCCCGCAGTAGGAGGTACCGCCGTCAGGCCGCCACTCTATGCGCAGGTCATATTTCTGCCCCTTCTTCATGTCGAAACTGAACTTGTAGGAATTCGGGTTCCAGGCTGTGCGCCAGCGCTCCTTCACCACCTCCTCGTCACCGAGGAACACCCTTATGTAACCTGCATAATAGAGTATGAATCTGTATTCTCCGGATTCAGGAGCCTCAAGCGAACCTTCATATACTACCCTCTGCCCGAGACGCGGAAGATTCTTCACCGTTTCCGAATCGGCGAAATAGATGGAATCCTCATCCCTTACCACAGTGCCGCCGCGCATGCCGCCATAGTATGTTCCTGTCAGGCAGCCCTGCTTGCCCTCCTTGTCATAGAGCTTGAAAAGCCTGTTCAGCTGCTTGTAAGGTTCCGGATTGCCGAATCTTCCCTGCGAATATGAGTCCCACAACAGGCCGTAGCCGTTGGAAGATATCACGAAAGGAATGCTGATCTTGGTGTTATACTGGAAAAGCTCCTCGTTCTCCCCCTTGTAGTTCCACTGGTCCGACTGATGCTGGCCCAAGCCATATATCCCCTCATCGGGATCCGTGTCGAACCGGTTTATGGTGGAATAGCCATGCGTGCCGTCCACCTGTATGGGTTTGAACGATGCCGGCCGGTACTCATTGGTTATGCGGTTTCCGGCGGCATCGGTGAAGCCGACCGTACCGTCCTGCTTGTTCACCTTGACATGCAGGGCTGAAGTCTGGAGATCGACGGTCTCCTTCCCGTTATGTACCACGAAATCCGCTTCCGATTTGGCTTCCGGAAGGATAATCAGACTGTTACGGTCATGAAAAGCCTTGTCCGGAGTAGCCGACACTCTCACTATCCTGTCTGACATGACCTGAAGACGTACCTTACGGGGGCCTTCAGCGGAAGGATTCTGGACATTGACTATCACGCCGTCAGCTGTAGTCTTGTAATCCGACACGCCGCAGGCAACGGTCAACAACAGGGACAAAGGCAACACGAGGATATTTCTCATATTTGTTTCAACAATTGGTAATATTCCACAAATATAACAATAATCTTTCATATTGCAGTACACGCGAACCATAAAAAAAAAGCGATGCAGCCCGGAAAAGGGCCGCATCGCCAGATATGAATCAAAAAAGATTATTTCTGCAGGAGCTTGTTGTCTGAACCCAGCACATCGACAATCTTGTGGATGTACATCTTCTTCATGTTGTCGCGGGCGGGCTTGAGATACTGGCGCGGATCGAAGTGGCTCGGATTCTCAGCCAGATACTTGCGGACTGCGGCGGTCATGGCCAGACGAGAGTCTGAGTCAATGTTGATCTTGCACACGGCACTCTTTGAAGCCTCGCGGAGCTGCTCCTCAGGGATACCTACTGCATCGGGCAGCTTGCCGCCGAATGCGTTGATGGTATCAACCTCTTCCTGGGGAACTGAAGATGATCCGTGAAGCACGATGGGGAAGCCGGGGAGCTTCTTCTCTATCTCATGCAGGACATCGAATGCCAATGGAGGAGGAACCAGCTTGCCGGTCTTCGGGTCACGCGTGCACTGCTCGGGCTTGAACTTGTATGCACCGTGTGAAGTACCTATCGAGATAGCGAGTGAATCGCAACCGGTGCGGGTAGCGAAATCGATAACCTCCTCAGGCTTGGTGTAGTGTGAAACCTCACTTGCCACCTCGTCCTCAACGCCGGCCAGGACACCCAGCTCAGCCTCAACGGTAACGTCATACTTGTGGGCGTACTCAACAACCTTCTTTGTCAGAGCGATATTCTCCTCATAAGGAAGAGCGGAACCGTCAATCATAACTGATGAGAAGCCCATGTCGATGCAGTCCTTGCAGAGCTCGAAGCTGTCGCCGTGGTCAAGGTGAAGGACAATCTCAGGATGAGCGCAGCCAAGCTCCTTGGCATACTCAACGGC
>JAGAEZ010000045.1 GCA_017612875.1 Bacteroidaceae bacterium | reverse complement strand
CAGGCCGGCGCCTGACGGGTAGGGGAACATGTTGAGTACGTAATACTTGGGCTTTGAGGCATCCTCCTTAACTCTGTAAGTGCCCTCCTTGGCCCACTTTTCCTGCCATTTCTTTTCAATTGCTCTGAAATCGTATTCCATCTTTGGATATTTTGGCGCAAAGATAATGCAGCTTATCTTCGCATTTGGGTTGCAAAATTACATAATTTCAGGCAAAATCTTGTTCTGCTTAACTGTCGCTGACTTTAGAATCATTATATTTCCTTTAAAAAACACCTCTGTTTTTTATCTCAGCGGTTAAAACCGGAGGATTTTATATAAGTTTGCATTTATAACGATTATGCTTATGAAACGGTTTATAGCGTTCTGCGACTCGCTCTGTCCCATACGCAAGTGCGCCCGGGGAAGGGGCTATGAAACCTGCGGAGCTTGCTGCGAAATGGAGTCTTGCCCCAAACTGGCTATGATTACGGCCAACAACAGACAGGCACTCTCAAACTTGAAAGGTGAGCTATAGGAATACTTTTCATTTTACGGATTCTGAAAAAGAGCTTATCTTTGTTATGGTTTATTTGATATAGATTTACAAACATGAATATCAGACTTGAGCGCCCTGAGGATTACAGGGTGGTGGAGGAACTTACCCGTGAAGCATTCTGGAATGTGTATAAGCCGGGATGTGTGGAGCATTATGTGCTTAATCAATACAGGAACAATCCTGACTTTATCCCGGAGCTGGACTTTGTGATGGAGGAGGATGGCCAGATTATCGGACATGTAATGTTCTCCAAGGCGGAGCTGGTGTTGAACGACGGTTCACGGAAACCCTCCTGGACCTTTGGGCCTATAAGCATTCATCCTGACTATAAGCGCAAGGGATACGGGCTAAAGCTGCTGAATTACGCTCTTGACAAGGCGCGTGAGACGGGTGTGGGCTTCCTTTGCATGGAGGGAAACATAGGGTTCTACAGTCATGCGGGTTTTGGTCTGGCCAGCAAGATGGGCATCCGTTACCATTCAGAGCCTAAGGATGCGGAGGTTCCCTATTTCCTGGCGCAGGAGCTTATTCCCGGCTGGCTCTGCGGCATAGAGGCTACCTACTGTCCTCCCAAGGGGTATTTTGTGGCCGATGTTGATCCTGATGCATTTGATACCTATGAAGCTACATTCCCCCGTAAGGAGAAGGCTTTCCGCGAGGGGCAGCTGCCTCAGTTCTGCCAGAGTTGCGGAATGCCGCTTACACGCGAGGAGGATTGCGGTACTGATGCTGACGGCAGCATAAACTTCGACTATTGCCGCTATTGCTATAAGGATGGCCGTTTCCTGCAGGATATGACGATGGAACAGATGATAGAACATTGTGCACAGTTTGTGGATGAGGTCAACAGGAACATGCCACAACCTATGACCAAGGAGGAGTACAGGCAGATGATGTACAGCTTCTTCCCTATGCTTAAGAGATGGCGTTGACAGCTGAAGACATAAAGGCCGTCAAAGGCGAATCAGACGCTCAGGCTGTTTATCGTGAAGTGAAACGGACGGGTGATTTTGAAGGTTTTGCCCGGCAGTTCATGCACAGTGATGACGCGCGTGTCGCCCGCAACGCATTCTGGGTGTTGACCAAGGCAAGCGACGATGAACTGTCACAGTTGCAGGTCATGCTACATGAACTGATAGAGCTTGCCGTTAAAACGGACAGCTCATCGGTCCGGCGGCTCTCACTTAATATCATTGAACGCCTGAAGATGGAGGAGGAAGACCTGCGCACGGACTTCCTGGATTTCTGTCTGGAACACATGGCCGATGTGGGGGAGTTCCCTGGTGTCCAGGCTGTCTGCATGAAGCTGGCTTACCGTATGTGCAAGTTCTATCCCGAGCTTATGGATGAACTGAAAGTCACGTTGGAATCGATGGAAACCGCTTGGTACAAGCCTGCCGTCACTGGTGTCCGCACCCGTATCTTGAGCGGAAAAATGAAATAACGTATTTTTATGGTTGCGTTTTTTTTTGTTACTTTTGTGGGAATTTTCTAACTTTTACAACAAATCTGTATGCAAGAGAAGGACGGGAAATACATCTTCGGAGTAGTGAAGGTGGGTGACAAGGGACAGATCGTGATTCCGCGCGACGTACGTAAACAGTACGATATCAAGCCCGGAGACTCCCTTATGATGCTGGGTGATGACAAGGGCATTGCAATGCTTAAGACGGAATTATTCCAGAACATTATTGACCAGGCTATGGAGGGCCTTACAAAATGAGAAAGCATTGGATTGACAATCTGCGCTGGACAACGTTGTTGCTGGTGCTGTTATACCACGTTATCTATTACTATAACAATAAGGGTGTATTTGGCGGAATAGGCGGATTCGGAGAATTTCCGCAGGTACAGCAGTACCAGGATGTGCTCATGTACATGGTTTATCCCTGGTTCATGCCGCTGTTGTTTATTCTGGCGGGAGTGAGTGCCCGGTATGCCTTACAGAACAAGACAGGAAAGGAGTGGTTCAGGGCCCGCACCCGCAAGCTGCTGGTGCCCGGTACCATCGGCCTGTTTGTATTCCATTGGATGGTGGGTTATTTCAATACCATTCCGGCAGGTACTGCGGTCGGTGATCTGCCGTTTCCTGTCAAATACGGTATTTATGCAGTAAGCGGTACAGGTCCGTTGTGGTTTGTCCAGTTGCTGTGGCTGCTGTCGGCGGTGCTGTTGCTGGTGCGCAGAACCGATGCAAAGGACAAGTTCCGGAATCTGTGCGGAAAAAGCAGTATCGTAGTGATAGTTCTGCTTGGAATCCTGTTCTGGGCAGGAGAGCAGACTCTTGTCAGGAATCCTCGTCCCGATTCGGCTGATGGCCTGGCAAACCTCTATAAGCCGGTATTCTATCTGATTTGCCTGCTGATGGGCTATTTTGTATTCTCGCATGATGAAGTCCAGGAAAAAGTGCGCAGGTATCGGATTCCGCTTATGGCGTGCGCCGCTGTTTCTGGAACGGTTCTCATCATTACCACATGGGGAGAGAACAATACGTCGGCGGAGTATATGGGTACCCCTCTGAACAGCCTCTACGGTTGGCTGATGTGCCTTGCCATGATGGGCTGGTTTGCCCATCGCTTTGACTGCACGAACGTTTTCTCGCAGTATATGACACGTTCCAGTTACGGCATCTACATTGTGCACTATCTGGTGGTAGCCAGTCTTGGTTATATGATGAAGGTACATACCCAGCTGCCTCCGGTGGCTATATATGTTATACTGACGGTTGCAGTATTCACGCTGTCACCGCTGCTTTATGAGGTTTTGCACCGCGTCCCGTTCATCCGCTGGTGTGTATTCGGTGAAAAGAAGTGATGGAAACAGAAAGGATTGTCTTGCGTCCGTGGTGTGAGAGCGATGCTGAAGCTCTGTTCAGATATGCCTCCGATCCTGATGTCGGACCCCGTGCCGGCTGGCCGCCGCATAAGAGTGTGGAGGAGAGCCTGGAAATTATCCGTACCGTGTTCAACACAGACACGATGTGGGCTGTGGTTTGGAAAGAGACGGGCGAGGCGATCGGATGCGCCGGTTATCTGCCTGCATCGCACTCCAATCTGGCGATTGCGGAGACAGAGTGTGAGGTGGGCTATTGGATTGCCCGTCCCTATTGGGGTAAGGGAATCTGCACCGAAGCTCTCCGGTTGGTCATAGACTATTGCTTCAGTGAAAAGGGCTTCACGGTCTTGTGGGGCGATTACTTCCCTGAGAATCCCGCGTCCGGCCGGGTAATGGCTAAGTGCGGCTTTACGGATACCGGCCGTGAAGAGCTTTGTCCGAACCTTGAGATTGGTTCCGACCGCCCTGTGCGCATCATGAGACTGACAAGACAATAGGTTGACAAGGGCAGGCCGGCCAAAGCTTATACAATGATGAGGGTGTAGGCTGTCGAGCCGATGCCTATCTTCTCCGCATGTTCCACGCACGAGCGCCAGTTGGTATCCGGGTGGATTATATGCCAATGGTCACCTTGCTCACGGGCCCCGTGTTCAAGGTTGGCGTGATCGTGGTCATGATTATGTAAGGACATGTTTCTGGAGAGTGCGTTGTCGGTTGGAATGACTGGCGCACCGTTGACCAGGTCGGCACTTGCGCAGTCTATTGCCACTGGATCGAACGAGGCCAGCATGCCGATATTCGGAACTACGGGCAGATCATTGTAACCCCAGCAGTCACACTCGGGTGAAACATCCATAATCAGGTTAATATGGAAATTTGGCTTTCCCTTTAGGGTTGCCTTGGCGTATTCTGCAATCTTACAGTTAAGGACATCAACCTGCTCGTCATTATCAACCACAGCGCCGTTGAACTGGCAGGTGGCCACGCACTGTCCGCAACCCGCACACTTGCTGTAGTCAATAACCGCCTTGCGTCCGACAAGCGAGACAGCATGACTGGCGCAGTTCTTCACGCAGAGCCCGCAGCCTCTGCACTCCTGCACGTCGATATGCGGTTTCGAGGCATTGTGCATCTCCTTCTTGCCGGCCACGCTGCCGCAACCCATTCCGAGATTCTTCAATGCGCCTCCGAATCCGGCCATCTCATGTCCTTTCACATGGTTGACGGATACTACGATGTCGGCTTCGGCTATGGCTGTGCCGATCTTGGGAGCGGGGCAGTACTCGCCCTCAATGGGAATCTCGATGTAGTCCAGTCCCTTGAGTCCGTCGGCTATGATTATCTGGGCACCTGTACTGAACGGGGTGTAGCCGTGTTTCATGGCGGTATCCTGATGGTCGAGGGCATTGGACCTCCATCCGGTGTAGAGTGTGTTGCAGTCTGTCAGGAACGGCTTGCCTCCGAGTTCCTTGATGATTCTGATAATCACGGCGGCATAATCAGGCCTCAGGTAGGCCATGTTGCCGAGTTCGCCGAAATGAATCTTGACGGCCGTGAACTTACCGTTGAAATCTATTTTGCCGATACCGGCTTTGCGGACAAGCTTTTCCAGTTTCTGAAGAAGGTTGTGGTCCGGGTCGGCGTTGAGAGTAGAGAAGAAGACTTCCGATGCCATAATGATATTGTTTTTGGTCAGTTGAGTGCTGGTTTTTTTTGCGAAGATAGTTTTTAAAACAGATTCTCACTACATTTGCATTCATAAATCAGCTGTTTATGCTTCATTTTGATTCCGATTATATGGAAGGCGCGCATCCGGCTGTGATGCAGCGGCTTGTTGAGACCAATCTTGAACAGACGGTAGGCTATGGTGAGGATGAATATTCACGGCGTGCGGCAGACCTCATACGTGAGGCTTGCGGTTGCCCCGATGCATTGGTGCGTTTCTTAGTGGGCGGAACCCAGACCAACGCCACTGTGATAGACGGCCTGCTTCATCAGTACGAGGGCGTGATGGCTGCCGAGACCGGTCATATAAACAATTTTGAAGCCGGTGCCGTGGAGTCATCGGGCCATAAGATACTCATTGTTCCAAACCATGAAGGTAAGGTGGCCGCGTATGATGTGGAGCGTTTCCTTACCGAGTTTTATGAGAATGAGAACCATCAGCACATGGTCTCTCCAGGAGCTCTCTATCTGTCATTTCCGACGGAATGGGGTACACTCTATTCGTTAGGCGAGCTGGAGGCCTTGAGCCGCGTGTGCCATAAGTACAGCATACCTCTCTATTTGGACGGGGCACGTCTGGGTTACGGTCTGGCGGCATCGAAGGATGTCACGCTCCGGGACATTGCGCGTCTGTGCGATGTGTTCTACATAGGCGGCACCAAGGTAGGCGCCATGTTCGGCGAAGCTGTCGTGACCGCTCATCCGGAACTGCTTCCACGCTTCTTCACTTTCGTGAAACAGCATGGTGCCATGCTGGCCAAGGGCCGTCTTTTAGGTGTGCAGTTCAGTACGCTGTTCACTGACAACCTTTATCTGGAGATATCCCGCAATGCTGTTGAACAGGCCATGCGTATCAAGCAGGCCATGATACGGAAGGGATTCTCGCCATACGTGGATTCGCCTACTAACCAGCAGTTCTTCTGTCTGCCCGAGTCCGAGATAGACCGCATCAGCAAGTTCGCATCATTCGAGATATGGGCTCCCTGCGGCCCGCAGCATAGCGTGGTCCGTTTCGTCACCAGCTGGAGTACATCGGCTGCCGATATAGACGAATTCATCTCCAAGCTGTAATTCTTAAATGTCAATCAACTAAAAAAAAACAATATGGGAAAAGTCAGGAAAGCATTGGTTAACGACGAATGGATTGTCGTCGTCCTGGGATTTATTGTGTTGGCACTCTGTGTGCTGTTTCCGGATGTGATGAACAGTTTCAAGATTCCCGGCATCCTTGCAAGCCAGTCATCGAGTGCCTTGGGTAGTGCCGAGGGTTGGTTAGGCGCGGTATATATCTTTCTGTTCGTGCTGGCTCTGCTCTATCTTTCATCGGCGCTTACGGGAAAGCCGTTCAAGGGAATATTCCTGTCGTTCCTGGTGATATGTCTGCTTACAGTGGTTTCGCTGGCGCTCGCCACGATACCGTTCTGCAAGAAATACGGTCTTGAGGCGGTGCTGTTTGCCGTGATACTCGGTTTGATAATCAGCAATTTCTTCAAGGTTCCGGATTGGCTAAAGCCAGCCATCCAGAGTGAGTTCTATATCAAGATAGGTATCGTGTGCCTCGGTGCGACTGTACTATATCAGGAGGTTCTCAAATCAGGTGCATACGGTCTGGCCCAGGCTCTGATAGTGGTGCTCTGTGTCTGGTACTTCGGCTTTTGGGTGTCACGGAAAGTGTTCAAGGTCGATGACGAGATGTCCACCATGCTTGCAAGCTCGGTGAGTATCTGCGGTGTATCGGCTGCAATAGCCACTTGCGGCACTATCAAGGGTGACCAGAAGAAACTCTCATACGTGATTTCCCTCGTCATGGTGGTGGCCATACCCATGCTTTACCTCATGCCTCTGCTCTGCAACTGGCTGCTTCCCTTGTTCTTCCCGGCAAACGAGCTGGCGCAGGCACAGGTGGCAGGCGCATGGATAGGCGGTACCATCGACACCACCGCAGCCGTGGCAGCATCGGGCGGCATCCTGGGCGATGAGGCAGGTCAGACTGCCGTCATTGTGAAGGCGTCCCAGAACGTGCTGATCGGTGTTGCGGCGTTCCTGATCTCTGTCTATTGGTCAGTTCGCGGCACCAAGGGCGTTGAGAAGACATCGGGCAAGGTAATCTGGGAGCGTTTCCCCAAGTTCGTGGTGGGTATGGTAATCGCATCGATAGTGTTCAGCATCTTCTTTGCGGGCAAGAGTGCCGACGGCATTGCCTACAAGAGCCTGGCCAAGAACTTCCAGAACATATTCTTCTCGATAGCATTTGTGTGTATCGGTCTTGAAACAAATTTCAAGCAGATATTCGCCAAGGAGAACAACCAGTCGCTCAAGGCGTTCCTTACAGCCCAGGGCTTCAATATCCTGTTCACACTGCTTGTGGCGGCCATCCTGTTCGGCGTGATCAAGAACTGACATCACACAGGGCGGGATTATCTGCCTTTCAGTATCTTCTTGATGTCGTTGAGTTTGTTGAGGGCCTCGATCGGGGTCAGGTTGTTGACGTCGATTGAGAGGAGCTGGTCGCGTATCTGGCAGAGCACAGGGTCATCGAGCTGGAAGAAACTCATCTGGAGTCCTTCACGGTGCTGAACGGTCTCCACGCTGGGACGCGATATGCTCTTTCCGCTTCCGCCCTCCTCCATCTCCTTCAGTATGGTTGCGGCGCGCTTCACTATGCTTCGCGGCATTCCTGCCATTTCGGCCACATGGATTCCGAACGAGTGCTCGCTGCCTCCGGGCACCAGCTTGCGCAGGAACAGCACCCGGCCATCGACCTCGCGTACCGACACGTTGAAGTTGCGTATGCGGGAGAATGACTGTGCCATCTCATTGAGCTCGTGATAGTGGGTGGCGAACAGCGTCCGGGCGTGGGCGGCGGGATGCTCGTGTATGTATTCCACAATGGCCCATGCAATGGAAATGCCGTCATAGGTGGATGTGCCGCGTCCCAGTTCATCGAACAGCACCAGGCTGCGGGGCGTGAGGTTGTTCAGTATGCTGGCGGCTTCGGTCATCTCAACCATGAAGGTGGATTCGCCTGCCGATATGTTGTCGCTTGCGCCCACGCGGGTGAAGATCCTGTCCACCATACCGATGCGCGCACTCTCAGCCGGAACGTAGCAGCCCATCTGCGCGAGCAGGGTGATGAGGGCTGTCTGACGCAGCAGCGCGGACTTACCGGCCATGTTGGGGCCGGTTATGATGAGAATCTGCTGGCTGTCGCTGTCTATAAGCACGTTGTTGGATATGTAGCTGTCACCTGGTGCCATCTGAGTCTCGATGACGGGATGACGGCCCTCATGGATGTCGATTACATTGCTGTCATCTACTACCGGACGGACGTATTTGCGCTCGCGTGCCACTGATGCAAACGACAGCAGGCAGTCCAGCCGGCTCATCAGCACGGCGTTGTTCTGTATGGCAGACACGTACTTGATGATGGATTGCGCCAATTCACCGAACAATCGGGTTTCGAGTGCCAGTATCCTGTCCTCGGCTCCAAGTATCTTCTCCTCATACTCCTTGAGCTCAGGCGTGATGTAACGCTCGGCGTTGACCAGGGTCTGCTTGCGAATCCAGGTTTCAGGCACCTTGTCCTTGAAGGTGTTGCGTACCTCAAGGTAATAACCGAACACATTGTTGTAGGCAATCTTGAGGCTTGATATGCCCGTTTGCTCAGCCTCACGTTGCTGGATCTGCATCAGATAGTCCTTGCCGCTGTAGGCGATGCTGCGCAGTCCGTCCAGTTCGGCGTTAACGCCTTCGGCTATCACACCTCCCTTGCTCACCAGCATGGGAGTGTCGGGTCTGAGAGTACGCAGAATCTCCTCACGCAGTTCCGTGCAGAGGTCAATACCGTTTCCTATCTCCTGCAACTGCCGGTTTTCCGATCCGGTGCAAATATTTTTGACAGGCTCCATGAGCCTGAGAGCCTGTCCCAAGCTGAGCACCTCACGGGGGTTGATACGTCCCGTGGCGGCCTTGGAGATGAGGCGTTCCACATCGCCCATGCGCTGCAGGGATTCGGTCAGTGCCTCACCTGTATCGGGATAGCGGAACAGATGATCGACAACATCCAGACGGCGGTTTATGGCGCTTGTGTCCTTGAGCGGGAAGAGCATCCAGCGACGTAACAGGCGGCCGCCCATAGGCGAGCATGTGCGGTCAATCACCTCTAATAATGAGGTTCCGTCCTCGCTGTTGGCTGAGACCAGTTCCAGATTCCGTACGGTGAACTTGTCAAGCCGCACAAACCGCTCCTCATCAATCAAACGGATGGACGATATGTGGCTTATGTTGTTGTGCAGGGTCTCGGCCAGATATTCCAGTATGGCACCGGCGGCCACCTTGCCGTTCCGCAGATGATCCACACCGAAGCCCTTCAGGTTACGGACCTTGAAATGCCGGTTGAGCTGCTCACGTGCAAAATCCTCGGTGAAAACCCAGTCGTCAAGTTCACGAAGGCAATACCGGTTTCCGAACGACTGGCAGAACTGCTGGCGGCGACCGCGCTCTATCAGCACCTCCTTGGGTGCAAAGTTCGCAAGCAGCTTGTCGATATGGTCAGCCGTTCCTTCGGCAATAAGATATTCTCCGGTGGATATGTCAAGAAATGAAAGTCCCCAGGCGCCTTTCCCGAAATGAACTGCCGCAAGGAAATTGTTCTCCTTGTTCTGGAGCACATTGTCACTCATGGCCACGCCAGGTGTTACCAGCTCGGTGATACCACGCTTGACAAGGGTCTTGGTCAGTTTGGGATCCTCCAGCTGGTCGCAGATAGCTACACGGCGGCCTGCACGTATCAGTTTGGGGAGATATACGTCGAGAGCATGGTGCGGAAATCCCGCCATCTCTAAGGCGGCGGCCCCGTTCTTGCCGTTGTTGCGGCGTGTGAGCGTGATACCTAAGATCTGGCTGGCCTCCACGGCATCCTGTGCGTATGTCTCGTAGAAGTCACCGCACCGGAACAGCAGCACAGCATCGGGATGTTTCTCCTTCAGGCTGTAGAACTGCCTCATCATGGGCGTTTCATCGGGGTTATTCTTTGCCATTTCTTCCAAAAATCATTTTTTCCTTTTTCTGAACAGAAAGAGAGTGGCCGCCACAAGAAGGACCGCAAGCACACACAATGTGATGACGGTGGATCCTATACTCCTCGGTGCGAATCCGAGCAGAAGCATGATGGGAAGCCCCATTATCATGGCGGGGATATTCTGAAGCACAAGATTGTTCGCGGCAGGTGTCTCGTAGCGCGGGTCTATCTCACGCAGAAGTATCATACCGTTACTGGCAGTACCGGTCAGCATCCCGAACATAGAGAAGAAACCCTCATAAGTGTATCCCGGGTAAATCTTCATGCTGACTCTCTTGACATACAGGAATGTGACTATGGCTCCGGCCACACATACTATTGTCAGAGGCAGCCATATCGCTTTCAGGTTGTCAAAACTGATGGCAGCCGTCCCTGCCACTATCATCAGGTCGAAAAACAGCCCTCCCACCCTGTTCAGCAGGAACTCGTTCAGGTATTCACGATGCATGAACCCCTTTTTGCGCAGAGACCTGATTACAATCCTGACCAGAGTGCCGGACAGTATTCCCCACAGGAAATTGAATCCATAGACCAGCGGTTTGATCGTGTTTTCGCCGATGTTGCCCAGATCAAGCCTGTTTATCAGAAGCATGAAAAGATAGACCAGGAAATATGTGAGGAAAATGATGCAGACCACTATGGTGAGTTTGTCAACCGATTCGGAATGGGGCAGCTCGTTACCCTTGTCGTAGTCGTACAGGGTATAGCGGTTGTCGTCCTCATGCTCCCTGATGGCAAGCTTTTTCTTCCCGGCAAGTATGTTCATGTATATGACACCCGCCACACTGCCCACGATGAATCCGACAGCCGCAATCGACAGGCCGAAATCGATGCCCTCGAACACAATCTCCTGTTCTGCGGCCGAATTCTGGAAAATCGTCCCGAAATTCAGGGCCTGGCCGGGACCTTGGCCATATCCCATGGGAAGCAGCAGTCCTCCGGTATAGAAGATGTCACGTCCGGCTTCCGGATTCCGCCAGAACAGGAACATGGGTATGGTGACAGCCAATCCGATGATTCCCTGTATCATATAGGTGGCGACCGTAAGTGTTCCGGTATCTATGACAGTGCGGGTGCTGGCGCGGTTGGTCTCTCTGGAAGGCCTCAGGGACATGGATATGAAACCCAGGGCAAGCGCATGATAAGTCAGTGTCGCCATGAATTTCTTGTCAATCATTCCGTTGAATGCGGGCCACAGTTCGAGAAGCAGGATGATGAAGCCGCCCAGCAGAGCCGTCGGGATGAGACTGCGGCGCAGTATGTTCACTTTCCGGCGCAGTATGTTTCCGGCCAGTACCGCGAGCGCCACAATGAAGAACTGGACGAGAGCCGACCAGATGTCATCGGTTGCAAACGATGTGACCGCCATTCTGTTCGCCGAAAGAATCATATTGCCTTTTTAGAATCAAAGATAATGCCTTTTTTTGACAGAGCTCCGATGCCGGTGTCACTTCTTGCGGGAACGTAGCATGAGCCATATACCTGCTATTGCGAACGGGATGCTCAGGATCTGACCCATGTCAAGGACCATGCCATGCTCGAAATCCACCTGAACCTCCTTGCAGAACTCTATGAAGAAACGGAAAGTGAAGATTGCGGCTATGCAGAACCCGAAGTAGAAGCCGCTGCCTACCTTTTCCTTATGCTTGCGGTATATCAGGAAAATGACCGCAAAGATGACAAGGTATGCGATTGCCTCGTAGAGCTGTGCCGGATGTCGTGGAAAGTCCTCTCCGTTCTGGACGAATATGAAGCCCCAGCCGGTTCCGGTAGCTTTACCCACGATCTCGGAATTCATGAGATTGCCTATCCTTATGCAGGCGGCGGTGAGAGGGGTTGCCACACATATCATATCCACGCATTCCAGCAGTTTTACCTTGTATTTGCGGCAGTACAGCAGGATGCCTATGAAGATGCCTATGGTGCCGCCGTGGCTGGCCAGTCCGCTGTAGCCCACCATCTTCCAGCCTCCTTCCGGCATGAACCTTATGGGCAGGAGCATCTCTATGAAATGCCTGCCGCTGCTCAGGTAATAGTCCGGTTCATAGAACAGACAGTGTCCTAATCGGGCTCCTGCCAGTATTCCTATGAAGCAGTACAGGAACAGCGGCTCGAACACCTCCGGCT
Organism: Bacteroidaceae bacterium; assembly: GCA_017612875.1. Lineage (GTDB taxonomy): Bacteria > Bacteroidota > Bacteroidia > Bacteroidales > Bacteroidaceae > Colenecus. The sequence continues at coordinate 12,981 of JAGAEZ010000045.1, read as the reverse complement.
TGATGCCGCGGTCCTTGTAGAATTTCCTGACCAGAAAATAGGCCGCCACAAGACCTGCCACCCACATGAGGGAATAGTAGCGAATGGGCAGTCCGAACAGACGGCAAAGCTCGCTGTCGGGATTCCAGATTACAGCAAGATAATTATCCATATTCCTTTTAGATTATCCAATTTCCGATAACGGTTGTCAGTGCCCGGGAAAGTTTTATACGTTAAACCGGAAGTGCATAATGTCACCGTCCTGGACCACATAGTCCTTGCCTTCCACGTAGAGCTTGCCGGCATCGCGTACGGCAGCCTCGGAGCCCAGTTCCATATAGTCGTCGTATTTGATGACCTCGGCACGTATGAACCCCTTCTCAAAGTCGGTGTGTATCACTCCGGCACATTGGGGTGCCTTCCAGCCTTTGCGGTAGGTCCATGCCTTGACCTCCATCGGTCCTGCGGTGATGAAGGTCTCAAGGTTGAGCAGTCTGAAAGCCGATTTCACCAGCCTGTTCACGCCTGATTCCTCCAGCCCCAACTCCTCAAGGAACATCTGGCGGTCCTCGTAGCTCTCCAGCTCGGCTATCTCGCTCTCGGTCTTGGCGGCAATCACCAGCAGCTGGGAGTTCTCGTCCTTGACGGCCTGGCGTACCTGCTCCACGTACGCGTTTCCGTTCCTGATACTCTCTTCATCCACATTGCATACATAGAGAACGGGCTTGGATGTGAGCAGGAACAGGTCATGGGCTATCTTTTCCTCGTCCTTCGAGTCGAATGACACGGTGCGTGCCGACTTGCCTTGCAGCAGTACTTCGCGGTAGGCGTTAAGCACATCGCACACCTGCTTGGCCTGCTTGTCACCCACGGCAGCCTGCTTCTGTACCTTCTGCAGTCGCTGGTCAATGGTCTCCAGATCCTTTATCTGCAGTTCGGTGTCGATTATCTCCTTGTCACGGACAGGGTTTACCGTGCCGTCCACATGTGTCACGTTCTCGTCATCGAAACAGCGGAGCACGTGGATAATGGCATCGCACTCGCGTATGTTGCCTAAGAACTTGTTGCCGAGACCCTCGCCCTTGCTGGCACCCTTGACCAGTCCCGCTATATCGACAATCTCGACAGTGGCGGGGACGATACGGCCCGGATGGACCAGTTCTGCCAGTCTGTTCAGGCGTTCGTCAGGAACGGTTATTGTGCCCACATTGGGCTCGATCGTGCAGAAAGGGAAATTGGCCGCCTGCGCCTTGGCGCTCGACAGACAGTTGAAAAGTGTGGATTTGCCTACGTTGGGCAGGCCCACTATGCCGCATTGCAATGCCATTTTCTGATGGATTTATTATAATTGCACAAACTTATAAAAAACCTCCGGTTTTACACCCGTTGCAATCCAAGAATCTGGTTACGGAGGAAAAATAGCATGTAAAAGACTTTGGCGTCGGCTTCTTGTCAGATTCACATCATGTCGTTGTCGATCATCCAGATGATTTCCTCAATCATGGCATCCTCGGCGTCGTGTTCAGGGTCGTACTGTTTCTTGAGCGATGCCCCGAACAGCGCGGCGAACGTCTGGTAGAACCTGGCTTTGAAACCTCCTATGAAGGCCTGGATAAGTTCATAACTGGTCTGGTTGCATTCACGGTCTATCAGTTTGATCAGGAGCTTTCCCTGTGCAAGGGTGCATTTCTTCATGATTGGCAGATACTGATCCCAAACCCCCTTCTCCACAGCCTCGATATGCTCCTGCTTGGCCTTGTCATCGGGAAGGGACTGGAGATAGAGATATGTTTCCACAAGTATGGCCTTGACCTCAAGGGCAATGGGATACATCTTCATCACGTTGCGCTCGAGTTTGTCGTATTTGCGTTGTTTGCGGACGTTCGAGAATGTCCGTCGGCCATAGATAGTGACCTCGTACAGTTCGTATGAGGGTATGGTGTCGCCCTTATAGACCGTGGCGAGGGCCACAAACACCTTCTCCCTTTTCAGTGAGTCGGCTGACTGTGCCAAGGAGGACAGTGTGAAGGCTATGGCCGCGATTATTAGCGTGATTATCTTTTTCATCGGGACAAAAGTATCAATAATCAGAATAATGCATATCTTTACGGCGTAAAAAATGAGTTAAAGTATCATGAAAAGCATCAGAATCTTCTGCGCTTTGGCAGCGCTTGTGTCTTCAACCGTTTTTTTCGGTTCGGTCAATCCCGATGATCTCAGTTGGGAGAGTGTGCTGGAGGAGCTTCTTTCGGACGAGGATCTTCCGGAACAGGCATTGGAACAGATGATTGAGTTCTATGAACAGTTGCATGCCTCTCCTTTGAATATAAATACAGCCACATCCGATGAGCTCGAAAGCCTGAAAATCCTTTCCCCGTCACAGATTGAGGCCATCCATGCCTATATCTATATGTACGGCCCCATGGAGACGCTTGGCGAACTCCAGCTCACGGGAGGCCTTGACTGGCGCACCCGTCAGATACTCAGGCATCTGGTATATGCAGGTGACGCCTTTCAGGAGAAAGAGAAACTGACCCTTCGGGAACTGTTCAGGTACGGACGTAACGAACTGACGTTACGTATGGATATACCGCTCTATATGAGAGACGGTTTCCGTGAACACACCGCTGAGGAGCTTGCCAGATACCCCAACCGTTCTTACCTTGGCGGCAGGCTTTCCCATACGGTCAGGTATTCCTTCAGTTGGAAAGGCCGGGTCAGGGCGGGTTTCACCGCCGACAAGGATGCCGGCGAACCCTTCGGGGGCAGGAACAGGACCGGTTACGATTTCTGGTCACCTTATCTGTATATATCGGATGCAGGTCCTTTCAAGACTGTTGTGGCAGGAAATTACAGGGCTGTATTCGGACTGGGACTTGTTTCCGGCTCGGGGTTCAGTCTAGGAAAGAGCATGGTCCTTACCGGAATACAGTCCGGGCAGACTGGATTGAAGCCCCATTCTTCGGTCTCCGAATACGGTTTTTACAGAGGAGCGGGAGTGACTTTCCGTGCAGGCAGGGATTTGTCAGTTACAGTAGCGGGTGCCTATACCCCTGCCGATGCGATAGTGAAGGGGGACACCCTTGTCTCCTCGTTCAAGACTGACGGATATCACCGTACTGAGTTGGAGTGGTCACGCAAACACAATGTCAGGACAGCCTCCTGTGCGGCTAACGTCAACTACCGGCGCAACGGGGTCTCTTTCGGAACCACCGTTCTCAGGGAGAGGTACTCTCTTCCTACCGTGAACGGCACAGGATATACAGCCGTATCAGCTGACTGGTCATTCAGGCGGGCCGCATTCGGCACTTCGGGTGAGATAGCCTTCTCGGACGGAGGTGCGGCTGTACTGACAAACAACATGTTCAGGCTTGGCAGGAAAGCCGGCTCGAATGTGCTTTTCCGTTATTACTCCCCTGAGTACAACGCTCCGCGTTCAGGGGCCGTCTGTGAGTCCGATGTAAGGAACGAGGCCGGGGTGCTGATAGGATTCCACTATTCAGGCGGACGGCTGAAAAGTGAAGGCTATGCCGATCTGTTCCGTCATCCCGTGAGCCGCACAGGAGCCGACGGTCCCTCAAACGGACTTGAGATAAAAGTCAATACGGCATGGAAAGCATCTCAGTCCGATAACCTGGACGCAACCCTCAGATTCAAGTCAAAACAGAAAGACTGCAAGCCCACGGGAACGCTTGAGTACTGTGTCACCTGGAGGGGACGGCTCCGGTGGGACCATACGTTCAACAGGTCGCTCTCGTGCCGCACCCAGCTTTTCTGGTCCAGATACGATTTCCTTTATGAGCCTTTGTCGGACGGATTCGGGTTGTCCCTCTCCTCTGACTGGAACCCCTCCCCGAGCCTTTCCGCATCCCTCCAGACTGTGTTGTTCCTGACCGACAGCCACGACAGCAGCATATCGGTATATGAAAAAGGACCCAGATATTCGTTCGGATTCGTCACGCTTTCCGGACGTGGCGGCAGGATTGTGCTGAATCTCAGATACAAGCCTTCGGCCCGGCTCCAGCTGAATCTGAAGGCCGGTTCGCTGCTCTATTCAGACCGTGACGTGATAAGCTCCTCTCAGCAGAGAATCAGTTCATGGCACAAGGAGGACATAAACGTTCAGTTGACATGTAAGTTTTGACAGATTCTTATTATTTTCGCGTTTGATTAGAAGATACAGAAAACAACAGTCAACAATGGCAACAGTATTATACGATTCTCCTGTTTTCGGTCCCGTTCACAGTCGCCGTCTCGGTGTCTCCTTAGGGATAAACCTGATGCCTGCCGACGGGAAGATATGCACTTTTGACTGCATTTATTGCGAGTGCGGGCGAAACGGCAGCCATCATCCCCGGCATCATCGTCCCACCAGAGCCGAGGTCTATGAGTCCTTGCGCTCCGTTCTGGTGAAGATGAAGGCTGAAGGCCCCCGACCCGATGTGCTCACTTTTGCAGGCAACGGTGAACCGACGGCAAACCCTGAGTTCCCCGGCATTGTGGATGATGTGCTGGCGCTGCGTGATGAATTCTTTCCCGAGGCCAAGGTGAGTGTGCTGAGCAACGGGACCCGCGTGACCGACCCTGCCGTTTTCAGTGCCCTTCTGAAGCTGGACAACAACATCCAGAAACTGGATACCGTGGATATGGATTACATCCGTTTGATAGACAATCCGGTGGGCCGTTACAATCTGGATGACGTAATCAGGGCTCTCTGTGAATTCAAGGGTCACGTCATCATCCAGACCATGTTCCTGACCGGCACCTTTGACGGGCATGACATGGACAACACGTCCGACCGTTATGTCCTCCCATGGCTTGAGGCGCTCAAAAGGATCTCCCCGAGCCAGGTGATGATTTATACCGTTGACAGGGAAACTCCTGTCAGCACCTTAAGGAAAGCTTCACGCGAATCGCTTGACCGTATTTACGGACTGCTTGTCCGGAACGGTTTCAATGCCCTGGTTTCATATTGACAGACATTCAGCATGATGAATACCATACGCAGGATAATGGCCGTCCTTGTAATCCTCTCAGGCCTTGCCGTTTCTTACGCAGCCGATTTCCAGACGGTCACGGAACGTATAGACAAGATTATCTATGACGAGTTGCCGGCCGGGACCGATATCGGGATAATGGTTTATGACCTCACTACCGACTCTGTTCTCTATGCCTACAGGGAGAACGTCCTGTTCCGTCCCGCATCGACCGAGAAGGTGATAACATCTATTGTAGCGCTTCACTCCCTTGGGACAGGGTTCAGTTTCGAGACATCCCTGCGGACTCTGGGAAAGATACTTCCGGACGGCACTCTTGACGGTGACCTTTATCTTGTTGGAGGAATAGACCCCTCGCTCAGCGAGCAGGAGCTGAAAGGTATGGTGGACGATCTGAAGAAGGCCGGAGTCCGCCGTATAAACGGAACCGTTTATGCCGATGTCTCCCAGATGGATTCCGTTCACTGGGGATCCGGATGGTGCTGGGATGACTCCCCATCAAGCTTCCAGCCGTATATTTCCCCCCTGATGGTCCATGAGGGTTTCGTGACGATACAGGTCAGGCCTGTGGAGAACGGCCGCCCCCCTGTGGTCACAATGACTCCGGCCAACCGTTTCATCAAGGTGGAGAACAGGTCGCTTTGCGGTGTTGACTCTCTCGGCACTTTCTCCATCAGCCGTGACTGGATTCACAATGATAACACAATTGTGGTGTCAGGAAACTGCCGCCGCAGGGAAACCAAGGAATTGAGCGTGGTGGGCACCGCAGACTTCACCTTCACCCTTTTCAGGGAGTATCTTGACGATGCCGGAATCAGTTACAAAGGCTTCGGGGCAGGTGTAGCGCCTGTCATGTCCAGTGTTCTGGCCAATGTAAGGCATTCCCTCAATTCCGTCATGAAAGAGGCGTTGAAGGAGAGCAACAACCTCTACGCCGAGGCCATGTTCCTCCAATTGGGACGGCTCGTCAAGCCCTCAGGAGCGGGGTTCAAGGATGCCTCGGGGTTCATTGACAATTTTGTGGCCCGCAAGTTCGGTTTCGCCTCGCATGAGTACAATATAGTAGATGGTTGCGGACTCTCCATGTATGACCATCTTACCCCCTCTTTCATGGTGAACATGCTCAGGCTTATCCATAAGGAACCGGTTCTTTTCCCCCAGTTCTATCGCAATCTTCCTATATCGGGGATGGACGGGACTCTCAAGACGCGTATGGACTCCAAATCGGCCATCAACAGGGTCCATGCCAAGACAGGTTCCGTTACCGGAGCCTGTACCCTTGCGGGCTACCTCACTACAGCGGGAGGACATGAGGTGGCTTTCTGCATAATGAACGAAGGAGCCATAAGGACGGCCCCTTCGCGTAAGGTCCAGGATGCAATCTGCACAGCCCTGTGTGAATTGAAATAGAGCCTGAGGAAGAATCTCAGAGCTGTTTGAAGGCGTAGCCCTGGTTCTCAAGCCATTCTATGGCCTTGGGCAGCGCGTATCTCAGGTTCCGTTCGCTCCGGAGTGAATCATGGAACACTATTATGGAGCCGTTCCGGGTATATTTCTTGACTATGTCAAGCACCTTGCGCCCCTTCAGCTTCTCGTTGTAATCCCGGGTTATGACATCGTAGAACACAATGTCGTAATCATCCTTCATATAGCGGTAAACCCATTTCTTCATCACTCCGTGCGGCGGGCGGAACAGACGGGTGGTGAAGTATTTGTCGCACTTCTTAACATTGTCTATGAAGTCCGGAGTCCTCATCCTCATGCTCCTTACATGATTGAAGGTGTGGTTGCCTATGCGGTGACCGCGGTCTGTAATCATCTTGAAAATCTCAGGATACTTCTGGACATTGTTGCCGACCACAAAGAACGTGGCCTTGATTCCATGCTTGTCCAGCAGTTCCAGGATCCATGGAGTGACTTCAGGGATAGGTCCGTCATCGAAAGTAAGATAGACCGCGTGCTCTTCCGGGTTTTTCCGGAAGAGCCCCTTCGGGTATATCTTGCTCAGGACAGATGATGGTTGCTCAATCAACATGCCTATTTGGTCCTCTTTTGATATTCGCTGTATAAGTCCTCGAACAGTCCCACGGTCTGGGCGAATGTCTCCTTGTCAACAATCTTCTCCAGCTGAGGCAATGTGTAGGAGTATATGATTGAGGCGCAGTCGTCAAAGGAATCGGATACATGCTTGAGCTGGCGGTCGTTCATGGTGAGATACCATCTCATCTCCATCAGCTGCTCTGCGGTTATGTCGGTCAGAATCGTAAGGGCATTCTTAGGCTGGTCCAGGGCAATCCACATACGGGCGATTCCGATCTCCGTTGAGAGACGGAGGAGCCAGTACGGGACAGCGTTGTAGGGGAGATTCTCTTCAAGATGTTCAAGCACCTCGAGAGCCTTGTCCTTCTGGCCCTCATTGATGAGCTGACCTGCAAGCTGGGCGTAGATACGCCGGTGAGTCCAGCACATGCGGCGTATGGTCTCATCCAGATAGACATCGGGGTTACCGGCCTCTCCGAATTTGAAGTTCATCAGGTTGTGGTACATCTTCTCTGTGTCAATGGCGGCTCCCGAGTTGGATTCGGCCACATATCCGAGTTCATGCCAGTCAAACGGGGTTATCCTGTATGCCAGACCCTCAAGAACGAGGAAGTTGCCAAGGTTAAGGTAGTTGTCTGTAGCAACTGTCGTGGCAATGAAGAGGGGCCTCTCCCAGTTGCACTGGGCTATCAGGTCAAGCATCATGAGCTCGTTCTTCATCAGGCTGGTCTTGCCCTTGAGGGAGATGATCATGCGTTCGGGCATATTGGCCTTGGTCTCCTCATCGGTCTCACCGAGGTACTCCTTGGGAATCATCATGCCGGAACGGAGCACAGCATCCTTGTCTATCTTGAACCAGATGGTATCGGTGGGAATAGGCTTGCCCTTCTTGACATAGTTGTCGAGAATGTTCCTCAGTTCAAATTCCTGGTCAATCCATTCCCTTTCGGCATCGGTCCTGGCCTGCTTGAGGGAGTTGTATTTTCTCTGGGCATCGACAGCCACGAACTCGTTGGTTCCGGTCTGGTACTCAATCTTCTTGAACGAGATAGGCAGGGCCGGCGAGTCGTATGCGGGACGTTTCATCTGGTCAATGTACCAGTCGGTCATGAGATAGCTCAGGTTGCAGCAGCGGGCATCGGTACGGAACCCTTCGGTTTCGAGATTGTACCAGAGGGGGAATGTGTCGTTGTCGCCGTTGGTGAAGATTATGGGATATCCCTTTTCAGGAAGGGTGGTGAGATAGTTCTGGCCGAAATCGCGGCAGGTGTATCGTCCGCTGCGGTCATGGTCATCCCAGGTCTGGCTTACCATCTGTATCGGTACCAGAATGCAGAGCAGGGTGGCCAGGACGGGTGCGGCTTTCTTTCCCAACACTCTGGAGAGGGCCTCGGATATGGCGGATACGCCCAACCCTATCCAGATGGCAAAAGCGTAGAATGATCCGGCGTAGGCATAGTCACGCTCACGTGGCTGCATGGGAGTCTGGTTCAGATAAACCACAATGGCAAGTCCGGTCATGATGAACAGTGAAAGCACCACGAAGAACTGGTGCAGTCCGGGTTTTCCCTTACCGAACTGCCAGAACAGGCCAATGAGGCCCAGAAGCAGGGGCAGGCAGTAGAATACGTTCATGCCCTTGCCTTTCAGGTGATCAGGCATAACCTTCAGGTCACCGCCTACAAGACGACGGTCGATGAAACCTATGCCGGTAATCCAGTTGCCTGTCTGAATGTCGCCGTGCTGGTTCTGGATATCATTCTGACGACCTGCGAAATTCCACATGAAATAACGCCAGTACATGAAGTGGACCTGGTAGCGGAAGAAGAACTTTAGATTCTCTATCTGCGTGGGTATCACGGCCTTCTCCTTGTTGCCGCAGGCATCGTAGATATAGGTCTTGCCCTTTATTCCCCCGACCCAGTTCTTGTAGTCTGTGATATGGTCTCCGTCCCTGCTGTACATGCGCGGGAAGAGCATGTTCTGCGCATAGACGTAGTCACGCTTGTCATCCTTCACATAGTAGCTGTCCTTCTCGTCGGCGCTGGATTTCTCAAGACGTCCGTAGGACTTGCCGTTGGTTACCGATTTCGGGGTGCAGTAATTGCCGTTGGCGCGTTCCCACACCAGTCCAGAACTGTAGGCCTGGCCGTAAAGGAGAGGTCTCGTTCCGTACTGTTCGCGTGCCAGATACTCTCCGAGCGAAAAGACATCCTCAGGTGAATCCTGGTCCATGGGAGGATTTGCTGTAGAGCGGATAACAATAACCGCGTATGATGAGTAGCCGATGGTAATCATCATGACACACAGCATTATGGTGTTCAGGAGTGAGGGTGACGGCTTTATCCTTTCCGGAATCCCCTTGGCAAAAAGATATATGGCTCCGGCGATCAGGATCACAAAACCGAAGAAGACGCCTGAAGCCTTGTGGCCGTAGAACGGGATTCCCGCCATAGCTATGGAAAGCAGGAAAGAGAGATACATGTTGAACTTCCTGTCCCCGCGCTGGGTCTCATAGACGCTCCAGATCAGTACCGCTGCCAGCAGTATTATATAGGTGATGAGGCCGGAGTTGAAGGGAAGTCCCATTCCGTTCACGAACAGCAGTTCGAACCAGCCGCCCACCTTCACGATACCGGGTACTATACCGTAAAGCACTGCCGCTATGATTACTCCTGACAACATGAAGGCAAGGATGCCTCCCTTCCAGTCGGGGTTCTTGGCGCGCTTGAAATAATATACGAGTACTATTGCGGTTATACAGAGCAGGTTGAGCAGGTGAACGCCTACCGACACGCCGATCAGGTACGCAATCAGGACAAGCCAGCGTGCGCTGTGCGGCTCATCGCTGTTCTCCTCCCATTTGAGTATCAGCCAGAAAGTCACGGCTGTGCAGAACGAGGAGTAGGCATAGACCTCGCCCTCCACCGCGCTGAACCAGAAGGTGTCGCTCCATGTATATGCAAGTGCGCCCACTATTCCCGCGCCGAATATCGATACGGACTGCCACAGGTCCGGCTCCCTGTCACCGGCGATGAGCTTCTTGGCAAGCATGGTGATGCTCCAGAACAGGAACAATATGCACAGTGCGCTCAGAACGGCTGACATGATGTTGACCATCATGGCCACCTTGCCCGGGTCGCTGGTGAACTGCGAGAAAAGGTTTGCGGTCAGCATGAAGACAGGTGCCCCTGGCGGGTGTCCTACTTCAAGCTTGTACCCGGTGGTTATGAACTCAGGACAGTCCCAGAAACTGGCGGTGGGCTCGATAGTCATGCAGTAGGTCACTGCTGCCACGGCGAAAACCAGCCATCCTATGACAATGTTAAGTCTTTTGTAATTCATCGTTGTCAGTTGAATTTGTCGGTAACGGGCCTCAAAGTTAGTCTTTTAAAGGTTAAAGGCTCGAAAATGACAGTTATTATTTGTTACAGCGGCGGATAGCGCGTCAAAGATCCTTTCCTATATCGCTGCGGAAAACCTTCTTGCAGAATTCTATGGTCCGTGCGCCCTTGAAGGAGAGGGCAAGCGCCTCGTCCTTGTCCTTGCCGTATGAGCTGACTGCCAGCACGCGACCGCCTGCGGTCACGACATTGCCGTTTGTGTCGAAGGCGGTTCCCGCGTGGAACACTATGCTGTCCCTGACCTGGTCGATGCCGCTTATCACATAGCCCTTGTCATAGTGTTGCGGATAGCCGCCCGATACTAGCATGACGCATACTGCGGAGCGTTCGTCCTGCTCCAGGACCTTGGTGTCCAGGTTCCCTTCGGCCACACCCTTGAAGAGTTCCACGATGTCGCTCTTGAGGCGGAGCATCACGGTCTCTGTCTCCGGGTCGCCCATGCGGACATTGTACTCTATCACCTTGGGGTCACCATCTACATTGATAAGGCCAAAGAAGATGAATCCCTTGTAGTCCAGACCCTCTTCGGCCAGACCTTCCACGGTGGGGCGGATTATGCGGTCCTCCACCTTTTTCATCCACTCCCCGGTGGCGAAGGGAACCGGCGATACGGATCCCATCCCGCCCGTGTTCAGACCGGTGTCATGCTCGCCCACACGCTTGTAGTCCTTGGCCTCCGGCAGGATCTTGTAATGCTTGCCGTCAGTGAGCACGAAAACAGAACATTCTATCCCGCTCATGAACTCCTCGATTACGACTCGTGAGGATGCGCTTCCGAACATGCCGCCCAGCATCTCCCTGAGCTCCTTCCTTGCCTCGTCGAGAGTAGGCAGGATAAGCACGCCCTTGCCTGCGCAAAGACCGTCGGCCTTGAGCACGTAAGGGGCCTTTAGGGTCTCAAGGAATCTGAGACCTTCCTCAAGGGTGTCACCGGTGAATGTCCGGTAGGCAGCTGTGGGAATGCCGTGACGCTGCATGAAACGCTTGGCAAAATCCTTGCTGCCCTCCATCTGTGCGGCCGCCTTGGAGGGGCCGATGACCGGGATGCCGGCTGTCAGCGGGTCGTTCTTGAAATAGTCGTAAATGCCTTTCACAAGCGGATCCTCGGGGCCTACTACGATCATGTCAATCTTTTTTTCCAGGACGATATTCCTGATAGCCTGGAAATCATCGGCCTTGACGGGAAGATTCTCCCCTACACCCGATGTGCCGGCGTTTCCCGGTGCGATGTAGAGTTTCCCTGTCTGCGGGCTTTGGGCAATCTTCCAGGCCAAAGCATGTTCACGGCCTCCGCTTCCAAGTAAGAGAATGTTGAGGTTCATTGTCTTTATTTTGTTTTATTGTTTCCTGTTTCCGGGTTTGAACCCTCTTTTCAGACCGGGTCGGGCTCCCCCCTCCTTTCCGGGTGTCTTTCCTGCACTCTTCCTGAAGGGCTTGCCCTCGCTCTTACGGAAAGTTTTTACACTTTCGTTCTTACGGAAGGTTTTCAGTCCTTCTGACTTCCTGAAAGGCTTTTCGCCCTCTGTCTTGCGGAACGGTTTTCTTTCTTTTTCCGAAGCGGATTTCCTGAACGGCTTGCCTTCCGATGATGTCTTACGGAAAGGTTTGTCTCCTGTCTTGCGGGCAGGTCTTTCTCTCCTTAATTCAGTCTTCTCCGTCTTCTCTGTCTTCTTGAATTCCGTCATTCCGTTATTCCGGGCTTCCTCCTTTTCCGCCTGTCGTGCCTTGTGGCGCAGTGTACTGCTGCGGCGTAAGGGCAGGTCATCCTTCTTGAGCCGGCGGTCACCGCCACGGAAATCATTGTACCGTCCGTCGAATATCTCGTATTTACGCAGTTCGCAGGGCAATGCACCGTTGAAAAGGGGTATTTTGGCCGACGGTTTGAGCCCTATCCTGTCAAAACACTCGTAGTGGTAGCTTATTATCCACGCTTCGCCTCCCACGAGGGCATGTTTGAGCCGTTCGCCTATCATCTCGTACAGGCCGAGCAGATTTTCATCGGTCAGGCGTTCGCCGTACGGCGGGTTGGTTATGATTACGGTGCGCTGCTTTACCGGCTCGAAATCCTTGAAGTCACGCTGCTCGAACTGGATGGAATCGAGAAGGCCCGCAGCCTTGGCATTGCGCTTGGCGGTAAGTATTGCCTTGGGGTCCTTGTCATAACCCTTGATGCTGAACTCGAACGGACGTTCGGCGGAGTCATCGTTGTATATCCGTTCAAACAGTTCGCGGTCGAAATCCTTCCATTTCTCGAATGCGAAATAGCTGCGGAACAGGCCCGGAGCCATATTCCTGGCTATCAGCGCCGCTTCAATGGGAATTGTGCCGGAACCGCACATGGGATCCACGAAATCAGACTTGCCGTCCCAGCCGGACATCAGTATCATTCCGGCAGCGAGGACCTCGTTAAGGGGAGCTTCCATGGCCTCCTGACGATATCCGCGCTTATGCAGTGACTCGCCTGAACTGTCAAGTGAGAGGGAGCAGTCATCGTGTGAGATATGGATGTGGAAAGTGAGGTCGGGATTGGACACGCTCACGTTGGGACGCTTGGCATACTT
>JAGAEZ010000044.1 GCA_017612875.1 Bacteroidaceae bacterium | reverse complement strand
TATACGGGTGTCACGTCGCTCTCCATCGCCCCTGATGCAAGGGCGGGTGCAATGGGTGATGTGGGTTGTGCCACTGACCCTTACAATGACAACAACAGCCAGTATTGGAATCCGTCCAAATATCCGTTCGCAAACAGCCAGGCAGGACTTTCGCTCTGTTATACCCCGTGGCTCCGGCAGCTTGTCTCGGACATTGACCTGGCCAATCTGGTCGGCTACTACAAGCTCGATGACTATTCGGCACTGAGCGGCTCTCTTACATATTTCTCCCTCGGTGAGGTGATAGTGTTGAGCGGCGGCATCTCTTCGGTTACTGACGGCCCGCAGGCGATAATACGTCCTTACGAATTCGCATTCGATTTCGACTATTCCAGAAAGCTTTCCGAGCTCTTCTCCGCTGCGGTGGGACTCAGGTTCATCTATTCTGACCTCCAGTACCATTACGATGACGAGCTTACTCCCGGCAAGGCTTTCTCGGCCGACATCTCCATGTACTATAACAACTATATCGGCTTGGGCCGCAGGGACTGCCTGTTCGGTTTCGGACTGAATGCCTCGAACATAGGCAGCAAGATATCCTATGACGGCGGCCAGACCAACGAGTTCATCCCCACCAATCTCAGGTTGGGATTATCTCTGAGTGTGCCGATTGACGAGTATAACTCTTTCTCCTTCAATGCCGATGTCAACAAGCTGATGGTTCCCACCCGTCCCACCTACAGCCAGTTCATGAAAGAGGAGCATCCGGGTGAGGATGAAAGTGACCTGAGCTTCACCTCGGACTATGCCACCTGGCTGGCAGCCACCGGATACAACGAGCTCTCCCCGATAGCGGGAATCTTCAAGTCCTTCAAGGATGCTCCGGGCGGACTGGAGGAGGAGCTCAGGGAGATATACTGGGGTGCCGGTATCGAGTACAACTACAACGACCAGTTCCTGCTTCGCGGCGGTTACCATTACGAGAACGAGTTCAAGGGAAACCGCAAGTACTTCACGATAGGTGCCGGTTTCAGGATGAACGTCTTCTCGCTCGATGCCGCCTATCTCATATCCACGGCCCAGAGCAATCCTCTTGACCAGACGCTTCGTTTCACGCTTTCATTCGATATGGACGGCCTGAAGGCCATTTTGGGACGATGAGTATGATAAGGGTAGGATACGGTTACGATGTCCACAGGCTCGTGGAGGGGCGTGACCTGATAATAGGGGGCGTGAAGATTGATTTTGAACTGGGTCTGCTGGGCCATTCCGATGCCGACGTCCTTATCCATGCCATCTGCGATGCGTTGTTGGGGGCCGCCGCCCTGCGTGACATAGGCTATCATTTTCCTGATACTGACCCCCGCTACAAGGGTATTGACAGCGGGATCCTCCTTTCCAGGACCGTCGGGATCCTCAAGGAGCACGGATACAGTATATGCAATGTGGATGCCACGGTCTGTGCTGAAAAACCCAAGCTCAATCCGCATATCCCTCAGATGCAGCAGGTCCTGGCAGGACTCATGGGCCTGGAACCGGACAGGGTCTCGATAAAGGCCACCACTACCGAGAAACTGGGGTTCACAGGCAGGATGGAGGGTATATCAGCCCATGCTGTGACGCTGATAGAAAAATCCTAACGGTAGAGTTTCAATTCCCTTATGGTCGCGGCAACCGAAGCCGGGACCAGTTTTCTTATGGACCTGCCTTTTTTAATCAGGTTCACTATCTGTGTGGAACTTATGTCAATTAAAGGGCAGTCCAGGAGCTTTACGCTTCCGGGCAGCTCTCCGACTTCGGAACCTGTCCTGGGATAGACTATGATAGGGAAATTCTCAAGGATGTAGCTGTTGTCATACCAGCGGTCGAATTTCTCCCAGTTGTCGGCTCCGATGGTGAGTATGAAGCGCCGGTCGGGAAAGTCGGCCGTAATGTGCCTGAGGGTGTCGGCCGAGTAGGACGGTATGGGAAGATGGAATTCATAGTCCGATACCTTGATGCCGTCCAACCCTTCCACGGCATCGCAGGCCATCCTGTATCTCAGCTGGTCATCGAGCAGCTGCTTGCCTTTCTTCCAGGGGTTGCAGGGAGTTACCATGAGCCAGAGTTCATCGGCAAGGCCTTGCTCTATCACGCTCCTGGCTATGGCTATGTGTCCGTTGTGGATAGGATTGAAGGTGCCTCCGAACAGGGCTGTCCTGACGGGTTCAGACATCGAGGAACTCCTTTACGCGGGTTAATGTCTCCTCCACGGCCGTTTCAAGGTCATCATTCACGATGACAGTGTCGAAAAACGGTGCGAAGTCAAGCTCATAGGCCGCCTTGGCCACTCTTTTTGCAATCATCTCCGCGGAATCGGTGCCTCTCTTGACGAGCCTGCGCTCCAGCTCGGCTATGGAGGGCGGCTGGATGAAGATGGATAGGGCTCTCTCCCCGAAATACTCCTTGATATTGCAGCCTCCCTTCACATCCACGTCGAACACTACGTTCATTCCCTCGTCAAGGCGCTGCTCCACCTGTTGCTTGAGCGTGCCGTAGAAACAGTCGGGATAGACCTCCTCGTATTCAAGGAACTCATCGGCGGCAATACGGCGGCGGAACTCGTCGGCGGAGAGGAAATAGTACTCCACTCCATCCTGTTCGCTGCCTCTCGGGGCACGGCTCGTGGCCGAAACGGAGAATACCATCCTGAGCTCGGGATGTTCGAGCAACCGGTTTACTATAGTGGATTTGCCGGAACCCGACGGTGCCGAAAAAATCAGACATTTGCCGTTCATAGCCTACATTACGTTAAGTACCTGTTCCTTTATCTGTTCAAGCTCGTCCTTCATGCGGACCACGATGTTCTGCATCTCCGCCTGGTTGCTCTTGCTGCCTAAGGTGTTGATTTCACGCCCCATCTCCTGGGCGATGAAGCCTAACTTCTTGCCCTGTCCGTGACCTTCCTCAAGGGTCTTGATGAAGTAGCCCAAATGGTTTGTCAGGCGCTGTTTCTCCTCGCTTATGTCCAGTTTCTCAATGTAGAAAATCATCTCCTGCTCAAAACGGTTCTCGTCATAATTGCTGCCCACGGTGTTCTGCATCGTGGTACGTATGCGCTCCTTTATCCTGGCCACACGCTCCTGCTCGTAAGGCTCGACTGACTTGAGCAGTTCCGATATGTTTGAGATTTTCTCGCGGAACTTCTTTTCCAGTGCCACACCCTCAGCCTTGCGGTATTCCACAAGAGCGGCTATGGCACGGTCCACAGCTTCCGATACGGCCTGCCACTCCTCGTCGGTCACCTCCTCCTGCTGGTTTATGCTGACCACCTCAGGCATCCGCAGGATAGTGGAGATAATGTCGTCAGGGACTCCGTAACCGGTTGCGGCTGCTATTGATTCTATCTGCTGCAGGTAGTTGTTGAATGCAGCCGCGTTGATGGTCTGGGTACCCGATGCGGTTGCGGTGTCTATATATAGCATGAAATCCACCTTGCCACGCTCTAAGGCCGCAGTAATGCGGGAACGTATATCAAGTTCTTTGTCGCGGTATGAGGGGATTATCCTCGTTGAGATGTCCATAGCCTTACTGTTCAAGGACTTGATCTCAACTATCACTTTGCGGCTGACGGTCTCGGCTGTAGCCTTCCCGTACCCTGTCATTGACTGAATCATCTGTACTTCTTTTGTTTTCGCTCCGCTAAATTACAAAAACAAGCGATTCAACTTAGAATCCTTTTAAATTTGTTTCACGAAAAGATTGTGGACTTTTTCTCAATTCATATAATCCGAAACGTTTTTTTATCCCGACAGTAGTGAAATAGGCGGATTTTATATAAGTTTGCAGAAAGACCATAAACAAACCGATTAATAGATAAGGATTATGAAGAAGAAATTCATCTGCACCGTATGCGGATACGTGCATGAAGGTACTGAGGCACCGGAGCGCTGCCCTCAGTGTAAAGCTCCGAGAGAGAAGTTCAAGGAGTTGATTGAGAACGGTGAATCATTGCAGTTTGCCTGCGAGCATATTCTTGGCGACGGCCAGGTCGGATCCGAGGAGATGGTAAACCACCTGCGTATGGAGTTCAACGGCGAATGCAGTGAGGTAGGCATGTATCTGGCCATGAGCCGTCAGGCTGACCGCGAGGGCTATCCTGAGATTGCCGAGGCTTTCAAGCGTTACGCTTTTGAGGAGGCCGAACATGCAGCCAAGTTCGCTGAGCTTCTGGGCGAGATGGTTTGGGATACCAAGACCAACGTTGAGAAGCGTATGAATGCTGAGCACGGAGCTTGCGCCGGCAAGCTTGCCATTGCCAAGACCGCCAAGGCCCAGAACTGGGATGCCATTCACGATACAGTTCATGAGATGGCCAAGGATGAGGCCCGTCACGGCAAGGGATTCGAGGCTCTCTACAAGCGGTATTTCGGCAAGTAATATTTGCAAGATTACGTTAAAACGGTTTAAAGGCCGTATCGGGAGGCAATAAGGTCCCGATACGGCCTTTCCTTTTTGAAAAAAATCCTTATTTTTGCAGATTAAAACGAGGGGATGAGTGTGATCCTGCACATAGAGTCTGCGACTGACGGCTGTTCCGTTGCTGTAAGCGACGAGGGGCAGCTGGTGTTTGACAAGGCCGACCGTGAGGGCCACAACAATGCCGTGTCATTAGGCGTGCTCACCGATGAGGCGCTTGCACTGGTTGACAGCCGCGGCCTGAGGCTGGATGCCGTGGCGGTAAGTGAGGGGCCTGGCTCATACACCGGCTTGCGCATAGGTGTGTCGATGGCCAAGGGCGTATGTTACGGTCGTGGACTCAAACTGATATCGGTCTCCACTCTCAAGCTGCTTTGCGTGCAGCCGTTGCTCTCTCTCGAACTGCCCGATGACGCCCTGCTCTGTCCCATGATCGATGCCCGCCGCATGGAGGTCTATTCGGCCATCTATGACCGGGCTTTGAATGAGATCCGTGAGATCCGCGCAGACATTGTTGACAGCGATACATATCGCGGGTATCTTGACCGTCACCCGGTGTGGTTCATGGGAAACGGCTCTGCCAAGTGCCGGGGGACCATCAGTCATCCCAACGCGCATTTCCTGGATGACGTAAATCCTGAGGCGCGGTGGATGTTCCCGCTTGCAGAGCAGTCATTCAACAGGGGGGAGTTCCGTGATGTGGCTTACTTTGAGCCCTGTTATCTGAAAGATTTCATAGCTGTTAAACCTAAAAGACTGGTTTGATGAACTACAATACACAACGAGAGAAACTGCCGATGCCTGAGTACGGACGTGCCGTTCAGGACATGGTTGACTATGCGGTAACCATAGAGGACAGGAACGAGCGTGAGAGCTGCGCCAGAAGCATTATCGCCATCATGGGCAGCATGTTCCCCACATTGCGCGACGTGCCCGATTTCCAGGGCAAGCTGTGGGACCACCTCGCTTTCATGTCGGACTACAAGCTGGACATTGACTATCCCTATCCGATTACCAGACTGGAGAAGGAGAGACAGATACCGGAAAGGATCGGGTATCCTGCCGGCGACATCAGGTTCCGTCATTACGGGCGTATCATTCCCGAGATGCTGGATGTGGCTGCATCCATGCCCGAGGGACCGGAGCGCAGCCAGCTGCTGCACCTGACAGCCGTCCAGATGAAAAAAGACCTCATGCTCTGGAACAAGGAGATGGTTGACGATGCACGTATCATGGCTGACATCGAGTGGTACTCCGATGGCCGGCTCAGGCTTCAGGAGGGTGAGCTGGACGTCACTTTCTCATCGGCGCCTCACCAGCCGCAGCGTCAGCAGCAGTACAGCAAGAAAAAGAACAAACGCAGATATTGAACGCAGGATATGCCGTCATTTGTCATTGAAGGGGGACGCAGGCTGAAAGGGACCATCTGTCCGCAGGGTGCCAAGAACGAGGTGCTCCAGATACTCTGTGCCGTGCTCCTTACCCCGGATGAGGTGACAGTTTCCAATGTCCCTGACATACTGGACGTGAGGAACCTTATAGAGATGCTCGTCAAGCTTGGTGTCAAGGTCAGGAACACCGCTCCGGGCGAATGGTCCTTCCGGGCCGATGACATTGACTCCTCATACGCCGAGAGCATGGATTTCGTGACCCGCAGTGCCGGCTTGAGGGGGTCGGTCATGCTGCTTGGCCCGTTGCTGGCCCGTTCCGGTCATGCCGTAGTGAGCAAACCGGGAGGTGACAAGATAGGCCGCCGCCGCGTGGATACCCACATAAGGGGATTCGAGGCTCTCGGCGCCACTTTCAGCCTTAATGAGGAACGTGGGTATTTTGAACTGAAGGCGGAACAGCTCAGGGGGTGCTTCATGCTGCTTGACGAGGCTTCCGTGACCGGTACAGCGAACATCGTGATGGCGGCGGTATTGGCAGAGGGAACCACTACCATCTACAATGCGGCCTGTGAGCCATACGTGCAGCAGCTCTGCCGTCTGCTCGTCAGGATGGGCGCCAGCATTACCGGAATAGGCAGCAACCTGCTTACCATTCATGGGGTGGATAAGCTGCACGGGGCTTCCCACAACGTGCTTCCCGACATGATCGAGATAGGCAGTTTCATAGGGATGGCCGCCATGACCTCAAGTGAGATTACCATAAAGGATGTCTCGTTCCATAACCTCGGCATCATACCCGGGAGTTTCGCCCGTTTAGGGATAAGGATGGAACAGCGGGGCGAGGACCTCTATATCCCTGCTCAGGAACATTACCAGATCGACTCGTTCATTGACGGGTCCATCATGACCATAGCCGATGCTCCTTGGCCGGGGCTGACACCCGACCTGCTCAGTGTCCTGCTGGTAACGGCCACGCAGGCCAACGGCAGTGTGCTGATACATCAGAAGATGTTCGAGAGCCGTCTATTCTTTGTGGATAATCTTATCGACATGGGGGCCCAGGTGATACTCTGTGACCCGCATCGCGTGGTGGTGATAGGGCATGACCGCCGTTTTCCGCTTCAGGCAAGGCGCATGACATCACCCGACATCCGTGCCGGAATAGCCTTGCTCATCGCTGCCATGAGCGCTCAGGGAACAAGCCGGATAGACAACATAGGCCAGATTGACCGGGGATATCAGAACATTGACATACGCCTCAACGCGTTGGGTGCACATATAGAGAGGATTGAGTGATATGATTGACATGAACGGCCTGGTCAGGGTGGGAAAGGTGCTGAAGTCCCACGGGGTGAACGGGGAGATGGCGGTCTCCGTTCCGGCCTCGCTTGACTGGACTGACGGACTCGACTGTCTTGTCTGCATGATGGACGGCATTCCCGTACCTTTTTTCATAGAATCGTTAAGGGAAAGGAGCGCTACTGTCATACTTGTCAAGTTCGAAGGGTATGACAATGTGGATGATATAGACCGTTTCATGGGGGTTGAGGTGTTCATGCCGGCCCGTTTCGTGGCGGAGCAGGATTCCGGCGAACCGGCATGGGAATCATTCATCGGCTGGAAGATCGAGGATTCCACCGCAGGTTCAATGGGTGTGATCAAGGCAGTGGATGATTCCACTCCGAACATCCTGTTCCTTGCCGATGACGGTACGAGAGAGCGCATCATACCTGCCAATCCTGCCTGGATCAGGGAGGTTGACAGGAAGGGGAGGATATTGGAATACAACTTGCCGGAGGGTCTGGCTGAGCTTTGAATCCAAGAGAATGAAGAGTCTTAAGAAAAGAAGGAAATCCATCGGGCGTATGAGTCTGTTGAGGAGGCTCACGTACCGTTACCGTGTCTCCGTGGTGAACGAGGATGAGCAGAAGGAGGTCATGGGAACCAGGGTGTCGAGGATACATCTTGGCCTGGCCATACTCCTGACAGGTTTCCTCGGTGCTCTCGCAGGCAACATGATTTCAAAACGGTCCCCGCAGCCCTATTCCGTGGACAGCGACTACAAACTCCGTCAGACTGTGATCGACGAAGCCCTTAGGGTCGATTCCCTCATGGAAGTCATAGAGATCCGTAACAGATACATTGCAAACATCCAGGATATCATAGCCGGACGTATAAGTCCGGACACGGTCATGCCGATAGACTCCGTTTCATTGCAGAAAAGCGTGAGTCTTATGGAACCTTCAAGCCGCGAGGAGGAATTCGTGCGTCAGTTTGAGGAGGCTGAACGTTACAATATCACCTCGCAGTCGGTACCCATGCAGGATATACGTTCTTTGAGCCTGTTCAGGCCCACACAGGGACTTGTGGCCTCAGGTTTCAATCCGCTTGAGTCCCATTTCGGCGTGGATATTGCCGCTATCCCTAACCAGAGCGTGGTCTCTGTCCTTGACGGCACGGTGCTGATAAGCTCCTTCACGGCTGAATCTGGATATACTATCTGCGTGGTTCATCCGGGAGAGCTTGTTTCGGTTTACAGGCACTGCGAGTCATTGCTCAAGAAATCCGGCGACAAGGTCCGTCAGGGTGACGTCATAGCCCTTGTGGGACGGAATGCCGACGGAGGGGAGACCCCCGGCTCGCACCTGCATTTTGAATTGTGGTATCAGGGTCAGCCTCTTGACCCTGAAAAATATATTTTGTTCCAGTGAAACAGATAGCTATCTTAGGTTCCACAGGCTCGATCGGTTCGCAGGCTCTTGACGTGATAGCCTCTCATCCCGAGGAGTATGAGGTATATGCCCTTACGGCCAATAATAACGTCGAGAAGCTCATCGGACAGGCCGTCAGGTTCAAGCCGGAGGCGGTTGTCATTGCCAATGAGGAGCATTATGCACGGCTTCGGGAGGCGTTGGCCGGCCTTCCGGTGAAGGTCTATGCCGGCAGCGATGCCATCAGCCAGATAGTCAAGGCTGATCCCATCGACATAGTCCTGGCGTCGATGGTGGGCTTTGCAGGTCTGTGCCCTACTATGGAGGCCATAAAGGCTGGCAAGACAATAGCTCTGGCCAACAAGGAGACCATGGTCGTGGCAGGAGAGCTGGTTACCTCACTTGCCATGAAGTACAAGACTCCCGTCCTGCCTGTTGACTCTGAGCATTCGGCCATATTCCAGTGTCTCAGCGGCGAGGGCGGCAACCCTGTGGAGAAGATTATCCTGACAGCTTCGGGCGGACCGTTCAGGACATTCGGGGTGCATCAGCTTGAAAGGGTGACTAAGGAGCAGGCTCTCAGACATCCCAACTGGGATATGGGTGCCAAGATTACCATTGACTCCGCGTCCATGATGAACAAGGGATTCGAGGTGATAGAGGCCAAGTGGCTTTTCGGTGTGCCTTACGACAGGATACAGGTGGTTGTGCATCCCCAGTCGGTCATCCACTCCATGGTACAGTTCACCGACGGTGCCGTGAAGGCCCAGCTCGGTGCACCGGACATGAGGCTCCCCATCCAGTATGCGTTCTCATACCCGAGGCGTCTGGACTCGGATTTCCCGAGGGTGGATTTCTCCATGCTGGGGTCGCTGACATTCGAGCAGCCTGACCTGGAGCGTTTCAGGAACCTGGCCCTGGCATACGAGGCGCTTGTACGTGGAGGTAACATGCCCTGTATCCTGAATGCGGCCAACGAGGTGTGCGTAGCGGCGTTCCTGCGCGATGAGATAGGATTCCTGCAGATGAGTGACGTGATAGCCGACACGATGGCCCGCGTCCCGTTCCGCAAGGAATCATCACTTGAAGACTATATTGAGACCGATGCCGAGTCGCGCCGTGTGGCGGCATCATTGATAAACCCGAGACAAAAACTTTGATACATGTCAACATTCTGGATCCGTTTTTTTCAGTTAGTACTCTCTCTTACCATTCTTGTAGTATTCCATGAGTTCGGTCACTATCTCTTCTCACGCCTTTTCGGTGTGAGGGTGGAGAAATTCTATGCCTTCTTCAATCCAAGGTTCTCCCTGTTCCGCATAAAACGGGTGGATGGCAGGCTCAGGGTCAGGTTCTTCAGCCCCAATGTGCCTGACAGCTACGAGGAGGAGAAACGCTACAATTTCGAGGGCAAGGAGGAGACGACCTACAAGCCCGTTGACCTTGAGTCGCTTCCTGAGGGTGACTGGCGCCGGTCGCCGGAGAACACCGAGTTCGGTGTGGGCTGGGTGCCGTTCGGCGGTTACTGCAAGATTGCCGGCATGATTGACGAGTCCATGGACATAGCAGCCATGCAACAGGAGCCCAAGCCTTGGGAGTTCCGTTCCAAACCCTCCTGGCAGCGTCTGCTCATCATGGTGGGCGGCGTACTGTTCAACCTGATTCTGGCATTCTTCATCTACTCCATGGTGCTGTTCAAGTGGGGTGACAGCTACATCCCGGCCCAGGAGCTCAAATACGGAATGGAATTCAACGCGCAGGCCGAGTCAATAGGTTTCCGCGACGGGGATATCATCGTCGCAACCGACGGGAAACCCACCCGGGAGTTCGATGGAGACCTCTATCGCGCCATTGCCAAGGCCACACGGGTGACAGTGCTGCGTGACGGCAGGGAGGTGGTGCTTGACATGCCTGAGGACCTGTCGCTCTTTGACTTCACCCGCGCTGTTCCGTTCGTCTCCATACTAAGTCCCATGACAGTTGACAGCGTGGTTGAGGGCGGGGCCGCGGCTGCCGGCATCATGGCCGGTGACACCATCCTGACCGTGAACGGTGAGAACGCATCCACCTGGACATCGTTCCAGACCGTCCTGAATGAGCTGCGCAGCCGTGCCGAGGAGAAATATGTGGATCATGACCTCCGTATAGTGACAGGACGTCCGGGTGCAGGACGTGACACTCTCACAGTGACAGCCGATGCCGGTTTCATGATAGGCATAAAACATCTGTCCGATGAATACAGGCTCGTGAATCTGGAGTACGGCTTCCTTGCATCCATCCCTGCCGGTATCCGCTACGGCTGGAATACGCTCAAGGGTTATGTGGGCGATTTCCGCTATGTGTTCACCAAGGAGGGGGCCAAGAGCCTGGGAGGATTCGGTACCATAGGCAGCATATTCCCGGAGAAATGGAACTGGCACGCGTTCTGGCTTATGACTGCATTCCTCTCCATAATCCTGGCATTCATGAACATACTGCCCATTCCGGCCCTTGACGGCGGTTATGTGCTGTTCCTGCTGGTTGAGGTGGTGACAGGGAAGAAACCCGGCGACAAGTTCCTTGAGGTGGCCAATACCATAGGCATGATAATCCTCTTCGGTCTGCTCATATTCGCCAACCTCAACGATATACTGCGCCTGTTCTGATGACACGCAAATCCCGGGAGACATTCGGCAGCCGTATAGGCATGCTTCTGGCCATGGCAGGCTCGGCCATCGGCTTGGGCAATATCTGGCGTTTCCCCTATATGCTCGGCAAGAACGGCGGGGCGGCATTCCTGCTGCTCTACATCGTCATGCTGATAGTGATTTGCCTGCCGGTCATGATTTCGGAGTATCTGACGGGCCGTCGCGGAGGCTCAAATCCGTTCCGCACGTTTGACCGTCTCGCTCCCGGTTCCAAGTGGCGATGGATAGGTCTGATAGCGGTTCTGGCATCGGTCTGCATCCTCTCTTTCTACTGTGTCGTGGGTGGCTGGTCGGTCAGGTACCTTGTCGAAGCCTGCTCGGGCGGACTGATGGGTTATCAGGGAGACTATGCCGGTTTTTTCGGGACATTCATCAGCAACCCCTGGAAGCCGCTGGCCTATACCATGCTGTTCCTTGGCATGACCGGCCTGATTATCGTGTTCGGAGTGCGCAAAGGCATAGAGCGCATGTCCAAGATCATGATTACGGTGCTGTTCGTGATAATAGTGCTGGTAGTCATCCGTTCGCTTTCGTTGCCTGGCGCAGTCGAGGGCGTGCGTTACATGTTCGTGCCTGATTTCAGCAAGGTTACGGCCAATACATGTATCGCTGCCATGGGACAGGCATTCTTCTCGCTCAGCATCGGATGCGGCTGCATACTTACATACGCGTCGTACGTACATAAGGACGAGAACATAGCCGCTTCATCGGCCTGGATAGCGTTCTTCGATACGGCATTCGCCGTGATAGCAGGTCTGGCCATCATCCCCGCCGTCTATGCCATAGCTCTCATGAACGGTGCGGACCCCGATGTCAGTGCCGGTCCCGGTCTGGTGTTCATCACACTTCCCGGCGTGTTCAAGTCCATGCCTCTCGGCGGACTGGCAGCGGTGCTGTTCTTCCTGGCTCTGCTGTTGGCTGCCATAACATCGGCCATATCGCTTATGGAGGTCGTGGTGGCATTCATCATCGAGGAGATGCGCCGCTCGCGCCTGCGTGCCGTGCTTATCAGCTTCCTGCTGTGCGGGGGAATAGGGGTGTTCTGCTCGCTCTCATTCGGGCCGCTTGACGGGTTCAGGCTGTTCGGGTTGAGCGTGTTTGACTTCTTTGACTATATAACCTCCAATATCATGCTGCCGGTGGGCGGCCTCCTGCTTGCGGTGTTTGCCGGATGGAGGCTCAAGCGTGCCGACTATATAGATGAACTCACCAACGGCGGCACACTGAAACTGCCGCGCCGGCTGGCTCTCACAATCTATTATCTTGTCAAATTCGTGGCTCCTTTAGCCATATCACTCATTTTCCTGAACTGCATCCTGAGCTGAACCGTCCTTAATCCTGGAGCGTATGAACCGGAGGTGACGGTCTGCTTCCTCGCGGGCTTTCATGTGTCCGTCGAGGGAGAGGAGAACCTGCGAGAGGTCATACAGCCTGGCTATGGCTTCACGGTCCTCCCTGCTCATCCTCAGGCTGCCTGATACGGCTCTCCTGCTGTCGGGGCCTGTCTTGCGGTAGAGAGTATAGGTTATATCCTTGTTGCGGTTGGCCTTTATGAACGCCGAGGCTCCTCCGTCGTTCCCGTTCAGGAAAGAGAGTCTCTCATAGCATATCCCGAGATCGGTGAATTCATGGCGTTCATCGGATTCCGGGGTCTCCACGTATGTCTCTCCCGCGTTCAGGCGTATCTGGTCGTGATGAATGTATGAACTGCCCCTGTAGTGTGAAACCAGTGTCATGCGTCCCGTTTCATCGACTTGCCCGCGTATGTAGTTGCGGTCTGTATTGCGGATGGGGTCCTGGCTCTTGATGGTGTAAAACCCCACGTCCTGATACTGTTCCTCCTTCCCGAACACGTAGTCTTCCCTGATACGTTCGAATGCGGCCCGGGCGAGTGCAATCATGCTGTCCTCATACTCAATGGTCCGGAGCTGTTCGGCCACCTCCACCTCCTGCATGAGGACTATACCCTTCCTGCGGGCCTCGAATGCCTTGGGATAGAGAATCCGTATGCTGTCTATCTCCTGTTTGGCTAGGCTGTAATCCGCGGCGCTGAAAGCCTCTTCGGCGTTTTTCAGGTGCCGTTCCGCCAGTTTCTCCACATTCTGCTTGCATCCCGCAGCAAGCAGTACTGATGCTACGGCAAATATCGCTGTACGTCTCATTCTGATGAATCTTGGTTCAATCTGCAAAAATACTCTTTTGGCAGCGATAGTCAAGCGAAACGGCATTATCTTTGCAGTGATGAAACTTTACAGTGACAGGGAGCTGGCTGAGCTGCTTGACAGGGAGGAGTTCAGGCTTCTGTCCCGGACTGCCGACAGTCTGGGACTGGAGTGCTATGTGGTGGGAGGATACGTCCGTGACCTGTTCCTGGAGCGTCCCGGCAAGGATATAGATGTGGTTGTGGTGGGCAGTGGCCTGGAGATGGCCAAGGCTTACGGAAAGGCATTGGGTAACGGCGCCCATGTGAGCCTGTTCAGGAACTTCGGCACGGCCCAGGTCAAGAAGGGTGACCTTGAGGTGGAGTTCGTGGGGGCGCGCAAGGAGTCATATCACCGTGATTCACGCAAACCGATTGTTGAGGACGGCACCCTCGAGGATGACCAGAACCGCCGCGACTTTACCATAAACGCGATGGCGATATGCCTGAATGCGGACCGGTTCGGTGAACTGGTTGACCCGTTCGGCGGTATATATGACCTGGAAGACCGTATTATCCGTACGCCGCTGGACCCTGACATCACCTTCAGCGATGACCCGCTACGCATGATGCGCTGCATAAGGTTTGCCACACAGCTTAACTTCTACATTGATGACGGGACTTTCAGTTCGCTCGAGAAAAACCGCGAGCGCATCGGAATAATATCCAAGGAACGTATTTCGGAGGAACTGAACAAGATTCTGCTCGCCCCTGTCCCGTCCAAGGGATTCATCGACCTGGACCGGTGCGGCCTGCTGGAACTCGTGTTCCCGGAACTGTCCGCCCTGCAGGGGGTGGAGACTGTGAACGGCCGGGGACACAAGGATGTGTTCCTGCACACACTGGAGGTAGTGGACAACGTGGCCCGTGTGAGTGATGACCTCTGGCTGCGCTGGGCCGCTCTGCTTCATGACATCGGCAAGCCCCGCACCAAGAAGTGGGAGCCCGCTCACGGCTGGACATTCTACAACCACAACTATGTGGGCATGAAGATGATTCCAGGCATTTTCGAGCGCATGAAACTGCCCAAGAACGAGAAAATGAAATATGTGCAGAAGATGGTTGAGCTGCACATGCGTCCCATAGCCATTGTGGATGACGAGGTGACCGATTCAGCCGTACGCCGTCTTCTTTTCGATGCAGGCGATGACATAGAGGACCTGATGACGCTCTGCGAGGCTGACATAACCTCCAAGAACGAACAGAAGAAACACCGTATGCTCGATAACTTCAAGGTGGTGCGCCGGAAACTCAGGGATCTGGAGGAGAGTGACCGCATACGCAATTTCCAGCCTCCCGTTGACGGTCTGGAAATTATGGAACTGTTCGGTCTGGAGCCGTCGGCCATAGTGGGCCAGCTCAAGAGTGCCGTCAAGGACGCCATTCTGGACGGTGTGATTTCCAATGACCATGACGAGGCCCTGGAGTTTGTCATCAAGGAGGCCGGCAGACACGGCCTCAGTCCATCGGAGAGCCGGGATTGAACGGTTCCTGGCAGAATCCTATCTTGTAAGTGTGAATTTCAGCGTGAAACCGCAGTCATGAGTGGATGTGGGATAGGCCGATGTGGACACTAACGGGAAGTTGCTCTGGTAGTCGTAGTAGAAATTCAGCGTGAGCATGCGGCTGTAGGTGTAGTCGGCCTGGAAGGAGAGCTTCAGGGCCCTGTTGCCGCTTGTGGCCTGGGTGCTGCCATCGGTAATGTTGCGGCAGAGGGCATTCTGGTTGCGGTAGGAGAAATCGGCGCTCATGTTAAGGTCGTTGCTTACGCGGTTCCGGCCCGTTCCCGGACGTGCCCCGAGAATCTGCAGTCCCGTAATCTTGTATCCGCCGCCTGCAGTGATGTCATCGGAGTTAGTCTCCACGAGCTGGACCGATGTGGTGCTGAGGGTGAGAACGCGGGTCTTGCGGAACTCGAGCCTCGCGGTGATGTTGTTCTTGAATGTCATGTCAACGCCGGCAAGGGGGGCGAACGATTCGTTTATGGATACGGAGCCTATGTTGTACATGCTGCTCGGGATCGGGGCTCCTGTGGTCACATCCTCTATGAAGCCCCGGCCGTTCATGAACTCCATATAGCTGTTGTATGTGTTGTAGCTGCCTATGGCATAGACACTCTTGTAGGCATGACGCAGGTTGAAGCTCTTGAAATGGCTCTCAAAGAAAGGCAGTTTGCTGAGTCCGCCGTAGGTGAGGCTCCAGTTGGGAAGCATGGCCAGCATTGACGGGAAGAGGTCCAGACTGCTTCTTGAGGCGTTCTTTCCGGTGTAGGTGGCCAGGAAAGCGGGTATCATCACGTCGGCGGAGTAGGGGTCCATGCCGTCCTTGGCACTGCTGTAGGTCTCTCCGGCCCTTGAGCTCCGGGCGGGGAAGGGTGTGCCGTCATATATCGATTCCATACGCGTGCGGACGGTTCCGATATTGTCAAGCAGCTTGTTGAACCGGGATGAACGGTAGTCGTTGGATGAGGTGTGCCGCTCGAATGCGCTCCCTAATGTGATCACGGTCATGTTGAAGGAGCCGCTTCGGGTGCTTGGCATACCGGCGTACATGTACTGTATCTGCCTGGAGCCGCTCCTGGTCCAGCTCGAACTGAGATCCACCTTGAAATCGGGGAACGGTTCGAGGGTGGCCTTCACCTGGAGGTCCTGGCTTGCGGTGGATGCCGCCGAATGTGCCACGCTGTCATTGTTGAGCAGCCATCCGCGGTCCATGGCCTTGTGCAGATAGTCATCGTCCGTGAAACCGAAGGCGAAATCAAGTCCGGGAGCCAGAAGCCCCGATGATCTGGACTGTCCGAGGAAATCGGATGAGGGCATGAATCCGGGCAGGGACATGTTGTAAGTGTCCTTGTAGGATATGGATACGTTGCGGAGCATCATGACGGTATGCAGGCCGAAGTCCAGTCCGTCCCTGAACGTGACCTTTTCCTCCCTGGCGGCCTTGTCCGGATCCTGGATGACGCGCACCACCACGTTCAGGGTGTCCTTGACCTTGACGCTTATGTTGTCGGCATCGATACGCTTGTACTTGAGCTTGACCGTGGAACCGTCCTTCGCGGTGGCTGTGACCTTGATGGTCAGCGTGCCCAGATTGTGGTTTACCGTGTATGTGGAATCAGGCAGGAAGGTGAACTCCTTGTTCAGATACTTGTTCTTGCTCGAAGCCGCGCTCTGTCCGGTCCTGGGCCTGTTCCTTCCTGAACTTGAGAACCGGTCATTCACCTGCTTGAGATAGGCCACCTTGTTATAGAGGTTGGTCATGTTCAGACGGGCATTGACCGAAATGTTCCTGTCGGAGGAGATGATGTTGCCGTATGATGAACCGTCGGCGTATGTGGTACCCCTGTCCCATGTATAGCGGGAGTTGAAGCCGATGTCCATGGTCGTCCAGTCCAGTACGGGCAGTTTGCTTACAGGTATGTTGTAGGAAGCCTGGAAAGACTGGTTGTAGTCCAACGGACGGCCCATGTTCATGATGCTCGTCTTGACGGAGTCCTTCCATAGCTGGTACTGGTCAGGATACAGGTCCTTGTTGACCACCATGTACGGCTCCTCTATCTCGGCCTTTGTGCGGGCTGTGAACGAGAGCTTGAGCTCCTTGAGCGGGTTCCAAGTGAGAGAGAGGTCCCTGTCCCACCAGAACTGCTGGGAGAATATCACCGGAATGCCGGTCTGCTCACCCTCCAGGTCACGTTCCTGAAGCTCGTGATAGCTGCGCTGTATGCCTGTGTTGAAACTGAGCTGCTGCGGCAGGACGTTGACGGTGGTCTCCTTCAGTATCTTGAGCCACGGTGACTGGTATTTTATGAACGTGAACGGCTGCTTTCCCTTCGTGGAGGGCGAATAGCTGTAATCCACATCGGCTTTCCAGTTCCTGTCATGCTCGTACTCTATGGTGCTTCCGCTGTTGTCCCTCTCGGACTTTGAATAGCTGAACGAGAAGTTGGCCGGGTCGTACGGCATGGGTTTCTCGCTGCTGATGTCTATCGAGGCGTTGGATATGCTGAAGTTCCTGTTCACGCTCAGTTCCTGGGTGATGCTGCGCAGGGAGTCCCTTGCATTGCCTTCGGGATAGGAATCAATCACGTCGTTCAGATAGAGGTCAGTGTCGAACGGACTGTACTGCGGTGACACTTTCTCCTGGGAGTACGAATAATAGACCGGTACGGAGATTCTAGTCACCTCTGGCAGGAAACGTCCCAGGTTGAAGCTTGTGGTGAGCGAGTATTTGTACAGGTCATCGGTCCTGCGCTGCTGGATTCCCTGTTCCAGGCCTCCGTAACCGGCTGTCGTGACCTGACCGGACAGATCCACCGAGGCCAGGTCGGACAGCTTGAGCGAGAGCTTGCTCTGTGCCGCCATACCGCCCTTGCTCTCATAGCCCTGCAGTCGCAGTTCGTTTACCCAAACCTCGGCCGACTTGCTGCTTAGAGAGTTGTTCCTGATACCTATCATTATGGCCCTGACATTGCCGACGGACGGGTTACCCATCACGCTTACCCTGTTTTCGGGCCGGTCAGGGTCATATTCGCTGTAGATTCCGTTACCGCTTATGGCACCCAGGTTCCTCTGCAGGTTGCGGTTGTTCTTGACTTCGGTGAGCACGTCGAAAGGAATGTCGAGCATGTTCTCCTCCGGCCATACCAGACGGCGGTCCTGCTCGCTGCTTCCGCTGTAGAATCCTGGTTGTGTGACCTTAAGAGGAATCTCGTACTCATAGAAATTGCCGGAGTAATCGGAACCGAGCCGGATGAACACTGACATGTCACCGTCCTGAAGGCCTGACACATCAGGCACGGCGGCCTCTATATGGGTGAACATCTGGATGCGGCTGTAGCGTCTGAGGTCGAGCGATATCTTCTTGTATATCCCGCGTGCCTCTCCGGCTCCCAGGTCCTTGACCCTGAGGCTCATGGCCTGTTCGTTGTCCTGCACGAGCTGCACCTGGTTCGGGTCTATTATCCTGGTCACTCCGGGCGGGACGACGTAGTTCACCGGAGAACGGTCGCCGTTTTCCTCGATGTTGACCGATGCGGCGGAGAATGTGCCCGAAAGAGTGGGGGTGCGGTTCACGGCACTGGCTATGGGCTGCTCGTAGTTCCTCCACTGGCTGCGCATCAGCTCAAGCGAGCCGAACCTTACGTGTACCTCCTCGGTGAATCCTGTCAGATACATGCGCATGAAGCGTATTGAACTGAAATCGCGTATGGAACCGACAGCTTTTTCGTACTCCTTGACCGGCACTCTGAAACAGTACCAGTTCACTGTCTCGCTGTTGCCGTTCCTGAGCTTGACCTTCACTTCGCGCTTGTCGGCGATATAGTTCATTCCTGTCTGGAGGTCCTGCGGGCGGAGGGAAATCCTGTACTGGAAGAATTTCTCGTATTCATCGAGCGTGAAGTCAGCGTTGGCATCCTCGTAATCCGGGGTGGTACGGGAGGACTGGTCGTATGCGCTGCCGCTGGTGCCGGAGTTCGGCGAGTTGCCTTCGGTGCCGTTGTAAAGACGGTAGCGGTCCAGAACCGACATGCCTGCCGCGTCATAGTCCCCGCCACGGTAGTAGTGGTAGTTGTCGGCTGCCGGGTCGTCATAGATGGCGTTATATACCTCGGGTGACACCTTGGACTTTATCTCGCTGAGGAACGAGGCGTAAGCAGGCCATGTGCGCTCCTCCTCGGTGGTGAGTCCGTTCAGGCCCACATCCTGACGGCTGCGGTTGTCGGCATTGTTGTTGTCGAAGGCATATACCAGGCTCTTCACGTTAGGCACCTTGCCCCAGACGGTTGACTCGTACTTGGTGGTGTCGTCATCCACCGGGATGCCGTTCTCGAAGAATTTCTTGCCGTCGGTGAGCACGTCTTCGGACACCTCACCTAAATTTATGTAGAGGTCGCCGCCCTGTGATGCGGGATTGTAGATGAACGGGTCCAGCATCCAGAACTCGATGTACTCTATGTTGGCACTCTCGAAATCCGTTGTGGAGATGTTCCTCATGATACCGCCCCAGTTCTGTGCCGGATTGTTCAGGTGTCCGTTCACGTCGAGGTCAGGATTGAGGTTATACGGGCCGCGTTCATCAGGATAGTAGGCCAGGTTGAGTATCTGGAGCGTGGTTGACTCGCTTGATGTCGATTCCTTGTTGGGGTAGAGCTCCCTTTCATAGACCTCACGCACGTAATGGTTGGACAGCTGCTCGTTGTCACCTTTGAGATGGGCCGGGGTCAGCGAGGAGTTGCGGCGGGTGAAGAGCGGGTCGATGGTGAACCAGTTGAGCAGTGCCCTGTAGTATCCCGCCTCCACGCTGCCGGTCTTGCCGAATCCCTTCATGCCGGTCGGTACGGCCGACAGCGACCATGCCGACGGCTGTAGCAGGGGAATCCCGCTCTCAGCCGCCTCGAAATCGTCGATATATGAGGATTTGCCCTGAACCTTGTCGGATACTCTGGACTGGAGTGCCGCCATCTCTGCCTGGAAATTGACGGAGGAGGGCTTGGTGGCGTTCACGAAAGGAATCAGGTCTATCAGGTTGGTCAGAGCCTGGCTCTCGTGCCTCCAGTTTATGTTCAGCCCGTACATGGAGTTCACGAGCGGTTCGTCGCCCATGGTCACCTTGCTTGTGAGCGGTTTCTCGTTCAGGTGCATGTAGGTTCCGCCGATCTGAAGGTCTTTGCTGAAATCATACATCCAGTTCATGCCCACCATGGTCTTTCGCTGCATGCTGTAATAGGTGTTGCTTTCCAGCTGGACATTGATGTCGGTGCCGGCATCGATGATGCTCTGGTTGATTATGGTCACCGTACCCATGTTGTAGTTCACGGTGTAGTCCGTGTTCTCGGTAAGCGTCACGCCTCCTGCGGTGACTATCACCGAACCGCGCGGAATGTTGCCGGTGCCGAGCTGTATTACATTGCCCGATGAGCCGGAGTATTCACCCGTGAGTATGAACTTGTCCTTGTCGGCGATGCGCTTGGCCACCACCTTGGTGGAGTCATAGAGCTCCTGGAACACATATTTCTCCGCGATGCGGTCATTGCCTATTGCCTTGCGCAGATGGCTTCCGAAAGGCTCCACCACCGGGAAGATGATCTTTCCCGAGGATGCTATGACAGTGTAACCCTCTATGTAGTCGAATTTTCCGTTGGGATGTACGGCCTGGTTGTCGTCAAGCCTGTCAAGGTTCATCATGCGCAGCAGCGGGGTCTCCTTGAGCCCCTGTTCAGGCAGGTAAGTCAACCGGCTTCCCGTGCTGTCGCTCTGGTAGGTCACAGCCAGCTTGAAACCTGATTTGCTGAGTGTTCCGGTGGTTATGGAGTAGATGTTCTTCATCATCAGGTCCCACGTGCCTGTGCCTGGAGCATTGGAATTGGATTTGATCAGTTTCACGAACAGGGCCTTGCCGGTGTCGGTCACATCGGACGAGAACTCGCCCACCTGGTAGCTCTGGCCTGCGTAAGTGTATTCGTATGCAACGGCAAGCACCTCGTCCGACGCCAAGGCGTTCCTCAGCGAGATATAGCCCAGGGCACTGTTCAGGGTATATTCAGAGTTGTTGAGCTTGCGGGCATTGGAGATTTTCTCATAGTCGTTGCTGCCGTTAAGGAAGTTGCCTATCGTGACAGCCACCTTGTCTATGTCACGTATGTCGGCGTAGTCCGAGTTAAGCCTTGCATACAGGTCGTTGGCATTGTTGGCCGGGGCAGGTCCTGCAACCGCGTTCCAGATACCGTTGCTGATATGGCTTGTCTCGCCAAGGTCGGTGAAAGCCACTATGTTGCGCGGATTGTCGTAGTTGCTGCGCTTGTTGGTCACCCAGACCTCTATCCTGGTAATCTTGACCCCTGAGACGATGTTCGGCAGCATGGACATGTTCCTGTCGTAGTTGTCGCGGAAGAAATGGGAGAGGAAGAAGTGCCGGTTCTCATCGTAGCTGCTTGCATCGATCTCGAAATCGTTCAGCTGTTCACCGCCCTGCGAGCTGACCGACGAGGAGGATGACTCTTTCTGCGAGAGCACCATCTGGAGCTTGAGCTTGCCGAACTGGAGGTCGGTCCTGATGCCGAAGAGCGATGACGCGCCCTGGATGAGCGAGGAGTTGGTGGGGAAGCTCACGTTACCGGCCTCCAGCAGTCTGATTATCTCATCCTCCTTGCCCTCATAGCGCAGCTTTATCTTTTTGGTGTCGATGTCGAAAGTGGTTTCCGTATTGTAGTTCAGGTCCATTGAGACCTTGTCGCCCACGCGGGCGTTCATGTTGAGGTTTATCTGTTCGTCAAAGTCGAATCCGCCGTTCTTGCGGTTCTCAACGGAAAGGGCGGGGTTCTCTATCTTGTTGATGTCGAATCCTAATTTTATGGCAGCCGAACCGCTTGTCTTGATCTGCACTCCGCCAGGTCCGAAAATCTTTTCTGCCGGTCCCAGGTCGAACTTCATGTCGGTAAAGTCGAACTTGTTCTCCTCATGGTTTTCGAATGCCTCGTCGTTCCTGTTCTTGTAGTAGGACTGCATGGATTTCTGCATGGTGCGCTTGAGATATTCCTCCGGAGTGAGAAGTTCGGGAATCTCAAGGAAATCGTCCCCCAGTTTTGTCCCGATGCGGTACAGGTCCTCCTTGTCGTCGAATTCGGTCACCCGGGTTATGTTCTCCGGATCCTTCAGGCCTGTTCTTGACTCCTGCGCATACAGCGGCGCAAGGTTCCCTGCTATAAAGGAACCTGCCATTAAAAATGTTGCGGCAATGAGTCTCATCATGCCTGTCAGATTCTCTTGAGTGATTCGCGGATAAGTGCCTCGACTGTCATCTCAGGCTTCTCCTTCAGTATGGCCGCCACCACTTTCTGCGAAGCCGCCTGCTGGAATCCCAGTGTCGTCAGTGCGGTCACGGCCTCATCGGCTATCCTTCCGGCCTGGATTCCGAGCGACTGCATGACAGGTGCGTCACTGCCTCGTCCCTTGACCATCCTGTCCCTCAGGTCCACAATTATCCTTTGGGCGGTTTTGGCTCCTATGCCCTTGACCTTCTTGAGCATCCCGTCATTGCCGGAGCTGATGATCTCCACCAGCTCCGAGGGCGAGAATGAAGACTGTATCATCCTGGCCGACGCTCCGCCTATGCCGGGTACCGAAACCAGCATGAGGAAGAGCTCGCGCTCCTCTCTCTCGCTGAATCCGAAGAGGATCCATGCATCCTCACGGATAGCCTCATAGACGTAGAGCCTTGCCTCGTCCTTGCCCTGGAGGGATGAAAACGTATAGACGGATATGCCGAGCGAATATGCCACTCCGCCCTGCGTTAGTATGACTGCCTGTGTGGGTGTAAGTTCAACGACCTTTCCCTGAATGAATTCTATCATGTCCTTTGCTATTGTCAATAGTAGATATTTAACGCGCGGGAGGCCTGATTATTGCACGCGCGTATGCGAAGGGGATTCTTTTTTCGTAACTTTGCACCCGGAAACCAAATGACTATATACGTATGGAAAAGATTAAAGCTGCTGTCGTAGGATATGGTAACATCGGCAGATATGTGCTTGACGCACTTCTTGAAGCACCTGATTTCGAGGTTGCCGGAATTGTTCGCCGCAATGGTGACGCAAATTGCCCGAAAGAGCTGGAAGGATTCAAGGTTGTAAAGAATATTTCACAACTATCCAAGCCGGATGTGGCTATCCTCGCCGTGCCGAGCCGTAAGACCGAGGAGTATGCTTCCCGGATTCTTCCTCTTGGCATAAACACCGTTGACAGTTTTGACATACATACTCTCATTCCCGAAACCCGCAAACGCCTCATGAAGGTGGCCGGTGAGTCCGGCAGTGTGGCCGTCATCTCGGCAGGATGGGATCCGGGTTCGGATTCGATAGTGCGTGCGCTCATGCAGGTCATGGCTCCCAAAGGGCTGAGCTATACCAATTTCGGCCCCGGCATGTCCATGGGCCACACCGTGGCTGTCAAGGCTGTCCCGGGTGTCAAGGAGGCTCTCTCCATGACGATTCCGCTCGGGACAGGCATACACCGCCGCATGGTCTATGTGGAGGTTCTTGACGGCTACAGGTTCGAGGACATATCGGCCGCCATAAAGGCTGACCCCTATTTCGTGAACGATGAGACCCACGTAATGCAGGTGGATTCGGTTGACAGCCTGAAGGATATGGGACACGGTGTGAACATGACCCGCAAGGGGGTGTCCGGCAGGACCCAGAACCAGCTGTTCGAGTTTGACATGAAGATCAACAACCCGGCGCTCACAGGCCAGCTGCTGGTTGCCGCCGCCCGTGCCTCGATGCTTCAGAAACCTGGCTGCTACACTATGATAGAGATTCCCGTAATAGATTACCTGTACGGTGACAGAGAGGAGCTCGTAAGACAGTTAGTGTAAGATATTTTCTAAAACCTCATACCGAATCCGATAAAGAATCCGTCCAGATTCCCGTATCCCAGATTCAGCATTATGTCAGCTTTTCCGGGGGATTCTAGTATATTGGGGTTATCCTCATTGTACTTGATGGTCTTGAGCAGGAACCTTGAATATAGCCGGTAGCCGAATGTGGCACCGGTTATCTTTTTCTTGTAGTAAATGGTTCCCCGGTCGAACACGGAATTGTCCGTTGCCCGGCAGATCCTGAAGGATTGGATTATTCCTATTCCGGCAGAGCATCCCAAAGAAGTCTTCCTCCATCTGTGGCCCATGTCGGCATAGATGGACATGAAGGTCTTGTCGCCTGACATCTCCACTTCATTCTCCTTCTGGTCCCAATCCACCAGTATCCTGCTGTTGCCGTCATCATCGGTCACTTCGACTGACTTGCCGTAGTAGAGCGAGTGGGTGCTTAGACCTACAGTGAAGCCTCCGAAGTTGCGCCGGCCCTCAAACAGGAGCGAAAGGTCAATCATCTCCTTGATCCCGTATGTCCCGTTAAACGAAAAACGCGGCTCCTCGTCTATGATAATCAGGTCTTTCACGATTTCCGGGGGAGCCTCCTCGATAGTGGCGTTGCCTATGTAGTAGTCGTAACTGAAGTTTCCCAGATAGTCCTTGTCCTCGGAGGCCACGTAGAGCCAGCCGAATCCGTCCTTCAGGTCATCCTTCCACTCGCCGAAGTAGAAACTGCCGTCATTCATGTTCAGACGGCCGGTACCGTTGAACTTGCCGTTTTTCCACTCCCCGTCATACCAGTCGCCGTTAGCGTACCAGTAGGTACCGTTGCCATGCATGGAGTGCGCCTTGAAATCACCTATATAGCAGTCCCCGTCTGCGAAATGCAGCTCTCCCTTGCCTTCCCAGAGACCGTTCTTCCATTCACCGTCGTACGTGGTGCTGTCGGCATAGACCATCTTGCCGTGGCCGTTGAACAGGGAATCGGCTATCTGGCCGGTATAGGTGGAGCCGTCATCGAATGTCAGGGTCACGGTCTGCTTCTTCCCTTTCCTGCGGGCGGAAGCTTCATTTGCCGGAAACATGCAGAGCAGGAGGGTCAGGACGGCCCATAGGCAGAGCAGGGGAAAGGCACCTCTGCCCGGTTCCGTACCGGCCTTTAAGTACCGCTTTTCTGTAACTTTATGCAGAATCATACCGACAGTCTGAATAAAACCCGTTTCCGGACATTCATGAATGTGGCAAAGTTAAATAAAAATGGATGAAAAACGTTACCTTTGCCGAAAATCAACCAAATACATCATTCATAAGCGCTATGAAAGAGGAAAAAACGGATCTTGTATGCGTTTTCAAGGGCGAGGCCTTTGAGGCGGAGGTGATCAGGGCCAGGCTTGAATCCGAAGGCATACCTGCCATGATAATGAATAATTCCATGAGTGCGATTTTCTCCACATATACCGTCATGGCAGGCCCGGTCAGCGTCATGGTGAATCCTGAGGACGAGGTTGAGGCAAACCGTATCCTGTCGGAAAAATGAGAGGATGTATGAGGATAGCCATCAAGATAGGCAGCAATGTGCTTACCCGTCCGGACGGACGTCTGGACATTTCACGCATGGCCTCCCTGGTTGACCAGATAGCCGAGCTGCACAACAGCGGGACGGAGGTCCTGATAATCTCATCGGGTGCGGTTGCCTCCGGTCGCGGGGCGCTGCCTTTCATCAAGGATGACAGCGTGACCAGCCGCCAGCTCTTCGCCGCTGTGGGCCAGGCCAAGCTCATCGAGCACTACTACGATCTCTTCCAGGAATTCGGAATAACAGTGGGACAGATACTTACCACAAAAGAGAATTTCATGGACGAGACACGTACGGGCAATCAGATGCGTTGCATGAAAGCCATGCTTGACAACGGTGTGGTACCCGTGATAAACGAGAATGACACGGTATCGGTGGAGGAGCTGATGTTCACTGACAATGACGAGCTCTCCGGACTGGTGGCCCGGATGATGAAAGCCGATTTGCTGATCATCCTGAGCAATGTCGACGGGGTGTTCACGGGTGTTCCCGGTGAACCCGGCTCGGAACTTATACATGATGTGTTTCCTGATGACGACTATTCCGGATGCGTGGGCTCAGGCAAGTCTGTCCATGGCCGTGGAGGAATGAGGACCAAGATGATGACAGCAGCCGGAGTGGCGCTTGACGGAATCGAGGTCAGGATTGCCGACGGCCGCCGCCAGAATGTCCTGACGGATGTGCTGAACAATCCCGAGACAGCCCGCTGTACCCGTTTCCACCCTTTAAAAAGTAAATGATGATAGACGATATCCTTGACTCACTGATTGAAGCCTCATACACCCTGCCTTTGGCTGATGAGGAGCGTATCTCGGCCGCCCTGAACGCTGTGGCCGATGCAATCGGCCGTGAATCGGCCAGCCTGCTTGAGGCCAATGCCGCCGACCTTGCCCTCATGCAGCCGGACAACCCCATGTATGACAGGCTTATGCTTACCCGTGAACGTCTTGACGGCATTGCCGGTGACATGCGCAAGGTGGCCGCCCTGCCTGATCCGGTAGGGAAGGTCCTGGACGAGAGGGTCCGTCCCAACGGGATGAGGCTTACCCGGGTAAGGGTGCCGTTCGGAGTGATAGGAGTCATTTACGAGGCCCGTCCCAATGTGAGTTTCGATGTGTTCTCGCTCTGTCTCAAATCCCGTAACGCCTGTGCATTGAAGGGCGGAAGCGATGCCTTCAACTCCAACCGGGCCATAGTTGAACTGAT
Source organism: Bacteroidaceae bacterium (assembly GCA_017612875.1). GTDB lineage: Bacteria > Bacteroidota > Bacteroidia > Bacteroidales > Bacteroidaceae > Colenecus. The sequence continues at coordinate 7,770 of JAGAEZ010000044.1, read as the reverse complement.
TCAGTGTGAGTTGGTGAAAGCCGGAATCAACCCCCATGTGGTGGAGCTTCTGCCTCCCGGACATGAGGCTGCCGCAGAACTTATGCGTGCGGTCGGCAAGATAGACCTGCTTATTCCGCGCGGCAGTGCCAGGCTCATCGGCTCGGTGCGTGAACAGGCTCTCGTGCCGGTGATTGAAACGGGTGCAGGAGTATGCCACACCTATTTTGATTCGGAGGGAGACCTGGCCAAGGGTACGGCAATCGTGTTCAACGCCAAGACGCGTCGCGTGAGCGTCTGCAACGCCCTGGACTCCCTCGTGATACATGCAGACCGCTTGAAGGACCTGCCTGAACTGTGCCGTCCTCTCGCCGGCAAGGATGTGGTTGTCGAGGCCGATGGGGAGTCTTTTGCCGCCCTTGACGGCAAGTATCCTGAGAATCTGCTCGTACATGCCGGTCCGGAGAGTTTCGGTAAGGAATTCCTGGCTTACCGGATGTCCGTCAAGACGGTCCGCTCGTTCGATGAGGCTGTGGCGCACATCCGCCGCTATACCTCACGTCACAGCGAGTGCATAATCACGGAGAACACGGAGAAGGCGGCCATGTTCCAGCAGTGCATCGATGCGGCATGCGTATATGTGAACGTATCCACCGCTTTCACTGACGGGGCGCAGTTCGGGCTTGGTGCCGAGATAGGCATCAGCACCCAGAAACTGCATGCCCGCGGTCCTATGGGACTTGAGGAGCTCACCACCTACAAGTGGTTGATAAACGGTGATGGACAGACCAGAAGTTAAACCCGGAATTTGACACGATATGAGACATTTTACAGGAGTAAAGGATATCGGCGACCTGCATCAGGCTTTGCAGGAGGCCCTTGAGATAAAGAAAGACCGTTATAAGTTCGTAGAGCTGGGCCGCAACCGGACTCTGCTCATGGTGTTCTTCAATTCCAGTCTTAGGACTCGTCTGAGCACCCAGAAAGCCGGACTTAACTTAGGCATGAACGTGATCGTGCTCGATGTGAACCAGGGTGCCTGGAAGCTTGAGACCGAGCGCGGCGTGATAATGGACGGTGACAAGTCGGAGCATCTGCTTGAGGCTGTGCCTGTGATGGGCTGCTATTGCGATGTGATAGGCGTACGCTCGTTCGCCCGTTTCGAAAGCCGCAAAGATGACTACGAGGAGAAGATACTGAACCAGTTCATACAGTATTCCGGCCGTCCCGTATTCTCCATGGAGGCAGCGACAGGACACCCGCTCCAGAGTTTCGCCGACTGGATCACGATCGAGGAACACAAGACCGTGGAACGTCCCAAGGTGGTTCTCTCCTGGGCTCCGCATCCCAAGGCTCTGCCCCAGGCCGTGCCCAACTCCTTCGCCGAGTGGATGGTGGCTGCCGGTTACGAGGTGGTCATCACACACCCCGAGGGGTATGAGCTTGACAGCAGGTTCACCAAGGGTGCCAGGATAGAGTATGACCAGATGAAGGCTTTCGAGGGTGCCCATTTCATCTATGCCAAGAATTGGTCCGTGGCAAGCCCTGACAATTACGGCAAGGTGATCAGCATGGACCGCGGCTGGACCGTGAGCGACCGTCAGATGGCGGTTACCGACAATGCCTTCTTCATGCACTGCCTGCCTGTGCGCCGCAACATGATTGTCACGGACGATGTGATAGAGAGTCCGCGCTCGCTTGTCATTCCCGAGGCTGCCAACCGCGAGATCTCGGCTACAGTTGTCATAAAGAAGATACTTGAGGGGTTGCAGGGTCAATAGACCATTACCAGGTCGTAATCCTTGTCATAGCCCTTGCTGCTCAGATAGATGGAATCTCCCCGTGAGAGTCCGTATTCTGTCAGTGGGACGGAGAGATAGGCGTTCAGGGTATATCCCTCCTCATCGCCTGCCGCATTGTGATAGACCCTGAACCTCACTCTTCCGGTGTCGTGGACATGCACCACCTGTATTTCGTGGGATGATTTCCTGCTTCCAACCTTGATGCCTAACCTGATGTTCAGGAAACCGCTTCCGGCGTAGGCCAGTTCAATGTCGGCAGGGTCGTTCATCACTTCCTTGTACGGAAACGCATTTTCTTCAGGGGCCCTGTAGTTCAGCTTGCCGCCTATCACACCGCAGTATGTGGGGACCATCTGGTCTATGGTGACAGAACCTGATTCCTGGAAGGTGTAGGAGCAGACCATCCTGTAGGTGGTGTCCGGGCGCATCCTGTCGCCTTTTTCACTTACCATATAGCTGTTGCCCATGTCATCTGTCAGGACTGACACATAACCTTCGCTGTCGGTGTGGCAGTTGACGAATCCGGCCGTCTTGGGCTTGATTATCTGTTCATCCTTTACACAGGAAGAGAGTACGGAAAGGATGATGCAGGGAATCAGGATAAGGAGAGTCTTCTTTTTCATTTTCAGAGTGCGTTGAGATGGTTGATGAGGGGATTCGCGTACATGGTGACCATCCTTTCAAGCAGGTAATCCCGGTCCGGGTCGGGGATGGTCACGCGTGAAAGCTGGTCTGAAAGATACTTGCTGAATGCTTCTTTCTCGGCCTTGGTGTAGAAGGCGGCCTGCGAGTCATCGCCCCGGAGCATGTCAAGGGCTATCCTGTTGCATGGATATATCCTGTATCCCCTGAATATGTGCCTGTCAATTATCCCGGCCACCTGGTCAAGGAACCTGTTGCGGGGTACGGTCGGGTCGAGGGCTGCTATCTCGGAATCGACGGGCGCTGACACATGGTAGTGTATATGCCCCTTGAAGCCGAATATCCCGGTCTTCATGTTGTCCAGGTCGGCCTGCCCGCTCTTCACGTAGTCCGGGTTGTCACGCTTTAGCTGGAACTCCTGTGCCTTGAGCCAGTCACAAGGGTCATACTCATAGCTGATGGTGAGAGGCGTGATGTGCAGGGACTGTAACCTCTCGGAAAGCGGCATTTCATCGGGTCCCGACATGGCCAGCATCTTGAGCACGCTCTTCTGTGTGCGGTCATCGGAATCCTTGGCACGTCCTTCGCGCTGTGCAAGCCATACCGGGCTTTTCTTCTCTTCAATCACGAACCGTATGTACCTTGACAGCTGCCTCGATGATTCCAGCAACTCTGTGGCGGTAGCAGAGCGGTTTACAATGAAACTGCGGTTCAGACGCACCAGGGTCTCTATCCAGGGATGGATGAGAAGATTGTTGCCTATGCCTATCTCGACAGACTTGTTTCCGGACAGCAGCAGTATGTAGTCGAGGAATGCGGAGTCCAGCACTATGTCACGGTGGTTGGAGAGATATATGAAATCCTCCCTTCCTTGTGGGATCGCTGAGAAATCATAGGTGAATCCTGTACTCGCCTCTTTGAGAATCTTCTTGAGGAACGGTAATATCATTCCTGTCTGGAAGCTGTTCACCGTCTTGAATCTTTTGGTGTATAGCTTGTGCGCCCAGATAGGGACACCCTTTATCATACCCTTGATTATCTTCCGGAAATCGGGATCGCCCAGAAGGGAAAGCACGGCACCGCGGATCTCATCGTCCTCAAGGGAGCGCATGTCCTCGAATTCGGCAGGTATCTCCATAGTCATCAGTCTGTCTGGAAACTGTCCTCTATTATCTCGGTAAGTACATCGGTCAGGTTCATGCCGGCAGCCCTTATCTGCTGCGGAATGAAACTGGTGGCCGTCATGCCGGGAGTGGTGTTCACCTCAAGCAGGTTGATCTTGTCGCCGTCGGTTATGATATAGTCGTTCCGGATTATCCCGTGACACCCTATCAGGTCATATATCCTGGCTGTAAGGTCCTGGATCCGGTCACGCAGTCCGTCAGGAATACGTGCAGGGGTGATCTCCTCCACCTTGCCGTTGTATTTGGCGTCGTAGTCAAAGAAATCGCTTTTCGGGACCACCTCTGTAACCGGCAGCTTCACTTCGCGCCTGCGGGTCTTGTAATAACCGTTGGTCACCTCTGTGCCCTGCATGAATGATTCAATCATTATCTCACTGTTTTCTTTGAATGCCTCTTCAACGGCAGGGATGATCTGTTCACGCGTCCTGACCTTGGTCGTGCCGAAACTGGAACCGCCGTCAGTAGGCTTGATAAAACAGGGCAGACCGACTTTCCTGATTATTTTGTCGGGATCAATAGGGTCACCCTTACGAAGACGTCTGGAGTTGGCCACGTTAACCTTACAGCTCTTCATCGTCTTGTTCAGCACGAACTTGTTGAAGGTAAGGGCCGATGCCAGCACGTCGCACGTGGAGAACGGGATGCGCATAAGCCTGAGATAACCCTCGAACACCCCGTTCTCTCCCGGGGTGCCGTGGATGGTTATGTAGGCATAGTCAAACACGGTCTTCTGTCCGTCATGGATGAACCCGAAATCATTGCGGTCAACCACAGCCCTGGAACCGTCTTCAAGATGCACCTCCCAACGCTTGCCCTCAATCTCCAGGATATAAGGTTCATATCTCTTCCTGTCCATGTTCTCGAGCAGGGTGGCTGCACTGCGGAGCGATACGGGATTCTCGCTTGAATCCCCTCCGGCAACGATAGCGATGACACGTTTCTTGTCCATTATATTGTAAATCTACGAATTTGCATACTCTCTCCATTTTGACGTGAGAGCCTCCATGTCAGCCGGAAGCTCCGAGGTGAAAAACATGGTTTCCCCGCTGAGCGGATGGGTGAAACCTAAGGTCCTGGCATGAAGTGCCTGACGCGGGCACAGCTCAAAACAGTTGTGTACGAACTGGCGGTAGCGGCTCTCCGTGGTTCCCTTGAGAATCTGGTCTCCTCCGTACCTTTCATCGTTGAACAGCGGATGTCCTATATGTTTCATGTGGACCCTTATCTGATGTGTGCGCCCTGTCTCTAGACGGCACTCCACAAGCGATGTGTAACCGAACCTCTCAAGCACCGTATAGTGAGTCACCGCATGTTTCCCCACCTCCGGGTCAAATGAGACGGCCATCTGAAGCCGGTCCTTGGGATTACGGGTTATCTGGCTCTCCACAGTGCCCTCGGCCGGAACAGGAACGCCCCATACAAGAGCCCTGTAAGCCCGTTTCGTGGTCTTCTCGAAGAACTGGTGCCCGAGCGATGTCTTGGCGTCGGGGGTCTTGGCCACCACCAACAGGCCGGATGTATCCTTGTCAATCCTGTGGACAAGACCCACCTGCGGGCTGTTCGGGTCATAGTCCGGATTGTCCCTCAGGTGCCATGCCACGGCATTCACCAGCGTTCCGTGGTAATTCCCGCAACCGGGGTGCACCACCATTCCGGCAGGTTTGTTCACCACCATAAGACATTCATCCTCATAGACAATATCGAGCGGAATGTCCTCCGGCGTAATGTCGCTGCTGTAACGTGGACGGTCCATCATGACGGTAATCACGTCAAGAGGCTTCACCTTGTAGTTGCTCTTGACAGGACGGCCGTTTGCCATCACCATTCCGGCATCGGCGGCTTTCTGGATACGGTTGCGGGAGGAGTGCTCCAGATGGTCGTAAAGGAACTTATCGACTCTAAGCAAGGATTGCCCTTTGTCCGCCACCACCCGGAAATGCTCGAACAGCTCAGCTGAATCCGATGTGGACTCAAGGTCGTCAAGCGACTCCTCAATCTCCTCCTCCAGGTCAATCATAGACCGTCACCGAAGAAATCGTATTCGATAATCATGGTCGAGTCGGGTTCTTCGACCTCCTCCACTTCGGAGCCGTTGCCGGCGACGATGGTCAGCAACGACCCTTCGGGCAGTTCCGTGCCTGCGGAAACGGCGGAGTCACCGTAACGTATCTCATATACCCAGTCAAGGTCTCCGTCTATCCTGACGGGGTCTGTCAGGCGGAACCCTTCAATCCTGAGCCTGGATTCTGCCGCCCTCAGGGAGCTGTTGTCGGCCACGTCGGGAACCGTGCGCAAGGGCTCCTTGCCGGAGTTGACGGTAAGATAGACGGTCCTGCCGTCCTTCACGTGGGCCCCGGCTACCGGCTGCTGCTTTATGACAGCTCCCGGTGTCATGTTCCTGTCAAACTGGTAATCAGAAACTTCTGATTTCAGTTTCCCTGCCGAAAGGAGTGATTCGGCCTCCTCCTGGGACAGACCGGTAACAGAGGGGACCTCAATGTACTTACCATGGCGGGTATAAGTGTTAAACCATCTGAAAACCAGCATCAATATGATGATAAAGGTAATCAGCATCAATGCTATATGGATCAGCAGCCTGAGCAGGTTGCCTCTCTTTTTGCGGGTTTTGGATTCAGTCATGACTCGAAACGGCGTTAACAACCTGCAAATTTAGTCATTTGCCGGCTAATAATTCCTGATACGGTCCAAAAAAGCTTGAAACAAATTCCGATATACCTTTTTATAATATAAGAACAATTGTTGTTTTTTGACAAAGCATGACCGGTTCCTGACGGGTGTTCATCTGTATTTTTGTAAAAACACGGATAAAAGAGTGAACAATGCTAAAAAAGTGTTATCTTTGCACGCGATAATAGGGCAATATGTCATTGAAGCGTATAAATATTTGATATTTATGCGCAGAATTGATTTTTGCACGAAAGTATTATTGTTTTTCAAGAACTATTAACTAACATATTGTCAAACAAAAAACTCTTATCTATGAGAAAATTTCTCTTAACGATGATTGCTTTTCTGTGTGTCGGCTTTGCCGCTGCCCAGGATGTGCAAGTTACGGGAATTGCGACGGCTGCCGATGACGGAAGTCCCATGCCGGCTGTTGCAGTTGCTGTTCAGGGAACAGGTAGAGGTACTACAACTGATTTGGACGGTGCCTATACCATTACGGTGCCGTCAAACGGTACCCTGGTATTTTCATTTATGGGTTATGAGGATGCTGTCGTACCTGTAAATGGGAGAAGGGTTATAAACGTATCTCTGAATCCCGGTTCAATTGAGATTGAGGACGTGGTCATCACCGCCATGGGCATCAAGCGTTCTGAAAAGGCCTTGGGTTATGCCGCAACTTCAGTCAAAGGTGATGCTATCTCTGAGAAACGTACTTCCGACATCATGTCCAGCCTTGCAGGTAAGGTGGCAGGTGTGCAGATTGCTTCAACATCCACTGACCCGGGTGCTTCCCAGTCAGTCATCATCCGTGGTGTGAGCTCTCTGAGCGGAAGCAACCAGCCTCTGTACGTTATCGACGGTGTGCCGATGAATAACTCTGCACATTATTCAAGCAATGGACTTAATGCCGGTTATGACTTCGGTAACGGTGCCAATGCCGTTAATCCCGACGATGTGGAGAACATGACAATCCTTAAGGGTGCTGCCGCTACCGCTCTTTATGGTAGCCGTGCCGCAAACGGTGTCGTCATGATTACCACCAAGTCAGGAAAGAAAGGACAGGGCCTTGGTGTTGAGTATAACGGCGGTATCCAGTGGAGCACGGTTCTCCGTCTCCCGCAGATGCAGAATGACTTCGGTATGGGTTGGTACGGTGACAAGACCGATGACGAGAACGGTTCATGGGGTCCCCGTTTTGACGGAACCAAGCAGATATACGGTGGCATCTACAACAATTCGCAGAAGATGAAGCCTTACGAGCCGATGGAAGATAACATCAAGGATTTCTTTGACAGAGGTGTCCGCTACAACAACAGCCTCTCTTTCAACGGCGCTACCGACAAGAGTGACTATTTCGTATCATTCTCTCAGATTTCCGATGACGGTATGATTCCTACTGACGCTGACTCATACGACAAGTACACGTTCTCAGCTCGTGGCAGTCACAAGGTCAACAAGATTACATTCTCGACATC
>JAGAEZ010000043.1 GCA_017612875.1 Bacteroidaceae bacterium | reverse complement strand
TACTACTGGTCCAGTTCGCTTAGCTCAGTCAATCCGTTCCGCGCGTGGTACATAGACTTCAATTCCAGCAACGTGAGCGCTGACTGCCGCAGCCGCAGCTATGGTCGGTCCGTCCGGCCTGTTTGCCCGTAGGATTTGTCCTCCCCGACTACTTGGCCATAAAAGGAAACATTCAGTCTAAGGTCGGTCTGATGCGAGCGGGGTGGCAATACCTAAGCCACCATGCGGCATCAGGCAGTCCTCCGGATGCGTTCAAAAAAAGTATCCGGAGTCCAAAAAAAGAGCGGGAACTGTTGTCGTCCCCGAAAATACAGCATAATTTTGTGTCAACTGATACCGAAGGGCACTCCGCTGCACAGTAAAAGTGTCAGGCGAGTGCACTTCAATACTATTAATACCTAACAATAAAACCATTATGAAAAAGAACAATTATTCAGAAAATGAGCACGATGCCATTTTGAGAGAAGCTGAGCGCTTGGGTATCAAATTCATTGACCTGAAAAGTGATTTTGGGTTCAAGTATGTTTTCGGAATGAAAGGCCGTGAAAAAGAGTTGCTTAAACTTATCAACTGTATCCTTCCTGAGAAGCACATTGTCAGAGTTGAGTTGGGGCCGCAGGAACAGGTGGGTGACCGTCCTGATGCCCGCAAGGTAATATATGATATCCATTGTACCACCGAAACAGGTACGTTGGTCGATATAGAGATTCAACGCGGTGAACATGGCGATTTTGGCAAACGAATGGTTTTCTACTCCAGTTTCGCTATACGTAACAGCTTGAGTGTTGGAGTGAAGTATTATGATGAGATTCCGGAGATATATGTGATAGGCATACTGGATTTCATTATGCCGGGTGTGAAGTTAAATCCGGAGTTAATAAACCATTACAGTCTGCGAAATGACCGTGAAGGGATGATAACCTTGACAGACACTGTACATTATGTTACGTTAGAACTACCCAAGTTCACGAAACATGAAGCGGAACTGAATGCCGATGCTGATATTATGTGGTATTTGTTCCGTAATCTTGACAAACTGCAAGAAATACCAAAAGAAATTCTGAACAAAGGTTTTGATAATATAATCAAAGTGAGTAAGTTTGCGGGTATGAAACCCGAAGAGCAAGATAGATATTTCCGTGAGGTCATGTATGAGATGGATGAACGTGACCGTCTGCGTACCGCCCATAGACGCGGCGTATCAGAAGGTGAGGCACGCGGTGAAGCTCGTGGAATAGTGAAGGGCAAGGAGGATGTGGCGCGTGAGATGAAAGCCATCGGTTTGCCTGCAGATGTAATAATCAAGTGCACTGGGTTGACAGAAGATCAGATTGCCGCACTATGAAGTTTGTCTGAGAAATGACAGGCGGAGTGGCGGGGCATACTTCTTATTTGGCACATGATGCCTGAATCTCGGTAAAATATGTGAGCTTTCCCTCTGTGCTTTGCGGATTCTTGTGAAGCGGTTGTGTGGTGTGGTTGGAGGTTTTTTCGTAATTTTGGTGCTCTAATATGAAATGTATGACGGTTGAAGAGAGAGAAGAGAGGGCGAGAGAGCTTTTCAAGGCTGGATATAACTGCTGCCAGGCTGTGGCTATGACATTTGCCGATGTTATCGGATTACCCGAGAATGAGGTTGCCCGGCTGGCCAGCGGATTCGGCGGCGGAATGGGCCGGATGCGCGAGGTGTGCGGCACGGTGTCGGCCATGACGATGGTGGCCGGGGCGATGATTCCGGCAGATGATGTGAACGACAAGGCATCCAAGACGGCGAACTATGCCCTTGTGCAGGAGATGGCGGGTGAGTTCAGGCAGATGAACGGAAGCATAATATGCCGTGAGCTGTTGGGGCTCAGCAAGCCGGAAGGCACCCATGTCCCATCGGACCGCACGCCTGAGTATTACAGGAAACGTCCCTGTGGTGAACTCTGTGCCATAGCGGCCGAAATAGTTGCACGGAAATATCTGGAGCAGAGAGCCAAGCTTGCTTGAGCTGTCCCGAGTCGTGACAAAAATCAAGGAACGATGTGAAATAAAATGGAAAAACTGAAATAATGAAAAGAATTGTCTTGACTTGTGCTGCAGCGCTGGGTGCTGTCGGCGCTTTCGCCTGCACGAATCTGATTGTAACGAGAGGGGCCTCGTCAAACGGCTCGAACATGTGCACATACGCGGCTGATTCCCACCAGTTGTACGGTACCCTGCACTACAGTCCCGCCGCCGACTTCCCGGCAGGGGCAATGAGGGAGATAATTGACTGGGACAGCGGCAAGCGTCTGGGAGAGATTCCGCAGGCGTCACACGTCTATTCGGTGATAGGCAATATGAACGAGCACCAGCTGGTGATTGGGGAGACCACATACGGCGGGCGGGAGTTCATTGACTCGACCGCGATATTGGATTACGGTTCACTGATTTACATAGCACTGGAGCGATGCAAAACTGCACGTGAGGCCATACTGCTGATAGACAATCTGATGCAGGAGTACGGATATGCATCGGAGGGGGAATCGTTCACGCTCTGTGACCCGAACGAGATATGGATTATGGATATTATGGGCAAGAATCCCAAGTTCGACAAGAAGGGACGCAACGTGAACCGTGGTGCTGTATGGGTGGCAAAGCGTATTCCTGACGGATATATATCAGGTCATGCCAACCAGTCCAGGATAACCACCATTGATTTCAACGACCCTGAGAACTGCCTCTACGCAAAGGATGTGATAAAGCATGCCCGGGAGCAGGGAATCTTCAGCGGCACGGACGAGGAGTTCAGTTTCTGCGATGTGTATAATCCTCTGGATTTCGGCGGTGCCCGCGGATGCGAGGCCCGCGTGTGGTCCTTCTTCAACCGGTTTGCCGATGGAATGGACGAGTATCTGGACTATGCCATGGGCTACGACTTGAAGAAACACATGCCGCTGTATGTCAAGCCGAATAAAAAAATCTCAACAAAAGAGCTGGCGGACATGATGCGTGACCACTATGAGGGAACTCCTATGGATATGACTGCCGATATAGGTGCAGGCGGCAGCCATCTGCCTTACCGCTGGCGTCCGATGGAATTCGAGTACCAGGGCTGGGAGTATGTCAACGAGCGTGCCATAGCTACCCAGCAGACAGGCTGGTGGTATGTGGCTCAGTCACGTCCTGACAGGAAACACGGGATATTCTGGTTCGGGGTGGACGATGCGGGGACATCGCCGCTGATGCCGTTCTTCAGTTGCACGGATGCTGTTCCTGAATGCCTGCGTGAGGGTAACGGCTCGCTTATCGAGTATTCCGAGACTTCCATGTACTGGATTGTGAGCCGTATTGCCCAGTTCGCCTATCTGCGCTATGACAAGATAGGGGCCGAGGTGCGTGATGTCATTGACAAGTATGAGAATGACATGGTAGAGAAGGCCGACAGGGCCTATTCGGAAGCTGCGGGGATGGACGATGCCGGTGCAGTGAGGTTCCTGACCTCGTTCGGAGTGGATAATGCTTCGGGCCTGTTCAGGCGCTGGCAGGACATGGATAAATATCTTTTGGTAAAATATATTGACGGAAACATAAAGCGTCAGAACGAGGACGGCTCATTTGTGACCAACGGGTACAACGACCGTATTCCCGAATATCCGATATGGGAGGACTATTCCGACAAGTGGAAGGAGAACGTGGTGCGTGATCACGGCGATGTGTTGCGCATACGTAAATAATATTAAATATCAAGCCCAGGTTTGCACAGTTCGGCCACATTAGATAATTTTGCAGGTTGAAACAGAATAGGCATAATGCGCAAGGGTATTTCTCTTCTTATTTCAGCAGTCCTGGCAGTGATGACGCTATCCGGATGCGGCGGGTACAACAAGATACTCAAGGCATCGGACTACGGTACCAAATACAGTCTGGCCAAGAACCTCTATGCCGAGGGACGTTTCACTACTTGCAGTTCCGTGCTTGAGGAGTGCGTGGTGATGCTTCACGGTACGCCGCATGGTGAGGAATCGATGTACTTGCTGGCATCATGCTATTTCAATATGGGTGACTACCTGTCAGCGTCGCAGTATTTCCAGAGCTGTTTCACCCGGTATCCGAACAGCGACTACTCTGAAAGCAGCCTGTTCATGATGGGCAAGAGCCTGTTCCTGGATATGCCTGACCCGCGTCTGGATGCCACGAGCACGAACAATGCCATCTCCTCCCTGCAAAGGTTCGTCGAGACTTATCCGCAGAGCCGATACCGCAGTGAGGCTGAAGGGATGATATATGAAATGTATGACCGTCTGGTTGAGAAGGAGAAAGGCTCGGCTGAACTCTACTATAACATGGGCCTCTATCTCGGCAACAACTACAGGTCGTGCATAATAGTGGCTCAGAACGCCATGAGGGACTATCCTTACACCAAGTATCGTGAGGACCTGTCCGCACTGGTGCTCAGGGCCAAATTCCAGCTGGCGCAGGAGAGCGTGTCGTCCAAGAAGGATGAACGCTACAGGGACGCCATCGACGAGTACTACGCTTTCAAGAACGAGTTTCCTGAGAGCAAGTACATGAAGGAGGCTGAAAGGATATTCAGGATCTCCACAAGGAACTTAGAAGGAAAAGAACAAATTCAAGACGAATAAGATGGATTTCAAGAAAACAAATGCCTCAACCAACACTGTGACACGTGACCTGGTTGACTTCGTGAAGGATACCGGCAATATCTACGAGAGTGTCGCCATTATGGGCAAGCGCGCCAACCAGATTTCAGCTGAGATGAAGGAGGAACTCAAGCAGAAGCTGGATGAGTTCAGCTCGACCACTGACAATCTGGAGGAGATGTTCGAGAACAGGGAGCAGATAGAGATATCCCGCTACTATGAGCGTCTTCCCAAACCCACTCTGATTGCCGCCCAGGAGTTTGAGGATGGCAAGATTTACTGGCGTAATCCCGCCAAGGACAAGGAGAACATCTGATGAAGATAGAGTTCTACTTGCATCAGATATGGCTGACCCTCATCTGTATATTGATGATAGTCAGCCTTGTTTTTCCCATCGCCACGTTTGTCGTCGATGGAGGTGAGCTTATCCGGCTCACGAATTTCCGCCTGCTCTATGAGGACGGGAGCGCCAAGGGAGCCCTGTGGGGATTAGGTGTGATACTTATCCTTAATCTCGGGGTGGGGATATTCGAGCTGCTTCTGTCGGGATTCCGGAATTTTGTCCTGCAGAAAAGGCTGATTATCTTCATGATGCTGCTGACGGTGGGCTATTACCTGATTCTCGTGGTTTATGTGCTGCTGCTCAAGGGTAACGCCTCATTCATCCCGGGGATACCTGTCGTGCTGCCGCTTGTATGCCTGATCCTGGAGTATATGTCGGTTCACGGCGTATCCAAGGCCGAGGCGGATATCCTTGCCAAGGCGAGCGGGTTCCGCCTGAGGGACTGAACCTCTCCTTTACAGATTTATCAGATATGTTGCGCGGACAGAGATGGAACTGTTCGCGCAACGTGCGAAATAGTCACTCTTGGTGATTCCGTAGATATTGCCGAGACCGAAATAGTAGCGGCCCTCTATTCCGAAGACTCCCAAGCCGGTCCGCAACTCAACCCCTAATCCTGCCGAGACACCGTAATCCAGTTTGTTCTCTATCGGACGGTCATACTGATAGACCACGCGGTTGGGACGGTTGGCTGTATTCCAGGGCTCCATGCCGCCTTTCTTCTGTACTTCGTAGAGCAGGTATGATACCTGAGGGCCGAGATTGAAGTAACCCTGGAATCCCCGGAATTCACGCCCGAAACCCAGGTGCGCGAAGAAAGGCACCTCTATATAATTGAGCTGGCGGGTGTATTCGTTGCCCGAGCCGTCATCGATGAATTCTGTCCATCCGCGTGATACCCAGTTGCACTCCATCTGAAGGCCATTGATGAGAAAGAAATATTTCTCGGAGATATGACGTACGGTCACTCCGGCCACCGGACCTAAGCTTATGTCCTGTTTGATGGAGGGTACGAAGGTGACGCTGCTGGTTCCGATGCCCCCGCTGACACCGACTGAGAGGAAATTCCTCGGGTCGCCCACCTGTGCGCTGACAGGAGCGGCCGCCGCAGTAAACAGGAGCAGGATAATCGCGGTCAGGGTTCTGTTCATCGGTCAAAATCAATCTTTTCCACCACGTAATTGTCGGAGAGGTGGATGAAGAACACTTTGCGGTTTATGAAGCCTCCCCAGTTGTTCACCCTCTCGAACTTGAAGCCCATCTGTACAGGGTTGCACCTGATGCGTCCCAGGTTGTCTTCAAGCTGTCCGCCGTATTGTGAGGCTGCCTTAAGGAAGAAACAGGATGTGTCATAGCCGTATGAGGCATAGCTGGGGTAGCTGATAATCATCTGACGGCCGAAGGCGCGGCGGAAGGAGTTGCCGAAATCAACCGATTCCTTGAGCATGTTGTTGGTGTAGAACCAGCTGTAGAACCATGTGTCAACCTCGTACATCTCATCAAGGTGGTCGATGGTGTAGGTCTGGTATTCCGGATAGCCGAAAAGATGGGTCTCGACCCCTTCGTCCTTGTTCCTGCTGATAAGCTGGAGCATGGGCAGTGCCGTGAAGAGGGGACTTGCCTCCTTGGAATTGATGATGAATATGTTCTGGAGATCCGGCTTAAGCCTGCTTTTGACCGATTCGTTCAGATTCCTGAGCGCAATGGTCTCGTGGGGTACCTTCCTCTCGTCCATCTCTATCATGAGCCCGGTCAGGAACTCGTTGCGGGAACCGTCGGCTGCATCGATAATTATTACATTGGGTTTTCTGAACTCCTTGAAGAAATGGTCATAGACCTCCTGGTAGATGTAGGATTGGGGCGTGTTGAGCTGGAAGACGTGAGGATTGGCGAAAACGTAGTCCGAGTTGGAATTGAGCGGGAGCACGAGAGGTATGTCCTTTTCGGATGACCATCTTGACGCTTCGCCTATCTGCGCGGCATCCTTGGAGCCGAAGATTACGATGTCCATCTCATCCATACCGTCCTGGGTGAGGATCCGCCTGATGCCGTCGGCATCGGTCCTGCCGGAGTCCATGACCTTCAGGTTGACCGAAACCCTCTCATCCTTGAGCTTTTCTATGCCGAGCAGCACGCCCTGCAGGAACTCTACCATCTTCATCTGGTCAACCGAGGATGCATCGGAAAGTGAGAAGGGGAGTATCAGGGCTGCGTTCACCTTGCCTGGCTCATGCTGGCGTTTGGGGGCGTTAAGCTGGAAGAGGGTGCTGTCCGGAATGGACTCGAGCACTGTCTCCGCCTTTTTCCGCTCCTGCTCTTTCGCGGCAAGTTCACGGGAGGAAAACGGTATGATCACCTCTGCCCCGTTGCGCAGTTTGGACTTGCGGTACTGCGGATTGGCTTCAAGGAACTCGGCTTGGGTTATGTCGTAGGTCTTGCAGATACGGTATATTGTCTCGCGACGTTTCACCACATGGATGCATTTGTACGGCTGGTCTTCGGTGGCGAGTGATTCGTTCGCGTCAGAGATGGCTTCCGGGATTTCCTCCTCGGCGGTTTCGATTGTCGATGCAAGGGGTGCCGAGCCGGTCGGAGCAGGTATGGTTATTACCTGGCCTATCTTGAAATTCTGGGCGGAGAGTCCGGGGTTGGCATCCATTATCTCCTTGACTGACACATTGTTCTCCACGGACAGGCGGTAAAGGGTCTCGCCTTGGGCGATGGTATGGAATTTGCCGGTACCCTGCGCTGAGTCAGTACTGCGGGCAACCGGTATCCTGAGTTCCTGTCCGATGCGGATTACGGTTTCGCTTCCGGGATTGAGCTTGATGATGTCATCCTCGGTCACACCGTACATTCTGGATATGGAATAAAGTCCCTGGCCTGCTGTCACCGTGTGCAGGAAGTACTGCTGTTCCTGGGCACGGAGTATTGATATCGACATGGATGCAAGCAACAGCAGGGCGGTCAGAACGGATTTCAGATATCGTGTCATCTCGTGATTTGTTTTCTTAATCTGCAAAAGTACAAAAAAGGGTTCACCCGAATGGAATGATGAGAGAATAATCTGATTAATTTTGCGTTTTGAAAGTAGAATCTGTTTAAGCCTGAACCGGACAATATGAATGAAACAACCGTAAAATACTTTCTGATGACGTTGCTCGCTGCCCTGTCAGGATGTGCGACATGCTTTTCGGGCGTGCCTGTCCCGAGCGTGAAACTCACATTGATAACGGTTTCCAATGACACTACATACATCAACCCTGGAGAATCCGGCTCTGAGTCATATACTGTACCGCTCAGGGTGGAGTTCAGTTCCTCCCTTGCATCGGACGACGGCAGGGAATACGTCCTTTTTCCGGAATGGCAGGTGTTGAGGACATATACTGATGACGAGACGCCTAAGTCGGAGAACTACCTCAAGCGTCAGGAGAGCAATACGGAATACGAGTTCACGGACTGGGGCAATTTCCAGGTGACCTTCTCATGGTCTTACAGGGAGAAGGATTCCCTGAATACCATACCCGGTTATGATATTGCGCCTATGAGTTTTGTCATTGACGATTCGGAGGTGAAGCTTTTCAATGCCTTCTCACCCAATGATGACGGGATTAACGATGACTACCGTATTTATGTACGTTCCATAGCAAGGCTTGAGATTGCCATTTTCAACCGCTGGGGACAGTTGATAAAGAGCATCTCAGGAAAGACAGAGGATATCCTTACTCCCGAGGACGAGGCTACACGCGATGCCGACGGAGGCTACCTCATCAACTGCTGGGACGGAAAGCACAACGGCAAGGTGGTGAGCGACGGTGTCTATTTCATCAATGTCAGGGCAGTGGGTGCCGGTGGTAAGGTGTATGAAAGGAAAGCCGACATCAACGTGCTGACAGGAACCGGAATCCGGAGGTGACAGGGATGGAAAAAAGCAAGATAGTCGTAACCGGTGCCAGGTCCAACAACCTGAAGAACATTGATGTGGAGATTCCGCACAAGTCACTGACAGTGGTCACGGGGCTGAGCGGGAGCGGCAAGTCATCATTGGCCTTTGATACCATATACGCCGAGGGTCAGCGCCGTTACATAGAGACATTCTCGGCTTACGCCCGTAATTTCCTGGGTAATCTGCAGCGTCCCGATGTGGATAGGATTACAGGGCTCAGTCCTGTCATTTCAATAGAGCAGAAGACCACCAACCGCAACCCGCGTTCAACAGTGGGAACTGTCACGGAGGTTTATGATTATCTGCGGCTTCTGTTTGCAAGGGCAGGGGAGGCCTATTCCTATCTGAGCGGCGAGAGGATGGTCAAGTTCACCGAGGAGCAGATAGTGGAGCGTATAATCAGCGACTATGACGGCCAGCGTATATACGTGCTTGCACCTCTGGTCCGTAACCGCAAGGGTCACTACAAGGAACTGTTCGAGGGGATACGCCGCAAGGGATACCTGAATGTGCGTGTGGATGGCGAGTTGCGTGAGGTCAGGCCCGGCATGAAGCTGGACCGTTACCGCAACCATGACATTGAGGTGGTGATTGAGAAGCTCGTGGTGAACGTGAAGTATCACCAGCGTCTGACTGACAGCGTGGCCTTGGCCATGAAACAGGGTGACGGTCTGATGATGGTTCTCTCCATGCCGGAGGAGACGATTCCGGGCCGTCCGGAACAGGGGGTGCTGCGACATTACAGCAAGCGGCTCATGTGCCCTGTGACCGGAATATCATACCGTGATCCCGCACCGCATAATTTCTCGTTCAACTCGCCGCAGGGTTTCTGTCCCAAATGCAAGGGTCTGGGCTACATATCGGCTGTGGATGAGGAGAAGGTCCTTCCGGACCGCTCGCTCTCTGTCCGCAAGGGTGCGGTAGCTCCTTTGGGACCGTTTAAGAATACCTTAATATTCAGGCAGATAACAGCATTGCTGAACAAATATGACTACACACTCGACACGCCTGTCTCGGAGATGACGAACGATGTCATTGACGAGCTTCTGAACGGTTGTGACGAGCGTATCAAGGTGCAGATAACAGGAATCAACAGTGAGGCCGATGCAGTGTTCATGGAGTATGAGGGCGTGGTCAAGTACGTGCGCTCGCTCCAGCAGCAGACTGACCTGACTGCCGCTGAACAGAAATGGGCCGACCAGTTCGCGGTGACACGTGTATGTCCGGAGTGCGGAGGCGCCCGCCTGAACCGCGAGGCACTCAACTTCCGCATTGACGGCAAGAACATATATGAGCTCTCGTCGATGGATATCCAGGACTTGTATCACTGGACCTGCACGGTGGAGTCCCGGCTTGGCGAGCGTCAGCGTGCGATTGCTGTCGAGATACTCAAGGAGATACGCACACGTCTGCACTTCATGCTGGATGTGGGCCTTGATTACCTTGCGCTTAACCGTCCTGCGGAATCGTTGTCGGGCGGTGAGGAGCAACGCATACGTCTGGCTACGCAGATCGGCTCCAAGCTTGTGAATGTGCTCTACATTCTTGACGAGCCCAGCATAGGCCTGCATCAGCGTGACAATATGAGGCTGATCGGATCACTCAAGCAACTGCGGGACGGCGGCAACACCGTGCTTGTGGTGGAGCATGACCGTGACATGATGCTGGCTGCCGACTGGATAATTGACCTTGGTCCCCGTGCAGGCCGCAAGGGTGGTGAGGTGGTGTTCCAGGGCACTGTCCCGCAGTTGCTGGATACCGATACGCTTACCGCCGGCTATCTGAACGGCAAGTTGGATACGGCATCGGGCAATCTGTCGGAACGGAGGTCCGGGAACGGGCAGAGCATCATCCTGCACGGCTGTCGCGGGAATAATCTCAAAGGCATTGACGCAGAGTTCCCGCTCGGAAAGCTTATCTGCGTTACCGGCGTGTCGGGAAGCGGCAAGTCATCATTGGTAAACGAGACTCTGCAGCCTATCCTGTCACAGCGTTTCTACCGTTCTCTCAAGGAACCGCTTGCATACGGTTCAATCGAGGGTATAGAGAATATCGACAAGGTGGTCGATGTTGACCAGTCGCCCATCGGACGCTCCCCACGTTCCAATCCTGCCACCTATACAGGCGTGTTCAGCGACATACGCCAGCTCTTTGTAGAACTGCCGGAATCCAGGATACGTGCATACAAGGCGGGACGGTTCTCATTCAACGTGTCGGGCGGACGGTGCGAGGCGTGCGGCGGTAACGGCTACAAGACCATCGAGATGAATTTCCTGCCCGACGTTATGGTTCCCTGCGAGGTATGTCATGGAAAGCGTTACAACCGCGAGACACTTGAGGTGCGCTACAAGGGCAAGTCCATAGCCGATGTGCTGGACATGACCATCAATATGGCGGTGGAGTTCTTCGAGAACGTTCCCACCATACTCAACAAGATAAAGGTCTTGCAGGATGTGGGCTTGGGTTACCTTAAGCTCGGGCAGCCCTCCACAACAATTTCAGGCGGTGAGAGCCAGCGCGTGAAACTGGCCACTGAGCTTGCCAAACGTGATACCGGCCGTACCCTGTACATACTCGACGAACCTACCACCGGCCTCCATTTTGAGGATATCCGTGTGCTCATGAACGTGCTCAACCGTCTGGTTGACAAAGGCAATACGGTCATTGTGATTGAGCACAACATGGACGTGATAAAGCAGGCCGACTGGATTATCGACATCGGACCTGAAGGTGGTCGCGGAGGAGGTATGATCGTTACTCAGGGCACTCCGGAGCAGGTGGCTGCCTCCGGCAAGGGCTACACCTCCCGTTTTCTTGCCGATGAACTTTCGCGATAGTTCCCGTCCTTCCTGTTTCCTGATCCGTCAGGCCGACAGGGATAAAAAAGGTATTTTTGTATATGGATATGTTTTATGGCGCAAAGATGAGAGTAGATTCTATTATGGAACGGATAGCGGGGATGCTGTTTACAGCTGCTGCGCTTTTGCCTGCGGCGTGCGGGATGCCGGAGCAGGGAGAGATGAAACTGCGTTACGACCAGCCTGCCACGTACTTTGAGGAGGCGTTGCCCATCGGTAACGGCCGTTTGGGTGCGATGGTCTATGGCGGAACGGTGCAGGACAGGATTTCACTGAACGATATCACTCTCTGGACCGGAGAGCCGGAGCGGAAGGCGGACCATGTGGATATGGAACTATATCCTCGGATGACTCCCTGGGGCGAGGCGTGGAAGTATGTGGATTCCGTACGCGAGGCGCTTGCTGCGGAGGATTACCGTCGGGCGGAACGGCTGCAGCATAGGATTCAAGGCCATTTCAGCGAGAATTACCAGCCGTTAGGCACGCTCACTATACGTTACCCGGAGGCAGAGATATCGGATTACAGCCGCGAGCTGGACATATCGGAGGCGGTGGCGCGGGTCAAGTATCTGCGTGACGGCAAGAGGTTCAGTGCGGAGTATCTTGCATCGGCTCCGGACTCTGTGATCGTGGTACGGTTCACGTCCGACGAGCCGATTGACGCAGAGCTGCTGCTGGACTGTCCGCATCCGCATGAGGCGGTCTGTGAAGCCGGAAAGATTACGGTTGACGGTTATGTGGCATACCATTCATATCCCAACTATTTCCGTACCGGCCACGAGCGTTTCATGTATTCGCCCGACAGGGGGATACATTACCGTACCGTGCTGACGGCGCAGTGTGACGGCCGGACTGAAACGGACGGCAAGACACTCAGTATTAAGGGAGCCAGGGAGGCGGTCATCAAGATAGTGAACTCAACATCTTTCAACGGATTTGACCACGACCCGGTGCTGGAAGGAGTGCCGTATCGTGAGTTTGCCGATGCCAACGCAAAGCGGTCGGGAGAGAAAAGTTACGGTGAAATCCTGAAGAACCACATAAAGGATTACAGGTCTTATTTTGACAGGCTGACGATAGACCTGGGCAAGACCGACCCCAAGGTCAAGGCTCTGCCTACCGATGTGCAGCTTAAGCTCTATTCTGATGAGAACCAGGCTAATCCTGAACTGGAGGCTCTCTATTTCCAGTACGGCAGATACCTGCTCATATCGTCGTCGCGTACTCCCGGCGTGCCAGCCAATCTGCAGGGACTCTGGAACGAGAGTATGGAACCGCCCTGGAGCGGAAACTACACCATAAACATCAACCTGCAGGAGAACTATTGGCCGGCTGAGGCAGCCGCACTGCCGGAGATGCATGAGGTGATGCTGGACTATGTGGATAATATGTCAGTATCAGGCAAGGAGACGGCTCTCAATTATTTGGGAATAAACCAGGGTTGGGCATCGGGCCATAACAGTGATATATGGGCTATGACCAATCCTGTGGGTCTGGGTACGGGTGATCCCAACTGGGCTAACTGGTACATGTCAAGCCCGTGGCTTGCCACCCATATCTGGGAGCATTACCTTTTTACACGTGACAAGGAGCGCCTCAGGAAGGATTATCCCGCACTCAAGGGAGCTGCGGAGTTCTGTATGGCGTGGCTTGTGGAGAAGGACGGGGAACTGATAACATCGCCTTCCACATCGCCGGAGAACAAATACATTACTGACAAGGGATTCCACGGTGCAACACTTTATGGTGCCGTTGCCGATATAGCCATGATCAGGGAGTGTCTCCTTGACGCGGCTGCCGCCTCGCGGGAACTGGCCGATACCGGTTTTACCGGAAGATGCGATTCATTCTTAAGCAGGTTGCGCGGTTATCATACAGGAGCCGACGGTCACTTGATGGAGTGGTACTACGACTGGGCCGATGAGGACCCGCAGCACCGTCATCAGTCGCATCTGTTCGGCGTATATCCCGGTCATCAGATTCGCAGTGGCAAGTATGCCGATGCTGCACTCAAATCACTTGAGATAAAGGGCTTTGAAACTACCGGCTGGAGCTGCGGCTGGCGCATCAACCTCTATGCCCGTCTCAGGGACGGAGAGAACGCATACCGTATGTACCGCCGCCTGTTGCGCTACATCAGTCCTGACAATTACCGTGGTCCTGACGCACGTAGGGGAGGCGGCACTTATCCGAATCTGTTCGATGCCCATTCTCCGTTCCAGATAGACGGCAATTTCGGCGGCTGCGCAGGGGTGATGGAGATGCTGCTCTTCTCGGAGGAACATCAGGTTGAACCTCTGCCGGCACTGCCTGCAGCCTGGCCCGACGGTTACATACGCGGCATCCGCACCCGTACCGGTCAGACCGTTGATCTGGTCTGGAAGAACGGCAAGGTCAAATCTTTCAAAATCAGGTGAGGAGAGAGGAAAAGCGTGCAGGTGGACTGCCCCTTCAGCTTATTTGCGGAGATCCAGCAGGACATGACTGCCATCTGACAGGGTAGTGGCTATGAGGTAACGGGAGCCGCCGTCACGGAGTTTGAGATTCTTTTGTAGCTGTGGCGCGCTCTGAGGGAAGTTACGGACAGAAAGGTTAGCCTGTGTCTTGATCAGGGGCGCTACGGAGCGTTTGTCAAAGGGGATGATGCCTTGCAGGATGAACGTGCGGCCGGGGAAAATGTCCGGTCTTTGTCTGCTCCAGAACAGATGGGTGTCAGGATGGAGCAGGGCGGTATCGGTCAGGGCTGCTATAGTACGGAACAGGGCGCTCTTCATGTAGGGAGCCGATGGTTCCGATATGTAAGTTCCCGGTTGCAGCTGCTCAGGGTCGGCTATGGGCAGGTTTAGTGCGCTGTCAGCGCTTCTGGCCGATGAAACCGTCATTCCGGTTTTTCCATCGGGGTTTATGTCAACGGCTTCAATAACCGGTTCAGCATTGTATCCGCGTTCAAGCAGAAGTGTCACCTCCTTGCATTCTCCGCTCCATCCTATTATCATTATATGTTTTACGTGCCTGAGCTCTGTCCAGGCCCTGCTTATGTCAATCATCGGGGACAACTTGACCATTACATGATTCGATATTCTTATTAATGATTCCTGCAGGGCGGTTACATCCGGCTGGCACTCTCTTATGGAGATAAGCTTGCGGCCCGCATCACCGCGGCGGGAGGGATCAAGATAGATCAGGTCAAAACTGTCAGCTTCCTGATGGGCTATGAAGTCCTCCGCAGAACCGCATGTGACTTCAATATCAGGACGGCCGAGAATATTGAAGTTGGTCCGGGCATTCCGACAGAGTTCTGCCGACATTTCGTTGTAGCAGGTGCGGGCTGCACTCTTGGAGATGAAAAAGCAGTCAACACCCATTCCGCCGGTGATATCGGCCATGCGGATGTTTCTGCCTGTCAGAGCCTCGACACGTGAGGCTTTGTATTGTGCTATGTGCTGGGATGTGCACTGCTCTATAGACAGGTGGCCGGGATAGATTATTCCGTCAGTACCGGCCCATAGCGGCAGTTTTGATTTTGCTGCCTGCCACCCTGAAATCTGTGTCAGGGCGTACTGGATATCAATATCTTGCGGATGGGAGGCAAGAGCCAGTTTACGCACATCGTCAGTACGGTGTTCACGGATAAACAGTTCAGTCGGGTCTTTTTCCATATCATCCGTTTTCAGATTTACATACTCAGCAAACTTACATAAAATCCGCCGGTTTTTCCGCCAGCTGAGAAAGTAATTTCAGAGGAAATAATGTCAACTATCTCCATGTGCAAGACAGATTCTTAATCTTTTTTATTACTTTCACGGCATTAAACCGAAAATGCTTTATGAAGAAACTGTTTTTAGTATTGGCCGGCATGATGGCATTAGTGGCATGCGGCACTCAGGATAACGGCCCGATCCTTACCATTGAGGGCGGACAGATACAGGGCGTAGCTACTGATATCAAGGGAGTTACCGTCTATCGGGGCATTCCGTTTGCAGCTCCTCCTATCGGACAGAACCGTTGGAAGGCTCCGCAGCCTGTTATTCCATGGGAAGGTGTAAGACTTTGTGACAAGTTCGGTCATCCGCCATTCCAGGCAGCCCATTATCCCGGCGGCTATACTACGGAGTGGGGTTACGGCGATGAGGCTCCTTACAGCGAGGATTGCCTTTACCTGAACGTATGGACCAAGAAGCCTGGTGATGTCAATGCCAAACTGCCTGTTGCCATCTGGATATTCGGTGGCGGCATGCGTGAGGGCTGGAGTTCCGAGCCTGAGTTTGACGGTCAGGAATGGGCCGACAAGGATGTCGTGCTGGTATCATTCAACTACCGCGTAGGACCGTTCGGATTCTTTGCACATCCCGAGCTTTCGGCCGAGGATCCTGAACATGCCACCGGAAACTGGGGCACAATGGACCAGATTGAGGCCATGAAGTGGGTCAAGAAGAACATTGCCCAGTTCGGAGGTGACCCGGACAATGTGATGATTTTCGGACAGAGTGCCGGATCGCGCAGCGTCAAGTTCCTGAGCGCGTCACCCCTGACCAAGGGCCTGTTCAACAAGGCTGTGATAATGAGCGGAAGCGGACTCGTTAAGCCCCGTCCGCAGAGCGCTGCAGCACCGGCAGGCCGCCCCGGAGGCATGGGAATGGGCATGGCTATGCCGCAGCAGGGTATGACCACACTGGCTGAAGCCGAGGCATCGACCAAGGAGGTCTGTGACTGGGCCAACTTGACTACTCTGCGTCAGCTCCGCAGCGCCGGCACCGAGACCATCTTCGCTCTCGGTACTCTCTACACCAATGTGACCGGAAAGCGAAGCGTACTTACCGCTTCACCCATATCACCTTATATTGACGGATATGTTCTGACCGAGTCGTTTGATGACGCCTGCCTTGACGGATCGCTGGCTCAGGTTCCGTACCTGATCGGCTACACCCTGAACGACGCAGGCAATATGGGTACGCAGATTGTGGATTTCTGCCTGAACCGTGAGGAGATGGGCGGCAAGGCATACGCTTACCAGTTTGCACGTCCGTTGCCCGATGACGGCAACCATCCTGAGGTTACTCAGCGTCTGAGAGGCGCATTCCACTCATCGGACCTCTGGTTCGTGTTCAAGTCACTCAAGCATTGCTGGCGTCCATGGACCCAAGGTGACTGGGATCTGTCAGAGAAGATGCTGACTGCAT
>JAGAEZ010000042.1 GCA_017612875.1 Bacteroidaceae bacterium | reverse complement strand
TTCGGGATTTCCCATCATCTGACCCACATGGACAGTGTAATTGTCATATCCGTACTCCAGCATCCGGGCACATATCCGCTGCGGGTTCTTGTTGTGGTCAGTGAGCAAGCCTATCATCTTCTCACCGCGTATCAGAGCCGCATCAAATTCCTTCCACGGACGGCCAGTGAGTGATACCGCACGCATATCCTGATACGGCAGCAGCATTCTGTGCGCCAGCATCTGGAGGGAGTTGAAACAGGGAAAGAGCATAATCTCCGCATCGGGAATTTTACGCTGCACAGTTGCGGCAAACCCGTAGAAAAGCGGGTCACCCGATGCAAACACCACAATCCCGCGGTATTCCCTGTACTGCTCAAAGACCTTGCCGAGCGGCACCGTTATCTCAATCCAACGCGCCCCTTGAGGCAAGCGTTCCCGCATCAGCTCATAGTGGCGCCGGCCTCCGGAGAAGACCTTCCCTTGCTCAATCGACTCCTGCGCCCCGCGTGACAACTCCTGCTTGGGATTGTCGCTGATTCCTATTATTTTAAATATCTGTTTCATCTTCCCTATCTATCCGGCGAGCCGACAGGAAGTGTTCCGTCCGGTACGTTCATACATCGCGGCCGGGTTTTAATTGTGCCGCATCGTCGAAGGTCAGGATGGCGTTGGTAAGGGTGGCTGCCAGATTGCTGCCTCCCTTGCGGCCTTCTATGATAATCTTGGGGATATCGGTAAACGGCTTGACCATCTGCTTGCTCTCGCGCACATGCACGAATCCCACAGGAGCGGCAATCACGCCGGCAGGATGAGCCTCACCCTTACGTATCAACCCGCACAGTTCCATAAGCGCTGTCGGCGCATTGCCGAACACGAACAGGGCATCGGGATGTTCCCCTACAGCAAGACGGATTCCCGCCTGAGTGCGTGTTATACCCTTCTCCTTGGCCATCCGGGCTGCGCGTTCATCAGTCAGGTAGCATTTTACACTTACGCCCAACCGCTCCAACGCGCCTTTGCGTATCCCCGATGACACCATCGTGACATCGGTCACTATAGTATTTACAACGCCGTCACGGAACTTTCCGTATAGAGTCTCCACAGCACCGGGATCAGTGTACAGAATCCTCTCCATCTCAAAATCAGCAGTTGTGTGAACGGCATGAAGCAAAGCCCACTTGCGGCCAAGCGGCCAGTCATCATGGCGAAGCATGCCCTCTATAGTGCGGAAACTCTTTGTCATTATCTCCTGCCCGACTCCCGCATGGTCACCCGCCGGACAGCGGTCATCGCCATAGTACCCTCTGGGGGTAATCATCCTGCCGCCCCAGTTGTATGACTGGCTGTTACCTATCAGAACGACCGTGAACATATCCACCTGTTCCGGATCAAAATCACCGAGTGTAGTGACGGTCACCTGTTCATCTTCGCGCCCGGCCTGACGCACATAGCCCACAGGTGTATCGGCTGAACGCACTTTCAGGAAGAGTTCCCTAAGCCTGTATAGCTGCCAATAGCGTTCATTGCTTTTGGGGTTATATACGGCCGTAACAAAATCGGCCTGGGCCGCCGCAACAATACGCTTCTCGATAAGTTCCCACGGAGTCATCAGATCCGACAATGAGATTACGCAGAAATCATGTCCCACAGGAGCGCCCAACAGCGATGCCGCCTTCTGGAAGGCACTGATTCCGGGCAGCGCCTCAATATCAATCCCGCTTCCGCGCTCCCGTTTCATCTCCCAGATGAGAGGCGCCATACCGTATATGCCTGAATCACCGGAACTGATAACGCACACATTCTTCCCCTGCTCCGCAAGTTCAAACGCCTGCTGAGCGCGGTCCCGTTCGCGTTTCATCCCCGTATCAATGCACTCGGTCCTCTCAGTGATAAAGTTCTCCACAAACCTGAAATAGTACTTGTAACCGACCACCACGTCACATCCGCGCAGGGCCTCAGCCACAGCAGGAGTAACATCGGCCTCACACCCGGGCCCTATCCCGGCAACCGTAATCTTCCCTTTACCCATAGGAATCTCTATTTAATGCAAAAATAAGAAAAATAAACTTATCTTCGCGGCCGATATGAAGATTGAACTTGCCGGGAGTTACGGATACCGGAGGATGATCCGCTCATCGCTGCCGTCAATACTGATGATGCTGGCTATATCGGTCTATAGCATCGTGGACGGATTGTTCGTATCAAACTACACCGGCACCACATCCTTTGCCGCGCTCAATCTGATCTGGCCGTCAATCATGATGACCGGCGCCATAGGCCTTATGTTCGGAACGGGCGGCAGCGCATACGTGGCAATGATTCTTGGCCAAGGTGACAAAGAGCGTGCCTGCCGCGCTTTCAGCATGGTTGTCAGAACACTGTTTATTGCAGGCCTGGTGATGACGGTTCTGTTCTTCATCCTCATAAGGCCCATATCAGTCATGCTGGGTGCCACCGATGAGATGCTCGGGCATTGCGTACGCTACGGTAGGATTGTACTGCTTGCAATGCCCTTCTACATGACCCAGATGGCGTTCCAGTCATTCTATATGACCGCCGAGATGCCGCAACTGGGAACGAAACTGACTATCATCTGCGGCATTACCAATATAGTGCTCGACGCCCTGTTCATAGTGGTGTTCGGCTGGGGACTTACCGGTGCGGCAATAGCAACCGCTGCCGGAATGGCTGTAGGAGGAATATTCCCGCTGTTTTACTTCAGTTCAACCCGATGGAACAAGACACACCTGAGGTTTGTCAGCACCCGCACAGAAGGAAGAAGCATCCTGCAGGTATGCTCCAACGGTCTGTCAGAATATATAGGGAACATATCTCTCAGCATAGTGAGCATGTGCTATAACCTGCAGCTCATGAAGCTGATAGGCGAGAAGGGTGTAGCCATATACGGAATTCTCATGTACATAGGCTTCGTTTACGCATCAGTGTTCATCGGATTCAATCTGGCCATATCGCCCGTAATCAGCTACAACTACGGAGCGCAGAATCATGCCGAGCTAAGACGTTTGCTGCGCAGGAGTCTGGTGCTGCTTTTCTGTGCCGGCACTGTCCTGACCGTTCTCTCAGAGGTGCTGAGCGGTCCGATGGCCGGCATATTCGTCAGCTACGATCCTGAGCTGAAATCACTTACCGCCCATGCCATTCGGCTTTATATGATAAGTTTCATGATTTGCGGCCTGAACATGTTCATATCGGCATTCTTCACTGCACTGAACAACGGTCTAGTATCGGCAGTTGCGGCATTCACGCGCACACTTGTATTCGAGCTCGGCTCGGTATTCATCCTTCCGCTCATCTGGGGTCTTGACGGAGTCTGGCTTGCAGTCGATCTGGCCGATGTCCTGGCACTCATAATGTCAGCCATCCTCCTCGTAACATTCCGCTCCCGCTACAAGTATTGAGACAGAGCCAAAGGGGAGTCAATTCCATCTGTCCATAGTGATAATCATACCCACCACACCTATATAATCATCGGCACCCTGACTGACATTGTTTGATTTAAGCATAGTGTCCATGAGGCGGTACTGTATGTCATCTATAACCTTGATGCGTTTCGTCCGCCAATACTCGCGGGAATCCCTGTAGTCTTTTATTGCCGTAGGGCTGACCTGGTCAAGCCATTCGCTGTATTCCTGTTCTGTCATCAACGACTTGGCGTTTATCATCACGTATGGCAGCAGATGAAGATAACCGCTGTACCTCACTCCGTCATCACCGGACTGACTGCAAAAGACAAATGACCAGAAATTGGCCTCAGCCTCACTGGTCACTCCGGCCAGATGGGCCTTCTCATGGGCAAGCGTTGACGGGTACTCCGTTTCCAAAAGCTCCAGGTTCAACTGAGATTCGCAGAAAAACGGCCCCATATAGCCCAGGACCGACACCCCGGAATATAACCAATTCATCAACGGCCGTTTGGTGCGTTGCCATTTGCGAAGTTTAGTATAGCCCAACATGTTAGGCTCCTGGCAATAAAAAGCATTGATTTCCTTTTCCAGTTCATCCCGTTCTGTCTTGACTGTAGCTCCCGACGTCCGGTTCAGTTCCTCCGTATAATCCGCAATGAACCTGTTGAACTCTTCACGGTCAAACGGACGGCGCTCTACTCCTGCCCTCTCATACAGAGGTATGCGGAAATAGTTGTTTCCCCACCCCATATAGAACCACACCACGAGCCATAATATTACAACCAAAGTCCTTTTCAGCCAAAACAGAAAGCCCTGTTTCCTTTTGATGGCAACCCGGATAATCCTGATGAACAGGAATACGAAAACCAGCACGGTAATCTCCTCAAGTGAGAACGGGAAAATACCGGCCGCCAACGAGAGGCAAGCCGAAATGACAGGATAGCAGTAACCGGCATAGAACTCGGCCACAGGCGTAAAGAACCTGCATGCCATAACAAACGCCAGCAATATCAGCCCGGTCAAAGCGGATTTCTTCATGCTGCAAAGTTACACAATTTGACTGTTCAGCTCAGTATTTTCACTATCTTCGCAATTAGAATGGAAAAGGTAATCCTGATAACCGGTGGTGAACGGTCCGGCAAGAGCGCTTATGCTGAAAGGCAGGCACTTTCATTAAGCGATAAGCCGATATATCTGGCAACGGCACGGATATGGGATGATGAGTTCCGCGAGCGGGTGCGCCGGCATCAGCTGCGTCGCGGACCTGAGTGGACCAATATTGAGGAAGAACTGGAGTTATGCCGCCACAATGTCAGCGGCCGTGTGGTTTTGATTGACTGCGTTACTTTGTGGTGCACCAATTTTTTCTACCGCGACCAGAGAGCCGGGCAGGACCAATCATGGGTCGTGCAGTGTCTGAATGACATCAAGGCGGAGTTTGACCGTTTCACCGCACAGGATGCAACATTCATATTCGTGACCAATGAGATAGGCATGGGAGGCGTATCGGCCAACGCCCTTCAACGTCAGTTCACAGACCTACAAGGCTGGGTAAACCAGTACATTGCATCAAAGGCTGATGAAGTGATACTGATGGTCAGCGGCATACCCGTAAAAATAAAGTGAGTCCCGCATAACAGCCAACGCCTAAGCCAACGCCAAAGTAAAAATGAAACCGTTCCAAATACAAAACCCGCTTGACCCCGAGTTCGAGGCCCAAGTGCAGGACAAGATAGACAATCTGACCAAGCCCAAAGGCTCACTGGGTTATCTGGAGACTCTGGCACGCCAGGTCTGCATGATACAGCACACCCTCACCCCCACTCTGCAGAATCCCAGCAACATACTTTTTGCAGCCGATCACGGAATCCTGGCACAAGGCGTGAGCGTATCGCCCAAGGAGGTCACCTGGCAGCAGGCATACCATTTCCTTGAGGGCGGAGCGGGCATCAGTTTCCTGTGCCGTCAGCACGGATTCCGCCTGATGGTGGTCGATGCCGGAATAGACCATGATATGGACTACAGTTC
>JAGAEZ010000041.1 GCA_017612875.1 Bacteroidaceae bacterium | reverse complement strand
GTTCTTGAGACTGTACCCTTCAAGTTTTCAGTTCGATCGGAATCCTTGAAAAAATGAAAGGTTTCCGTTTGCAGATATAAAAAAATCAGCCCCCGCGTTTGTGAGGGCTGGTTTTTATGTGACTGTAATAAGCGCCGTCCGGCCTTGCCGAACCAGGAAAAGGTCGGGGTATGCTGTTGACAATGCTCAACCGAGCATTGTCAACAATATACCGGCAGCTACTGCAGAACCTATCACTCCGGCTACGTTCGGGCCCATGGCGTGCATGAGCAGGAAGTTGCTGGGGTTCTCCTCCTGACCTACCTGCTGTGATACGCGTGCGGCCATAGGAACAGCTGATACGCCGGCAGAACCGATAAGCGGGTTGATCTTCTCCTTGGAGAACAGGTTCATGAGCTTGGCCAGCAGGATACCGCCTGCAGTACCGCAGCCGAAAGCCACGATACCCATGGCGAGAATCATGAGTGTACGGATGTTGAGGAACGAACTGGCGGTAGCGGTTGCACCTACAGTGAGGCCCAGGAATATCACGACGATGTTCATGAGCTCGTTCTGCATGGTCTTGCTCAGCCGGTCCACAACGCCGCTCTCCTTGGCCAGGTTACCCAGCATAAGACATCCGATGAGCGGGGCCGCATCGGGCAGGATGAGAGCCACGATGGTGGTGATTGCAATCGGGAAGATGATCTTTTCCGTCTTGCTTACCGGGCGCAGCTGGCTCATCTTGATGGCACGCTCCTTCTTGGTGGTCAGGGCACGCATGATGGGAGGCTGGATGACCGGAACGAGGGCCATGTATGAATATGCGGCAATGGCGATAGGACCAAGCAGCTCAGGCGCAAGCTTGGACGTGAGGAAGATGGATGTAGGACCGTCGGCACCGCCTATGATACCTATTGAGCCGGCCTGGGCCTCGGTGAAGCCCATTGCATTGGCTGCCAGGAAAGTCAGGAAGATACCGAGCTGGGCGGCTGCACCTAAGAGCAGGCTCTTGGGATTGGCAATCAGCGGACCGAAATCGGTCATGGCTCCTACGCCCATGAATATAAGACACGGATATACACCGGCCTTTACGCCGATATAAAGAATGTCCAACAGGTTACCCTTGCTCATTATGGTTCCATAACTGTGATAGGCAGGGCTGTTGGCATCAAGGAAATCCGCCCAGAGCTCCGGATGGTACATCTCTGCACCAGGCAGGTTCGTGAGCAGCATACCGAATGCGATGGGGAGCAGCAGAAGCGGCTCGTATTGCTTCTTGATGGCCAGGTACAGCAGGAAGAAACTGATGAGAAGCATCAGACCCTGCTGCCAGGTGATGTTCATGAAGCCCATCTTACCGAAGAATTCAAGGATATCAGCCATTTCTTTTTCTTTTCAGTTCTTGAAATGTTGATCAGCCCAGGACAATGAGCAGGTCCTCCTGCATCACGTTCTGGCCTGCGGTCACGGCTATCTTAGTCACCTTGCCGTCGCGGTCGGCCATGATGGCGTTCTCCATCTTCATGCTCTCAAGGGTAAGCAGCGTGTCGCCTTTCTTTACATCCTGACCTTCGGATACCATGATCTTGATTACCGAACCGGGCAGGGGGCTGGTCACCTTGTAACCGCCGGCGGGAACATCGGCTGCCTTGGGCGCCTCGGCCTTGGGAGCCGGAGCGGCCTTCGGAGCGGGTGCTGCAGCGGGGGCGGGAGCAGGTGCGGCAGCAACGGCTGCGGTCTCAAGCTCAATCAGCTTGTCGTCCTGCATGACGGTCTTGCCGGGCTCCACGAACACGTTCTTTACGGTTCCGTCGGCTTCGGCGCAGACGTTGTTCTCCATCTTCATGGACTCCATGGTGAGGAGCACATCGCCCTTCCTGACTTTCTGGCCGGCCTTGACCAGAACCTTCACGATTGATCCGGGCAGCGGTGACTTGACTGTCTGCAGACCGGCGGGTGCAGCGGCTGCGGGAGCAGCGGTTGCGGCGGGACGGCGTACTGCGGCTGCGGCAGGGGCCTCCTCCTTCTCTAACTCTACCTTGTAGGTCTTGCCGTTGATTGAAACCTCGGCAAAGTTGTCCTCAAGTTCGTTGACGGTTGCGCTGTATTGCTTGCCGTCTATTGTGAATTTGAATTCTTTCATTTATTTTTTATTGAATAGATTGTAGGCTGCGCCTCGGCATAAGAGAACGGCTCTTCAGCATCCGGCTTGCATTACAATTCATTGTGTTGTTTTATTAACGATGCAGATTGTTCATTCCGTAGAGCTTGGAATTCCAACCGGAACGCTCTGCCTTTCTGATATGTATCTCAGTGGGTTCCACGTCATGCACCCCGTTGAAGTACAGGTGCAGGGCCATTGCTATGGCGGCCAGGTCGTCATCGGCCGATGCCTGTGCGGCTGCCGGAGCGGCCACGGACAAGGCTTGCGGGGCGGCTGCCTTGGGTGCTGCCGCCTTGGGCGCCTTCAAAGCATTGCTGACGACTGCACCGAGCAGTTTCAGAATGAAGATCAGGACAACCAGAAGGCAGATGACCATACAGAAGCCGACACCTGTCACCATCCATACGTGAGGCCAGTTTATTGCGAGTATCATAATATCCGGCTTTTAGAGTGGAATGTTGCTGTGTTTCTTGAGCGGGTTGGTCAGGCGCTTGCTCTGCAGCATCTCGAATCCGCGGATGATGCGGGCACGTGTGAACCTGGGCTCAATGACATCGTCAATATAGCCGCGGTTGGCAGCCTGGTAGGGCGAAGCGAACTTGTCCTTGTAGGCAGCCTCCTTCTCGGCAATGAATTTCTTCTTCTCCTCGGGATCCTCGATGGCCTTGAGAGCCTTGGCCTCAAGCACACCTACTGCACCGCTGGCACCCATGACCGCAATCTCTGCATTGGGCCATGCGTAGCACAGGTCTCCGCGCAGCTGCTTGCAGCTCATCACGATGTGTGAACCGCCGTAGGACTTGCGGACGGTTACGGTTACCTTGGGAACGGTAGCCTCGCCGTAAGCGAACATCAGTTTTGCGCCGTGGTCTATGATGCCTGCATACTCCTGACCTGTTCCGCACAGGAATCCGGGTACATCGACCAGGGTGAGTATCTGGATGTTGAAGGCGTCGCAGAAACGCACGAAGCGGGCTGCCTTGCGGGAAGCGTCGCAGTCAAGCACGCCTGCAAGCCAGGCCGGCTGGTTCGCGATGATTCCGGTTGAACGGCCGTTGAAACGGGCGAATCCGCATATCACGTTCTTGGCGTAATCCTTGTGTACCTCCATGAAGTCACCGTCATCAACGATAGAGTAGATGATATTCTTCATGTCGTAAGGCTTGTTGGGATCGTCGGGCACCATCGAGTTCAGTGCATCCTCCAGGCGTGCGGGATCATCGGTGCACTCCTTGACCGGAGCCTCCTCCATGTTGTTCTGCGGGATGAAGCTTATCAGACGGCGGACCTCCTGAACGGCCTCCTCCTCGGTTGCGGCCACGAAGTGCGTGACGCCTGACTTGGTGGCGTGTACGCGGGCACCGCCTAACTGCTCCACTGTCACGTCTTCACCGGTGACGCTCTTGACTACCTTCGGGCCGGTGATGAACATGTATGAGTTCTGTTCGGTCATCATGATGAAGTCAGTCAGGGCCGGGCTATAGACAGCACCGCCGGCGCAGGGGCCGAATATGACTGAGATCTGGGGCACCACACCCGATGCCAGGATGTTGCGCTCGAATATCTCGGCGTAACCGGCAAGAGCGCATGCACCCTCCTGGATACGTGCACCGCCTGAATCGTTCAGACCGATGATGGGGGCGCCCATCTTCATGGCCATATCCATAACCTTGCATATCTTCTGTGACATCGTCTCGGACAGGGAACCGCCGATAACGGTTGCATCCTGTGCAAATACGAATACCAGACGGCCGTCAATCGTACCTGAACCTACGGCAACACCGTCACCCAGGAACACTTTCTTCTCCATACCGAAGTCTGTGCAACGGTGTGTCAGAAACATATCGACCTCCTCGAATGATCCCTCGTCAAGAAGCATGTTTATGCGCTCACGGGCAGTGTAGCTGCCTTTGGCATGATGCTTCTCAACCGCTTTCTCGCCACCTCCGGCCAGAGCCTCGGCGCGCTTGTCAACCAGCTTCTGTAACTTGCTGTTTTCCATTTTCTATATCACTTATTTGGGTTGTTCGCAAATCTCTGTCAGCACGCCGCATGTCGATTTGGGGTGCAGGAAAGCAATCATCAGGTTCTCGGCGCCCTTGCGCGGCTGCAGGTCTATAAGACGCAGACCGGCTGCCTCGGCCTCCTTCAGTGCCTCAGCCACGTTCTCGACATTGAAGGCCACATGGTGGATACCGCCCTTGCCGCCGTTCTTCTCAATGAACTTGGCGATTGTTGATTCGGGGCATGTGGGCTCCAGGAGCTCAATCTTGACCTCTCCAACCTTGAAGAAAGCGGTCTTGACCTTCTGGTCAGCAACCTCCTCAATGTTGTAGCACTTGCTGCCGGTTAGGAACTCGAAGAAAGGCATGGTCTCCTCAAGAGAGGTGACGGCTATGCCGAGATGCTCAATGTGTGACGGTTTCATAAATGTTTATGTAGTTATTATTAGTTATTTGTTAACTGTTTCTGAAATAGTCCGCAAATTTACTAAAAATACCTTATAATAAAAAGGAAAAGTTTCTTAAAAAGCCGGCTGATTATGAACAGATTCTTAGCCTTCACATTCGAAATGAAGATTCACTCAGCGGCCCAGGTCGGCCAGTATGCGGAGATTCAGCTGGCGGCCGGTCAGGTAGTTGGGGACGGCGTACTGGGCACCGCCTATCTCGGTTATCCAGTAGTAGGAGTTCACGTTGTTTATTCCGAGCAGGTTGAAGCAGTCAACCCCTATCCACAGGTCCTTGAGGAATGATGACTTGCCGTAGTAGTGGGGGCGGGCGCTTCC
This sequence comes from Bacteroidaceae bacterium, assembly GCA_017612875.1. Lineage (GTDB taxonomy): Bacteria > Bacteroidota > Bacteroidia > Bacteroidales > Bacteroidaceae > Colenecus. The sequence continues at coordinate 1,300 of JAGAEZ010000041.1, read as the reverse complement.
GTCTATGGCCTTGTAGGAGAGGCCTATGTCGGCCCGTTTGTAGGCGGGGGCCCTGAATACCCTTGACTCTATTCCCTTGCGGGCGGGGCCGAACGGGAGACCGTCGGCCAGTGAGCAGCGTAGAGACATTTTCCAACGGTCCCTGCGCGGGAAGGTGTCAGTAAAATATAATGACAGATTGAATCGCTGGTCCGATGGGCGGGGAAGCCACTGGCCGCCTATCTTCTCGCGGGTGTTCATGATGGAGAAGGTAAGCCAGGATTGGGTTCCTTCCACGAACTCCCCGAACAGTTTCATGTCGAGTCCTGCGGCATATCCGTGAGCGCAGTTCTCTCCATAATAAACAATCCTTACATTATCGAGGTTGTACGGAATGAGACGGTCCAGTTTCTTGTAATAGAGTTCGGCCGTGAACCTGAACGGACGGTCAAAGACCTCGAAGTCATAGTCACCGCCTATGACGGCCTGCAGGGAACGCTGGGCACGGATGTCGCGGTTCAGGAGGACTGTGCCTGTACCTCCGGCGCTTACGGTATCCTTGAGCTCCTTATAGAAAGGTGACTGGTAGTATATTCCCGTGGAGAACCTGAAGGTGAAATTCTCGTTGAATGACGGGGTGAATCCCGCGATAAGCCGGGGACTGACAATCAGCTCGTCGTTCCAGTTCCAGTACGAGGCCCTGACTCCCGCGTTAAGAGTGAGGAGTCCTGCGTTGAAGCTGTATCTCCAGGTGTCCTGCAAATAGGCCGAGGAACGCCTGCTCTCAATGGAGTTGGCCGATTTGATGGAATAGTACATCTCAAGCGGGCCGGACTGGGTATAGGGCAGGGTATATCCGGCGGAATCGCGCATCTCCCATTCCCTCATGCGGTCATCGACGGATTCCATGCGGTGTTCGATTCCCCAGCCGACGGTTCCTGCCGCATCGGTCCTGTGCACTCCCTTGAGCGATGCGGTCAGCACCCTGGACTCAAGACGGTTGCGGGCGTGCTGCATGAATGTGCCCACAGCAAGCTGGCGCTGGTTCTCGCCTCCGTCAAGCCAGTATTGGCTGATTATGTCGAATGATTCGCTCTCCCTGCTGCCGAAAGCCGAGAGGTTAAGCTGAATCACGCTGTTGTCCGCAATCTTGCGTTTTATGTCCAAAGCGGCTGTCATGGTGTTGAAACGGTCGCTCTCCCAACCGTCGAAATAGACTTCGAAATGCCTGGGATTCTCGGCTGTTCCGAAACTCGTGCTGCGCGTAGTGGGCGTGAAATTGTAATTGTTCAGGGAGATGTTCCCTATCAGTCCGACTGAC
>JAGAEZ010000040.1 GCA_017612875.1 Bacteroidaceae bacterium | reverse complement strand
CCCGGAGGAGGGTTCGGAATGACGGGTGGAAGCGTACAGTATGACGGTACACAAGGCAACAGTGTGGAGTTCACTTCATCCGACCTGCCGGTTGTCATAATAGAGACTGGAGGCAAGCCTGTTACAGATGAAGGCAAGCTGGATGCATCAATGAAGATTATCGACAATGGCAAAGGTAAACGTAACAATCTGACAGACAAGCCAAACGGGTATAACGGCAGGATAGGCATAAAGCTGCGTGGCAATTCGTCGCTCTTCTTTGAACAGAAGAGGTTCACGCTTGAGACCAAGGATGAGGAAGGCAATGACCTTGATGTGGAACTTCTCGGGATGCCCGCCGACAATGACTGGGTACTGCTGGCTCCCTACAATGACATATCAATGATGCGTGATCCGTTCGCCTTCGACCTGTGGAACGAGATGGGCCATTGGGCTCCGCACTACCGCTACTGCGAGGTGGTCATGAACGGTAACTATATTGGAGTCTATGTCCTGTGCGAGAAGATCAAGCGAGGCAAGAACCGTATTGACATAGCCAAGCTGAAGCCGGAGGACAATAGCGGAATAGAGCTCACGGGCGGCTATATAGTCCGTATAGATCCGGTGGAAGGCAACGAGCCTTATTTCACTTCCGATGTGCCGGGCATAACCGGCATGAGTGGCGGATTCGGTGGATTCGGAGGGTTTGCCGGCGGCGCGGGAGGTTTCAGCACCGTGACCTGGACCTACTGTTATCCCAAACCCGACAAGATAACACCGGAGCAGCAGGAGTACATAAGCAACTACGTTAAGACTGTAGAGAAGGTTATCCAGAGCGATGATTTCGCCGATCCTGAGAATGGCTACGCCAAATACATCAGCGTGTCGTCGTTCGTGGACTATTTCATCCACACGGAACTCAGTCTCAATGCCGACGGTCTCAAGCGAAGCGCCTATTTCTACAAGACCAAACAGAATGAGGACGGCACAGGAGGCAAGCTCCATGCAGGAACAGTATGGGACTACAACCTGGCCTACGGCAACTGCAACTTCTGCAACGCGAACAAGATAGATGCATGGGTGTATGAAGGCGGCGAGACCAACCCCACCCCTGCCCTCTGGAAACGACTCACCGAGGACCCGGCATTCATGACCAAGGTCAAGGAGCGTTGGAAAGAACTGCGCAAGGATATTCTGAGCATCGAGAACATCAACAGATACATTGACAATCATGCCAGCCTGCTCGCTGAAGCCCAGAAACGGCAATACGCCAAATACAACGACCTGCTTGTGTCCCAAGCAGGTAACCGGAACCAGACTGGCCGGAACGGAGGATTCGGCGGATTCGGAGGCGGAATGACGGGAGGATTCGGCGGAGGCGATGCCATCGGAATGTTCGCGGCCTACCGTGTCTCAAGCTATGAAGAGGAAATCGCCGTTCTCAAGAAATGGTTCGCCGACCGAATCGCATTCCTGGACAGTAACTGGTGAAATTCCAACAACTGAATTCACGATTAAACTTATCCTGTCATATAAAGTCTAAATAAAAAAACTGATCATTAACTCCCGATTACTATGCCCAGTCTGACTTTCAAGAGAGCAATTACACTGTTTTTCATACTCTTCATCTCTGTAGTAGCCTTTGCCCAGCGCGGTGGCGGTGGAGGCGGAGGCGGATTCGGAGGAGGCGGAGGCTTCGGCGGAAGCGGTGGCTTCGGTGGTGGAGGAGGCCGCGGAGGCGGTGGCTTCGGCGGCGGAGGCCGTGGCGGCGGAGGCTTCGGCGGATTCGGAGCATACAACAACGTTCCCAACGACTCCATCCCGCTCAAGGTCACAGGCGGAAGCATCTATTTCACAGAAGGACGGTTCGCCAATAACCCGATCCGTGAAGAGGAACTCCAGGAGATTCTGAATGAAGAACTGTACAGCACCTACGAGAGCGCTCACAAGCAATTCATGAAAGGTGACAAGCAGGAGACTGTAGGACTCCTCCTCTATCTGCCGTCCATTGTGCTCACAATTGTGGCGGCCACCAAGTACGATGAAGATGAACACATCTCCCCTAAGCTATATACCATAGCGGGTGCCTCAGGTCTCGTCGCAAGTACCTTCTTCTGTCTAGGCACCATCAACAAAAGCGCCTCCAGACACCGGATGCGATGGATAGCCGATACTTACAACCGGGAGCTGGAATTCAAGGAGGCGGCAAAACACATACAGTTCGAGTTCGGCCCCACTACCCTGTTGGACAAGGACAGGAACATAGGACTTGCCGCAACAGTCAACCTCCGGTTCTGATTGGAATTGAAAACCGGGAGGAGAGAAACCGACACGCTTGCACCTGATTATTTCAGAGCATAAAAAACCAGAACCTGCGTAAACTCGCAATGAGTTACGCAGGTTCTGCCTTTTAATACTGAAATCCGGATTCTCAATTCTCCCTCACGTACGGAGATTCCGGCATGAACAGGAAGCTCTTGATGTAGCCGCCGCAATCCATCACGACCTTCTCGAACACAGTACCCGGCTCAATAGGCCTGATAGTCAATGTGTGCTCACCCTTGGAGGCACGTCCCAGCTGTACGCGGTCATCCTTGACACGGGTAGCCACAGTGGGATAATAGACTGAGTAGATGTTGCGCTGGTCCTCGTTCAGGCGCTCGTTGAACACGACCTCCACCTCATCGCCGCCATCCAGGCTCACCATGTAGCGGTGTCCTTCCAGACGCTTGAAGGTGAGTGTGGCATTCACGGCAATCACGGCCGAGAGATTCTCCACGTCATCGGTCAGATTGAACTTGTAGGTCATGCTCGCTCCGTCGGTAGGCTGGCTGTAGGGCATCAGGGTCACGCCGGAGAGCGTACGGCCCATATAAGGAATGGTAGTCCACTTGGCCGAACCGGCGGAAACGGGAACCTGTGCGTAGAAATGCTCGGCCTCCATAGCCACCACGCCGTCCTTCTGGGTATAGACATATCCGCCCTCCTTGTCGCCCTTCTCCACGCGGGTCACGCGAGGCTGGGTGTCGGCACGGAAATTGTCGTTCCATGAGGTGTAGCCTATGTGTTTCTGTATCATCATGCCGTTCCACTTGCCGCCGGCCATCTCCTTGTTGTAGTAGGCGCACAGTTCGGCGTCACGCTTGAAGTCCCGCTCGCAACGCTCTGCCCAGTAATTGGCGGCAGGGTCATTGTTGCGGGCCAGTTTCTGGTTCATGGCCTGAGAGTAGTACATGTCATAGATATTGCCCATGGCCTGCACGGGGAAGAGGATTATCTGCTGATAGGCGTCGCGGTACTCGGGTTTCAGGCGCAGATACTGGCGCAGAGCCTCAGCCTCAAGACGGGCATAGTCATCGCAGACCTGCTCGAACTCACCGGTCTCGAGAGTGTAGTACTGGCGTGCATCGAGCATCTCGGCACTGATACGGCCATTGTACTTGCAGCACAGGTTCAGGATACGCGCAGCCTCCTCAGCCTCCTCCTCACCGAAGAACTCCAGGCAGAAATCATACGTATGGTCCAGCAGGGTCTCAACCGTGAACGCCGTGGGATTCCAGGCCATGTCAAGGAACAGTGTGATAGGATATTCCATAGGCTTGAGGTCACCCACGTTCAGCACCCATATCTTGTCAACCCCGTAGTCGTATGTAAGCTGCATCTGCTCCCAAAGGTGCTGGATGGGCGTAATGTTCAACCACTTGGAGTTACGCGGGGCACCCACATAATCCACATGGTAGTACATACCCCACCCGCCTTTGCGCTTGCGCTCCTCGTCGTTGGGCAGACGGCGTATGTCACCCCAGTTGTCATCGGAGAGCAGGATTATCACATCGTCAGGCACACGCAGGCCCTTGTTATAGTAGGTCTGCACCTCTTTATATAGTGCCCACACCTGCGGACGCTTCTCGGCAGGCTTGCCTGTCACCTCCTTGATTATCTGGCGCTGGTCGGCAAAGAGGCCCTCCAGCATCTTCATGTTGTCCTCATCAGAGCCGCGAAGCTCGGCATCGCCGTCACCCCGCATACCGATGGTGATAAGGTCCTCGGTATCCTTGGCGCGTTCCACACCCTCACGGAAGAAACGCTGGAGCTCCTGCTTGTTGGTGTTGTAGTCCCACTGGCCGCCGTAGGCACGCGGGTTACGGGCCCACTCCTGATGGTTACGCGCCATAGGCTCGTGATGGGAAGTTCCCATGATAACGCCCATGTCATCGGCAGTCTTGGAGTTGAGGGGATCATCGGCATAGAAAGCCCAGCCCCACATGGCCGGCCACATGAAGTTGCCGCGCAGGCGCAGGATCAGCTCAAAACACTTGGCATAGAACTCATGTCCGCCGTTGTCAGTACCGAAGGTGTTCTTGACCCATGTGGTAAGGCACGGGGCCTCATCGTTCAGGAATATGCCGCGATAGGTCACGGCAGGCTCACCGGCGGTGTAAGTGCCCTTGGCCAGTGAAACGTTGTCCTGGTGCAAGACTGGCACATCGGCCCAATAATACCAGGGCGAGACACCTATCTGCTCAGAGAGCTCATATATTCCGTAGATGGCGCCGCGCATATCGCTGCCGGCTATCACGAGAGCCTCGTCAACACCCTTGATGGGGTTCTCCATCACGGTCATGATATACTTCTCGCGCTTGTCCTGGAGCTCCTTCTTGTCAATCTTCTTAGCCTTTATTATCTGGCTGATGTACTTGCTGTCAATCGTTCCCACAATAACAGGCTTGCCCTGTCCGGGCTCATAGATAACTGAAGCCTCCTGCCCTGCCACAGCCTTGAAGTCCTGCTGCAGAGCCTTGAGGGCAATCAGCACACCGGTCTTGTCGGCCTCATCGACCAGAATCTGTACCGGTTTCCCGTTCTCAATCAGTGTGAACCTGTCCGGGGACAGTTCATTAAACGAAATGCCTTTGTTATCGGCAGCTCTTGCTGTAAGAGCCATCAGCGCTACCGCGCCAAGAACAATCAGGGTCTTTCTCATAACTTATTTGGTTGAATTGTTAGTCTTATCTGCAAACTTACATAAAATATACCGATTTCACATCCGTTGAGATTAAAAATCCGGTTACCTGAAAGATTAAGTCAGTAACCTGGACTGTTTTATCTGAACAGCCGCAGTTCAAACCGGCCGCATATAGCCATACGGTCGTCCTTGACGGCAAGGGCTCCCTGAATGTCAGGGATATTGATGATGCGGTCTATGACCGGCTGCAAGTCATCAACAGTGCGGATGCGGTTGGCCATAGCGGTGGCATAGCTGTCGGCAAGGAGCACATCACGGCACACCACCATCATGGCGTCGGCGCGGCCCAGGCTCAGTGACGGCCCGACCGTACCGCTGGAGGTGCATATTCCGAGCGGGAATGCCGATGCCGGGATATGCAGCCCCACTCTCTCCGATAGCGGCGACTGCCCTGCAAACACGGCGACATCCATAT
>JAGAEZ010000039.1 GCA_017612875.1 Bacteroidaceae bacterium | reverse complement strand
TCCGGAACAATTTCTTGCCATCTCTGCCGTATGTGATACCTGTGTCCAGGGAATAAGGTATCGAATCGGACATTTGAAGCGGAAATTTCAATAAAAATGTAGAGTTGATGCAAAAGGCATGTGGAAAAGTCTTACATTTGTGAGTTAATTCGGTACAGGGACAGACTATGGCAGGGGACATCAGGCACCAGGGTGTAGTGGACATGATTGACGGGCAGACCGTTGTTGTGCGCATTACACAGGATACTGCTTGTGGAGGATGCCAGGCAAGGGATATCTGTCATGCTGCCGGGTCAAGGGAAAGACTGGTGGAAGTCTGGGACGCCGATGCAGGAAATCTTCAAGTGGGACAGACAGTCACTGTCTCAGGTTCCGGAAGCGTGGGCATGAAGGCTGTGTGGATAGCTTTCGGGCTGCCGCTCCTCCTGCTGTTCGCGGCCTTGATGACCGTCATCCTGCCCGGTGGGAGCGAGAAGACGGCGGCTTTTGTCGCTCTTGGCGTGCTTGTACCTTATTATATTGGAGTGTACCTCTTCCGCAAAAGGCTGAAGAGGGTTTTTCAATTCAGGATAATCGGATAATCAACATGATATGTCACCAATTCTGACAGCAATCCTTGTGTTGGGTATAACCGGACTTGTTCTGGGTCTGGTCCTGTTTGCCGTGGCAAGGAAATTTGCAGTGAAGACCGACCCGAGAGTGGGTCAGATAACCGAGATCCTACCCGGAGCGAACTGCGGAGGCTGCGGCTTTCCCGGTTGCGCGGCTTTTGCCGAGGCCTGCGTGAAGCAGGACTCGATGGATGGCCTGAAGTGCTCGGTTTGCAAGAGTGAGGTTATGCAGCAGATCGCGGCCATTACCGGTCATGCGGTCGAAGAGGGGGCTCCCATGGTCGCTGTGGTCAGGTGCAACGGGTCTTGCGCCAACCGTCAGCGCGTGAACAGGTATGACGGAGCCCGGAGCTGTGCCATCGCCGCCATGCAGACAGGAGGCGAGACGGGTTGTTTCTACGGCTGTCTGGGTTGCGGCGACTGCGTGAAGGCCTGCAAGTTCGATGCAATACACATGGAGCCGGAGACCGGTCTTCCTGTGGTGGACCAGGACAAGTGTACTGCCTGCGGTGCCTGCGCCAAGGCCTGCCCGCGCAACATCATTGAGCTGCGTAACCGCAACAAGCTGGACCGCAGGGTCTATGTGAGTTGCATGAACAAGGACAAGGGGCCTGTGGCGAGGAAGGCATGTTCTGTGGCCTGCATAGGTTGCGGAAAGTGCGTGAAGGCCTGTCCGTTCGAGGCCATCACATTGGAGAACAACCTGGCGTATATCGACTTCGGGAAATGCCGCTTGTGCCGCAAGTGCGTTGATGAATGCCCGCAGCACTCCATCATGGCGGTCAATTTCCCTCCCAAGAAGGCACCCCAGGCATCGTCCGTGACACCTGAGTCCGCTGCTCAGGCCGCTACGAAGCCGGAACAGCCGGAGCCGGAAAAAGTTTCAGTAGAACAAAAAAGTTGACAGACTATGGCCAATACTTTCAAAATAGGTGGTGTGCATCCCGAGCCCAACAAACTGTCGGCAGGGAGCAGGATTGTCGATGCCCCCCTGCCCAAACAGGCGGTGTTCCCGCTTTCACAGCATATAGGCGCACCGGCCGTACCATGTGTCCAGAAGGGTGATTCCGTCCTTGTCGGGACCAGGATAGCCGAAGCCGGCGGTTTCATGTCGGCTCCGATACATTCATCGGTCTCGGGCAAGGTAGCGAAGATAGACACCGTGGTGGACGCGAGCGGTTTCCGCAAGCCCGCTGTTTTCATCGATGTGGAAGGTGACGAGTGGGAGCCCGGGATAGACCGTACCGATACCCTGTCGCTTCTATGCTCCCTTTCGCAACAGGAGATACTGGACTGCATCAGGAATGCCGGCGTAGTGGGTATGGGTGGAGCCTGTTTCCCCACACATGTCAAGCTCTCCCCGCCCAAGGACTGCAAGATAGACGTGCTCATAGTGAATGCTGTGGAGTGCGAGCCTTATCTGACGGCCGACCACAGGCTTATGCTCGAACATTCCGATGAGATAATCGTGGGTGTCAGGATCCTGCTCAAGGTGCTCGGGATAGACCGTGCCGTGATAGGCATTGAAGAGAACAAGCCCGATGCTATCCAGCTGATGAGGACCAAGACATCGATGGTGAGCGGCATAGAGGTCATGCCTCTCAAGATGAAATACCCGCAGGGCGGCGAGAAACAGCTAATCGAGGCTGTGACAGGCAGGCAGGTGCCGCCTCCGCCGGCTCTTCCCGCGAACGTAGGCTGTGTGGTGCAGAACGTGGGTACTGTGTTCGCCGTCTATGAGGCTGTCCAGAAGAAAAAGCCCCTCATAGAGAGAATCGTGACCGTGACCGGCAAGAGCGTCAAGAATCCCTGCAACCTCAGGGTGAGGTTAGGGACCCCCGTCAGCCAGCTCATAGATATGGCCGGAGGTATGCCGGAGGATACGGGCAAGCTTATTTCAGGAGGACCCATGATGGGTAGGCCGCTCCTGGATGACAGCGTACCGGTGGTCAAGGGGACATCGGGCATCCTGATGATTCCCGAAAGCGAGGCTGCACGTCTTGAGGAGCGTAACTGCATACGTTGCGCCAAGTGCGTCCAGGCCTGTCCCATGGGGCTGGAGCCCTATCTGCTGGCTACTGCATCGGCTGCACAGGACTGGGAGTGCGCAGAGGAGAATTGGATAATGAGCTGCATAGAGTGCGGCTGCTGCCAGAGCACCTGCCCGTCACGCAGGCCACTGCTTGACTGGGTCCGTCTGGCCAAGAACAGGGTGGGCGGCATTATCCGCGCCCGTAACGCTAAGAAATAAGGTATTATGGCACAGAAACTGTTTATATCCACATCACCGCACGTGCATTGCGGTGATACAATAGAGAGGAACATGTACTGGGTGATTGCGGCACTCATGCCGGCTCTCATCGCATCGTTCATAGTGTTCGGTTTTGGTGCGCTGGTCGTAACCGCGACATCCGTGTTGTCGTGCCTTTTCTTCGAGTGGTTCATCACAAGGTTCTTCCTTAAGCGGAGTTCCACCCTGGCCGATGGCTCGGCTGTCATAACCGGTATCCTGCTGGCGTTCAACATGCCCTCCAACATACCTCTGTACGTGATAGTGACTGGTGCGCTGGTCGCGATAGGAATAGGCAAGATGGTGTTCGGCGGACTTGGCAACAACCCGTTCAACCCTGCCCTGGTGGGTCGTGTGTTCCTGCTTATCTCGTTCCCGGCTGTGATGACATCCTGGCCGGAACCGCATCAGCTCACTGCATACACCGATGCCGTGACGGGAGCCACCCCGCTGAACCTGATCGGCCAGATTGCAGGCGGCAACACCGCTGCCATAGACCAGCTGCCCTCGTTGGGGACCCTCTTCATGGGCGGCGTGGGCGGCTGTATAGGCGAGGTGAGCGTACTGGCACTGCTCATAGGCCTGTGCATACTGCTGTGACGCAAGGTCATCACCTGGCATATTCCTGTAACCATCCTGGCTACCGTGGCCGTGCTCACCGGAATCATGTGGCTCATCAATCCGGTGCTCTACGTCAACCCGCTCTATCATCTCTGTTCGGGCGGCCTCATTCTGGGCGCCATATTCATGGCCACTGACTATGTGACATCGCCCATGACCGCCAAGGGTATGGT
>JAGAEZ010000038.1 GCA_017612875.1 Bacteroidaceae bacterium | reverse complement strand
GAGTATTTCCCCAAGAAGGACCGCGCTTTTGCAACCTCAATATTCAATGCCGGTGCATCGGTAGGTGCGCTGGCTGCTCCCGCCTGCATCCCTCCGTTGGCTGCCGCCACCAGTTGGGAGATGGCATTCATCATCATCGGTGCGCTGGGCTTTGTATGGATGTTCTTCTGGTTCGGACTTTACCGTAAACCTGAGGAGTCCAGGTTCGTGAACCAGGCTGAACTGGAATACATACATCAGGATGATGCTGCCGGGCTGGCTGCAGCCAAGGCTGCCGAGCCGGTTAAGGAGGAGAAGTCTATTCCTTTCTTCAAGTGTTTCACTTTCCGTCAGACATGGGCATTCATCTGCGGAAAGTTCTTTACAGACGGTGTCTGGTGGTTCTTCCTTTTCTGGGCACCTGCATACTTCTCAGACAGGTTCGGCTACCGTTCAGACTCTGCAATGGCTATCAAACTGATTTTCGTGCTTTATCTGATCGTTACTGTGGTAAGCATAGGTGGAGGTTATCTGCCCAAATACTTTGTTGAGAAAAAGGGTATGGAGCCTTATCCCGGCCGTATGAAGGCTATGCTGATATTTGCATTCTTCCCGTTGCTGGCGCTTTTTGCACAGCCTCTGGCCAAGTACAGCGCGTGGTTCCCCGCAATCATCATCGGTCTGGCCGGCGCCGGACATCAGGCTTGGTCGGCTAACCTTTACTCTACCATTGGTGATATGTTCCCCAAGTCAACTATCGGAACAATTACCGGTGTGGGTACTACCATGGGTGGTCTGGCATCATTTATGATTAACAAGGGTGCCGGCATGCTGTTTACTAAGAGTGATGCCCTGGGTTCGGCTTTTACTTTCCTCGGGTTTGAGGGTAAGGAGGCCGGATATATGATTGTGTTCTGTATCTGTGCTGTCGCCTACTTGATTGGCTGGACGGTGATGAAACTGCTTGTACCCAGATATAAGCCCATTGTCGCGGATTGATTCCGTCTGCCGGCTGACATGTATTACGCTTGACCGATTATGTGTATGGACCATTCTCTTTATTGCGCCGCCCCGGACCGTTACGTAAACGGGATGAAATATGTCCGGTGCGGCAGGAGCGGAATTGAACTGCCGGCAGTCTCTCTTGGACTGTGGCATAATTTCGGAAGTGTTGACAACTTCGAGACTGCACAGGAAATAGCACGTTGCGCATTCGACAACGGCATCACCTGCTTTGACCTGGCTAACAACTATGGCCCTGAATACGGGTCAGCCGAAGAAAATTTCGGACGGATAATGGACAGCTCGTTCCGGCGATACAGGGATGAGCTGTTCATTACCACGAAAGCCGGCTATGACATGTGGCCTGGCCCGTACGGAAACTGGGGCTCCAGGAAGTATCTTTTCAGCAGTCTCGACCAGAGCCTGAAGCGTATGCGGATAGAGTATGTCGATTTGTTCTATTCCCACAGATACGACCCTCTCACTCCGCTTGAGGAGACTCTCCAGGCCTTGGTTGACATTGTCCGCAGCGGCAAGGCTCTATATATAGGTATATCGAACTATCCTCAGGAAACTCTTGACTTCACGTTCAGCTATCTCCGAAGCCACGATGCGCCTTGCCTGGTTTATCAGGGACGTTACAACCTGCTCGACAGGCATGTAGAGGAGTCGGGTATCCTCAAGTCCTGTGCCGGTTACGGGGTGGGATTCACTGCATTCTCCCCGCTCGCGCAGGGACTTCTGACAGACAGATATATGAACGGAATACCTGAGCGCTCCCGTATGGCACGTAATTTCTTTCTCAAGAAGGATGTTCTCACTCCAGACCTTACGGAACGCATCAAAGGTCTGGACCGGATTGCGTCCGGACGCGGCCAGACCCTCTCGGCAATGGCGCTTTCATGGCTCCTGAAGGACGGACTGGTGACCTCGGTGCTTACCGGAGCCAGTTCGCCTGAACAGCTTATGGCCAACATCAAGGCAGTCGGGAACACCTCCTTCAGCAGGGAGGAGTTGTCAGCGATTGATGATATGTTGAAATGAAACGGTCGTGCCTGCATCTGAAGTCAAGAGACAGACTGCCGGAATTAATCATTTTAATCAGTAAAAATGAATATTATTAACCAGTTAATCGATAAAAACAATGAGTTCATCTAAGATTCCCGTCAGGGAAAAGATCGCATACGCCCTTGGCGATGCCGCTGCCGGTGGAATAACATGGAAGATCATGTCCATCGCTTTCCCGCTTTTCTTTACCAATGTGTTCGGACTGACGTTTGCCGATGCTGCAGCCCTGATGCTTGTGGCCAGACTCTTTGATGTGGTTACCGACCCTTTGATGGGCAGTCTGGCTGACCGCACGCAGTCGCGCTGGGGGACATACCGTCCCTGGCTGATATTCGGAGCGATTCCTTTCGGACTGGTTTTCGCTCTTCTGCTTTTCACCCCTGACCTGGGGCCTGTCGGCAAGCGGGTATATGCATATATCCTCTATCTGCTCATGATGGCTGTCTATACCATGGTAAATGTACCTTACGGTTCCCTGTTGGGAGTGATGACCGATGATGACAATGAAAAGAACCAGTTCTCTTCATACCGTATGGTCGGTGCGTATGCGATGGGATTCATCACGCTGCTCTCATTCCCGTACCTGCAGAGAATGGTGGGCGGCACGGATGCCCACCAGTATGCTGTTCTCGGTGTTATATTCGGCGTGACAGCGGCTGCCATGACGCTTGTCTGCGGACTCCTTACAAAAGAGCGTCTGAAACCTGTCCGTGCAGAGAAATACTCATTCCGTCAGTTTGCGGACCTGTTCCGTAACAAGCCTTGGATTTATCTCACTCTGATAGGTCTTTGCACAAATTTCTTCAACGGCTTCCGCTATGCCGTGGCAGGCTATATGATCTCGTATTGCCTTGGAGGTGACGTTACTGTCGGCGGCCTGATTATCAATTACACCGTACTCATGGCGTTCGGCGAGGTGACATGCATGATATTCGGAGGCATGTCGCCCGGATTCGCGGCATGGATCGGCTCCAAGCGTAAGGCTTTTGTATGGGCTTCAGTTATATGTATGGTGTTCTCCGTGCTGTTTTTCTTCATTCCGATGGATCCTAAGTATATCTGGCTTATGGTGGCCGTTGTCATCCTGACCTCTGTGGGAGTGGGCCTCTATTCGCCGCTTCTGTGGTCCATGTATGCCGATGTGGCAGATTTCGCCACTGAAAAGTTCGGCACTTCATCGACAGGACTGATTTTCTCATCCGGCACGATGGCGCAGAAACTGGGAGGAGCCATATCCGGTTCGCTCATTGCACTGCTTCTCGGACTGGCCGGAGCACGCATGATTCCCGATGAATTCGGCAATTCCGTGATAGACCCGGCATCAGTGACAGATTCCGTGCGTACCATGGTCTGGTCGCTGTTCTCACTGATCCCTGCCGTCATAGCTTTGGTCATGGGATTCCTTGCCTTTAAGTTCCCGCTCAAGAAATAGATGATATGACTAAGGAATACGGACATTACGATGACAAGTCCAGGGAGTATGTCATAACTGATCCCTGCACTCCATGGCCATGGATCAACTACCTTGGCACAGAGGATTTCTTTGGCCTGGTGTCAAATACAGCCGGAGGATACAGTTTCTGCAAGGATGCAAAGTTCCGCAGAATCACCAGATACCGTTACAACGGGGTTCCCATGGATGCCGGAGGCAGGTATTTCTACATAAAGGACGGTGATACGGTATGGAACCCGGGATGGAAACCCTGCAAGACTCCTCTTGACTTTTACGAGTGCCGTCATGGCATGAACTATACCAGAATAGAGGGACGGAAGGACGGTGTGACAGCCAAGGTCCTGATGTTCGTCCCATTAAGGACCTGGGCCGAGGTCCACAAACTATCCCTGTACAATGGCAGCGACAGAGTCAAACGGCTGAAATTGTTCTCCTTCCAGGAATGGTGCCTTTGGAATGCCTCGACCGATATGGAGAACTTCCAGCGGAATTTCTCTACGGGTGAGGTGGAGATTGAAGGCTCAGTGATTTACCATAAAACCGAGTACAAGGAGCGCCGTAACCATTACGCCTACTATTCGGTCAATGTGCCGGTCCAGGGTTTCGATACGGACCGCGAATCGTTCATTGGCTTATACAACGGGTTTGATGCCCCTGATGCGGTGATGGAAGGCCGTCCCCGCAACAGCGTGGCGCATGGCTGGTCACCGATAGCTTCCCACTATATCGAGCTGGAACTGAAACCGGGCGAGAGCAAGGACCTGATATTCGTCCTGGGATATGTCGAGAATCCTCAGGAGGAGAAGTGGGAGAGCAAGGGGGTTATAAACAAACGTCCTGCCCGTGAGACGCTGTCACGTCTTGACACAGCGGAAAAGGTCGATGCCGAGTTTGACCGTCTTGCCGGATATTGGGATGACCTGCTAAGCATATTTTCGGTAAACAGCGGTGACGAGCGCATAGACCGGACGGTGAATATCTGGAACCAGTATCAGTGCATGATAACGTTCTGTTTTTCACGCAGTGCTTCCTTCTTTGAGAGCGGCATAGGACGTGGAATGGGATTCCGTGATTCCAACCAGGACCTGATAGGCTTCGTGCATCAGATACCCGGAAGAGCCAGGGAACGTATCATCGACATCGCGTCCACCCAATTCACGGACGGTGGCTGCTACCACCAGTATCAGCCTCTTACCAAACGCGGCAATGACGGTATCGGCGGAGGATTCAACGATGATCCGATGTGGCTCATTTTCGGCGTCACAGGATATCTGCGCGAGACCGGTGATTTCAGTATCCTGGATGAGCCTGTTCCGTTCGACAATGTACCCGGCAGTGAAAAGAGTCTGTTTGAGCACCTTACCGTTTCATTTGACCATGTGGTGAACAATCTTGGACCTCACGGACTGCCGCTTATCGGACGTGCCGACTGGAACGACTGCCTGAACCTGAACTGTTTCTCGAACGATCCGGATGAAAGCTTCCAGACGACAGAGAACAAGACGGAAGGCAGTAAGGCTGAGAGCCTCATGATAGCCGGCCTTTTCGTGTTCAGCGGCCGCGATTACGTGGAGCTCTGCCGTTATACGGGCAGGAACGATGAGGCGGACCGTGCACAGGGTCATATTGATGATATGGTGAAAGCCGTCAGGAGATATGGCTGGGACGGAGAATGGTTCCTGCGGGCGTATGATTATTACGGTCGCAAGGTAGGCTCCTGTGAGAATGAGGAGGGGCAGATTTTCATCGAGTCCAACGGCTGGTGCACGATGGCAGGGATAGGTCTTGAGGAGGGACTGTGCGGCAAGGCTCTGGATTCCGTCAGGAGACGTCTTGATTCTGAGCATGGAATAGTATTGAACAACCCAGCTTTCACTCGCTATTATATAGAATATGGTGAGATCTCAAGTTATCCGGCGGGATATAAGGAGAATGCCGGCATATTCTGTCATAACAATCCGTGGGTGATAATAGGCGAGACAGTATGTGGAAACGGCAATGCCGCAGTCGGGTACTGGCGCAAGATATGCCCGGCGTATATCAAGGACCAGACCCTTCATAAAGTGGAGCCGTACGTCTATTCGCAGATGGTGGCAGGAAAGGATGCTTCCCGTCCGGGCGAAGGAAAGAACTCATGGCTTACCGGAACGGCAGCATGGAACTGGTACGCGGTGACCCAGTTCATATTGGGTATCAAGCCGACTTACGACGGACTTTTGATAGATCCCTGCATAGAGTCCGGAATGAAGGGCTACACTGTGAACCGCCGTTTCAGGGGAGCGCAGTATATTATAAAGGTGGTCAACCTGAATTCATCGCAAAAAGGCATAAAACGGCTGATTGTAAACGGAAACAGGATTGAAGGTAATACGGTTCCGATATTCCCTTCCGGTACGGTGGTTCATGTGACTGCTGAAATGTGATGCCTTTGTCCTTAGGGAGACTGTATCCGGCAGCTCCTTTTCCTCACGGATGGGGGACAAAAAACAGCAAAAGTTTTCCGTTTCGGAAAACTTTTGCTGTTTGTTGATTTTTTAAATGATTAATATAAAGTGCTTTGTATTTGCAAAACGGACAACTTGGTGTCTGTTTATAAATTATTTTTTGCAAATTGTATTCTTTTTGATATTCATTGACTATTTTTGTGGTGGCTTCCGGTTCGATTGACCGGTTGTGTTTTTCTGCGCTGATTCTAATTGCTACATAATAATGACTGACGGGAAACAGACTTACACATTTGATGAGGCTTTCAAAGCCTCTGTAGAGTACTTTGGGGGTGATGAACTGGCTGCCAAAGTGTGGGTTAACAAGTATGCCGTAAAGGATTCATACGGTAACATCTATGAGAAGACTCCGGATGACATGCATTGGCGGATCGCCAATGAGATTGCAAGGGTGGAGAAGAAGTATGCCAACTCTTTGTCCGCTGAGGAACTGCATGGACTGCTGAAGGGGTTCAGGTATATCGTTCCTCAGGGAAGTCCCATGACCGGAATAGGAAACAATTACCAGATCGCATCCCTTTCAAACTGTTTCGTGATAGGTAACGAGGGCCCTGCTGATTCATACGGTGCCATCATGAAGATTGACGAGGAGCAGGTGCAGCTCATGAAACGTCGCGGAGGCGTGGGACATGACCTTTCACACATACGTCCCAAGGGTTCTCCGGTCAAGAATTCGGCTCTCACTTCAACAGGACTCGTTCCGTTCATGGAGCGTTTCTCCAATTCAACCCGCGAAGTGGCGCAGGACGGTCGCAGAGGAGCTTTGATGCTGAGTGTTTCCATCAAGCATCCTGACTCCGAGTCTTTCATCGATGCCAAGATGACCAGCGGCAAGGTTACCGGCGCCAATGTCTCGGTCAAGATAGATGACGATTTCATGAACGCCGCCATTTCAGGGCAGAAATACATTCAGACTTATCCTATTGATTCCAGTAATCCTGTTTATTCCAAGGAAATCGATGCCGGCCAGCTTTGGAAGAAGATAGTGCATAACGCATGGAAATCGGCCGAGCCGGGTGTGCTGTTCTGGGATACGATACTGCGCGAGTCTGTTCCGGACTGCTATGCCGACCTGGGATTCCGCACCGTCAGCACCAATCCCTGCGGTGAGATACCTCTTTGTCCATATGACAGTTGCCGCCTGCTTGCCATAAACCTCTATTCTTACGTAAAAAAGCCTTTTACTCCCGAAGCGGAATTCGATTTTGATCTCTTCAAGAAACATGTGGCAATGGCACAGCGCATCATGGATGATATAATCGACCTTGAAATAGAGAAGATCGAAATGATTCAGGCCAAGATAGCCAGTGATCCTGAGGACGATGAGACCAAGCATACCGAGAAGCGTCTGTGGGAGAAGATAATGCGCAAGAGCACCATGGGACGCCGCACCGGTGTGGGCATCACTGCCGAGGGCGACATGCTGGCCGCAATGGGACTTCGTTACGGAACGGATGAGGCTACTGAGTTTGCTGAGAAGGTGCAGCGTACTCTGGCTCTTGAAGCCTATCGCTCTTCGGTCGAGATGGCAAAGGAACGTGGCGCATTCGGGATTTTTGACTGGAAGCGCGAACAGAAAAACCCGTTCATACTCCGCCTGAAGGAGGCGGATCCTGCACTGTACGCCGACATGAAGAAATACGGCCGTCGCAACATTGCCTGCCTGACAATCGCTCCTACCGGGACTGTAAGTCTCATGACCCAAACCACATCGGGTCTGGAGCCGGTATTCATGCCCGTCTATAAGCGTCGCCGCAAGGTGAACCGTGATGACGAGAATGCAAACGTCACTTTTGTGGATGAGAGCGGCGATGCATTCGAGGAATTCATCGTCTTCCACCACAAGTTCGTGGAGTGGATGATGGTTAACGGTATCAATCCGGCACAGAAATTCACTCCGGAGGAGGTGGATGAGCTTGTGGCCCGTTCCCCATATTACAAGGCCACAGCACAGGATGTCGATTGGGTGAACAAGGTAAAGATGCAGGGCCGCATGCAGAAGTGGGTGGATCATTCCATCAGTGTGACCATCAACCTTCCCAATGATGTGTCGGAGGATCTTGTCAACCAGCTCTATATCGAGGCATGGAAAAGCGGCTGCAAGGGTTGCACCGTATATCGCGACGGTTCGCGTGACGGTGTGCTGATTGATGCCAAGAGTGAGAAGAAAGAGAAGAAGGAGGTTGCTAAAGACGCGGTTTTCGCTCCGTGTGACTGCGAGCCGCGCCAGGTCGTGGAGACCCGCCCCAAGGTCCTTGAAGCCGATGTGGTGCGTTTTCAGAACAACAAGGAGAAGTGGGTCGCTTTCGTGGGACTGCTTGACGGCCGTCCGTATGAGATATTTACCGGTCTGCAGGATGACGAGGAAGGAATAGTGCTTCCTAAAACGGTAGAAAAGGGTTGGATAATAAAAAACATCGATGACAACGGAAACAAGCGTTATGACTTCCAGTTCACGAATAAACGAGGTTACAAGGTCACAATCGAGGGCTTGTCGGAAAAATTCGACAAGGAGTACTGGAACTACGCCAAGCTGATTTCCGGTGTCCTCCGTTATCAGATGCCCATAGATCTCTGCATGAAGCTCATTGCCTCTCTTGATCTGGGTTCGGAGAACATCAATAACTGGAAGAACGGTGTGGAACGCGCCCTGAAGAAATATGTCCAGGACGGAACGGCGGTGAAGGGAGAGAAGTGTCCCAATTGCGGTTCTGAATCCCTCGTTTATCAGGAGGGATGCCTTATATGCAAGAATTGCGGCTCTTCACGCTGCGGGTAACCTGTTTCGTCATGAAGATCATAGGACAGACAATATCGCTGAACGGCCTGCGCTTCTACGCCTATCATGGTGCGGAAGTGCAGGAGGCCGTCACGGGAGCCTGGTACAGGGTTAATGTCGATATATGTGCTGATGTCAGGAGTTCGATGGATTCAGACAGTCTTAACGATACTGTCAACTATGCTCGGGTAGCTTCGGTCATAAAACAGCAGATGGAGATACCTTCCAAGCTGATTGAGCATGTCGCAGGAAGGATTGCGTCAGAGTTGGAAAGATGTTTCGGTGAAAGGATCCAGTCCATGACTGTCACTGTGATAAAGGAGAATCCACCGGTCGGTGCCGTTTGTGACGAATCGTCGTTTACACTCTCGTTACGCCGGTAACAGGTTCCGGTGAATGGAGTAGGTCATTGTTTGAAAGAAAGCAGCCTGTAATGCGGTCAGCATTGCAGGCTGCTTTCTATATTCTCGACATCACTTTTGAAATTCCTGTCAACCTGTATCTGGTCTCTGACCATGTTGCAGGCATGCAATACCGTGGCATGGTCGCGTTTTCCGATATAGGAACCGATTTTCGTTGTGGAGTAATCGAGATATTTCTTGGCAAGGTACATGCTTATCTGTCTTACCTGTACAATTTCATGTTTCCGCGATTTTGTCTGTATGGAATCAGCGGAGATATTGTAGTAATCACAAACCTTGTTGATTATCCCTTCAATCGTAATCGGCTTCTTTTCGCGGTGCTGGCTCTTTTCCAGAACTTCGTGGGTCAGTTCAAGATCAATCTCTTTCCTATAAATGGTTGCGTGAGCCATTATGGATACGATCACACCCTCAAGGTCACGTACATTGTCCGTCACATTCTGCGCAATATAGTCTATCACCTGTTCGGGGAACCTGAGACCGTCACGGCGTGTCTTGTCACGCAGTATATCCTTGCGGAGTTCAAGATCCGGATGTTCCAGTTCTGCGACAAGTCCCCATTTGAACCGTGTGATAAGTCTCTCTTCCAGATCCTTCAGGTCCTTGGGAGGACGGTCACTGGTCATGATGAGCTGCTTGTGGTTCAGATGCAGATGATTGAAGATGTGAAAGAAAGTGTTCTGTGTCTTGACATAGCCGGCCAGTTCCTGCATGTCATCTATTATCAGGACATCAATGGTCTGATAGAAATGAATGAAGTCATTGACGTTGTTGTTCCTTACAGCATCGACATACTGGACATGGAACAGGTGTGCGGATATGTAGAGTATCCTTTTCTCAGGATGCAGCTCTCTGATCTTCATTCCTATGGCATTGACCAGGTGGGTTTTGCCGACACCGGATGAGCCGTAAATGAAGAGAGGGTTGAAGGCGGATTTAGCCGGGTTCTGTGCAATTGTCTCCCCTGCGGTTCTGGCAAGCTTGTTGCTTGTTCCCTCCACAAAGTTTTCAAAGAGATATTTCGGATTCAGCTGCGGGTTAAGATCCTGGACAAGAGCAGCATCAGTAGCCGAGGGAGAATTGTTGCCACTCTCCCTGGTCCCCTTTATTCCCGATGAGGGTGAATTGGTTGAACTGATGTCCTGTGTCAATTCGTTCTCTTTGTCAGTGAGAATACTGTACATCAGTCTTGTGCCGCGTCCGAACACTTTCGTGAGGGCAGCTTTGAACACTTCAAGGCAGTTCTGTTCCAGATATTCATAGACAAAGGCGCTCGGAACCTGCACAGTAAGTTCTCCGGCTTCAAGGGATATAGGTTTAATGACGGTGAACCAGGCGTTGAATACGGCCTCTGTAACATTGTCCCGAATGAAATCCAGACAAGCATCCCATTTAGTAATCAGTTCAGTTCCCGACATAAAAGTGTTAATGTTTATAGAAAAGCGGTATTCATTTCCAATCGCTTTGCAAAGTTGGGAATCTTATTTGAATCATACAAATGAAAGAAAAACCATGAAAAATGCCGTTCTTTCAATTCACTGGTATTCAGAGCCTTGCAAATCAGTTTTTTATTAGTTGAAAAGACCCTATTGATTTTTTGCAAATAATTGTGAATATGGTACTTAGCTTGTTGATAACTTCTTAATGAATCTTAATTGGAAGATATCGTATCCCTTTTCAGAAACGGTTATGAAAGGGGCCAATCTTCAATTCAAATAAAAAACGCCAACGGTGATTATTTAGACTAAATCTATTTTATTCGGGAATAGGTGAGGGTATAAATATTCATTTCTTGTCCATGATTTCACGTGCTTCCTTGACGGTAATTCTGGAACCGTTCAGGAATGCGATCACGAATGCATCCTTATACCTTTTGCGGACCTCTGCCTGTAGTCTGGTTATCTCGTTGTAGTCAGAGGTGTTGCCGCAGGTATATTTGTACTGCCCGTTCTCCACGTAATAGTCCACGTCAGGAAGGTCCTTTATCCTGTTGTCGCTGGTTTTGAGTTCTTCCCTGCTCATAAGGAACTGGATACGGAACACAGGTGAAGAGGATTTGCCGGATGAAGCCTGACTTGAATCCCGGCCGGACGAGCCGGATGCGGCTTGGGTCAGGTTGACCGATTTTGCCGTCTGTTTGCGGTAATCTTCAAGATAACTGACAAAAGCCTTGTAGAGACTGGTCGCCAGCTCTTCGACACCCTTTTGGGATGTCATGTAGCGGCAGTCATCCGCGTTTGAAATGAAACCGAGTTCAACGAGGATACTCGGCATGGCCGTTTTCCATAATACCAGAAATCCGGCCTGATGGACTCCCCGGTCGGAACGACGGGCTTGACTGACCATCTGCTTCTGTACCATACCGGCAAACTTGAGACTCTCCTTCTGGTACTCGTTCTGCATGAATTCGAAAATAATCTGACTCTCGGGGCTTTTGGGGTCATATCCCTCATATCTGGTCTGATAGTCGCTTTCGTAAAGGATAGCTTTGTTCTCCTCCATGGCTACGCTCAGATTGGCGCTGGTACGGTTCTCCTCAACACCGAGCAGATAAGTTTCCGCTCCACGTGCACTGCTGCTTTTGGCAGAGTTGGTGTGAATGGAGACGAACAGGTCCGCGTTGGCTTTGTTCGCGATCTCACCCCTACGGTTAAGCTCTATGAAGACATCGGTCTTGCGGGTATAGACCACCTTTACTTTCCTGCAGTTCTTTTCGATCAGTTGACCCATTTTGAGGGCCACGTTCAGGTTGATTGACTTTTCGGTGTTCTTTCCGCTGATGGCCCCGGGATCCTTGCCGCCATGTCCGGGATCGATCACTATCACAAAGTTTCCGTCCTTGTCTATAGCCGATGAGGGAAGGCAGCAGAATGACAGGAGCAGTAGCAGAACAGGGAATCTTGTAACCTTTGACATGGAGCTATTCTTCTTTCTTGGATTGATAACTGACTGATTGCGCCTCTCTCTTAATGAAGGAAGCGAATTCCCTTGGGGAGATGGTGACAGGTTCTTTCATGAACTCAGGTATATTGAACGAGAACATGAAATCGCGGTTAAAGTCGGGATTGCGCTGAGGGATGGTGAACGGCTTGCTGAAAGAACCGTCCGGATTCATGTGTGACAGGTAGAGCCGGGTATATGCCCCGTCCTCACGCCGGGTGGAGAAAATTATCCATTTGCCGTTGCTGGACCAGGAATGGTAGCTCTCCACGTTGTCGCTGTTCACTTCTGTGAGAGGACGTATCCGGCCGTCGGAAATATCCATGATGTACAGGTCGGCATCCTTGTGCCAGATATGGAATACCCCGTATCCGCCCATGGAAAAGAGCAGTTTGCTGCCATCCGGTGAGATTCTCGGCAGGGTGATGCTGCGGTCCATGGAAGCAGCGTCAACCACGAGCTCGCTCCGGCCCCAGGTCCTTGTGTCAGGATTAAAGGGCTTCCGGTAAAGGTTGTATTTAATGTCGCGGCTGTCAAGGAACACCTTGTCTTCCCGTTCGGGCCCGAAAGGAGCCTTGTAGTCGGCGGCCACATAATATAGCGTTTTCCCGTCCGGAGTCCAGGCCGGAAAACACTCGAATCTGTCAGAGTCGTTTTCTATTATGCTGACGGCATTGGCCTTTATGTCATAGAGGATGAGATCGCTCTCCTCATCGGCCACTTCGATGCGGTTGTGGTCGGCGGTATGTATAGACTGGTGAGTCTTGTTCGTGGAGTAGGCGATGTAGTCGTGTGTGGGATGCCAGGCCGGATAGACACCGGCCGAAATGGTGGAGTCGGTTTTCAGGTTGACTTTCCTGAGTTTGCCTTCCACTGCCATTATGGTGCCTCCCATATACTGACGGGCATGGAACTGCATGTTGTCTGTCTGCCAGTTCCGGTAGTGGTGGCAGTTTATGCACTGGCCGTTATCCCCTTTCTGTATCATGGAGTTGGCATATATGACCTTCTCACGGAATGAGGTGAGATCCCGCTGGTTGATCGACAGCCTTTCGTAACTGACGACAGAGGGGGGGATAAGCCTATAGGAAATATAAGGGTCTATTTCATCGGACAGGGTCATGGTAAAGCTCTTGAAGGCGGTCCAGCTGCCTTTATTGAATGTCATAACCTTTACGTCAATATCAGTGCCGCCGTTCTTGAGTCTTTTCCAGTCCTTCTCCTTGAGTGCGGCAACATCTCCCTTTACGGAGACCCGGGTGTTGCCGGAGCTGAAAACAGTCAGGAACTTCTCACCCTTTTCCAGTATCCTGAAATTCATGGGCGCTATGTTGGCGGGAATGGTTATACCGGTATAATCGGGGAATATTGAAGGGAGTGATTGCTTTTCATCGGAACTCCCCGGTATGCCCGTTCCGCAGGAGATGAGCAGCAGAGCCGCTACGGTATGAATAAGTGCTCGTTTCATTGTTCAGAATGTTTCCTGTCCGCGTATGAAATAGTAATAGAACCAGAATGTCTTTCCGAACCGCTTGGAATACGGGTAGGCTGACTCGCTGATGTTGCGGACCGGATGTGACTTCTCGTAATTGACGAAGGCGTCATAGCTTTCCCTGACCTGACGGTCAAAAGGAAGCGACTGGATGCCTGTGTTGCGTTCCAGGTTGCTGTAGAGGATGGCAGCTTCCTGATAGTGGCGTGGAATGGATTTAGGGTCATTGGAACCGAGATAGTTCAGGAATGTGATCCAGAACAGCCCGATGTCCTGTGTACGCAGTGCCCACAGCATGGCAGCCCTGTCGAACTGAGGAGTGGCCTGTGTGGAGCGGTGCGATGTGAAGTGATTCATTATGAATGTCTCGATAATCGCCTGGTCATTGGAGAGGCGGTCGTCATAGCACATCAGCGGAATGACTGTGTTGTAGGGAACAGCGGCCTGCACAGCTTCCCTGTCCGGGATGAGAGCAAGCTGGGATTCCGCCCATTTCCTGTAGCAGAGTGTCTTGACAAGTATATCAAGATATTTTCGTGCCAGATCCCACTCTTCCATGGATATTGCCGACATGGCGGCGTATTTCAGGGTGCTGTAGCTCCATCCGTACTCGACGCTCTCCTCTATGCACCACCGGTGACTGTAGTTGGGCAGGCCCCAGTAGAAATAGAGCTGCTTGCCTGCCTGTAATGCAATCGGAATCTCATAGTGTCGCTTCTGCTTGCGGGCACCGTCACGGTAGGAAAACATGCTTCCTGCTTCGGTGCCGAGACTGAACAGTGCGACATCCTTGTAGAGAACCATTATCCTTGTGGGTTCATAGAACCGTGTCGAGTAACGGTCCACTATGGATTCAATGTCATTCATTCTGGAATTGTTGCCTATGCTTTTGGTGCGTCGGGAATAGGCTCTTTCATCGGATCCTGCGGATTTCTTCTCCGCCCTTTCGAGAATGTCCGCCACCTCTTTCCAGTCATATCGGTCCATGGCGGCCGACATGGCGTTTTCGGTCGTGAAGTTGCGGTCACGGAAACTGAAAAAGAAGAGTGCGGCGGCTGAAATGACGATAACTGCCGCTTGGATGATATCCGTCTTATGGGTGCCGGGACGGTTGTTCCGGATCCTTACGAATGGAGCTGCGGCCATGAACAGGATCAGTAGCAGGCATGGCAGCCGTACGGGCAATTGCTTTTCAAAGTTGATCAGCGGGAGGCCTACTGTAAAGATCTCGTCGGTCCTGAAAGTAGTGTAAAAAGTATGTAACAGGACAGGCAGGCCGATAGAACTGACCAAGGCGATGACGAGCCCGCTGTAATCCCTTTTTGTTTCCGAAGCCTGGCAGCAGGAGAGCGCTGCCGTAAGTGCTGAGACGGGGCCCCATATCCCGGCAAGGACATATCCGGCTGATGCCGAAATGATAATGATGATCCATCGGACGGGTAAGAGTGCTATCCTGCGGCAAAGGACCACCGTGCAGAGGACAAGTATGGTGCCGATGGACGGGATGAAGAACCATCCGGGCGATTTCATCAGGAATATCCCGTAGCCGGCTCCGAGACAGTATATGGAAAGGATTACGGCAGGAATATATGAAAGCGCCCAGAGGGAGTCGCAAAGTCCGGGATATGCCGTTCTTACAAGTTTGACTGTCAGAACGGCAAGAGCCACCCAGATGACGGCCCCTATCCATGGATAGTGCAGGAACTGAGTGAGAAACTCTCCTGCCCAGCCGATGAATCCTCCGGGGATACTGAAGGAACTGAGCATATAATCCATGTCATGGACGAAAAGGGAGTTGCTCTCAATCCTGAGCAGGGTGTATCTGAACCCCAAGACCATAAAGAGCAGAAACGCTGCAGGAAGCAAAGTGTCGGAGAGTATCCTCTTTATCTTGATTGGGGATAAACCGCTCTTCTTGAAGGAACCGGAAGCATTCATATTATCATTGTACGCACGCGCACGCGAAATTTTCCGTAAAGGTACTAATTTTCGGTCTCAAACGTGGCGGTTCAGACAAAAAACAGCTAAATTCGCGAAAACATATCAGACAGCCGATAACTTTTAATAATGTCAATAAGATGAAAAGAATTGCTTTACTTGCTGTAATCCTGACCGTTCTGTCAACTGTCAGGGCTGCCGAAGTCTGGCTTGACCCGAAAGTCAACAGTGTTAATGAGAAACCTGATGTGGCGGATTATTTCGCTTATGAATCCCTGAGTCTTGCCCGAACGGGCGAGAAGAGCCGTTCTTCACGCTTCATGTCACTTGAGCGTGACTGGCGTTTCAATTTTGTCAGAAACGCCTATGACAGGCCGGAGAATTTCTGGAGCAAGGGTTATGATGACAGCGGCTGGACGGGTTTTCCTGTGCCGGGACTCTTTGAGATGCACGGATTCGGCGACCGTATCTATACCAACGTGACCTATCCATGGAACAACGAGCATCCTGTCAATCCGCCATACATAGGTGAGAGGGACAATTATGTAGGATCCTACCGTCAGGAGTTCACTGTGCCTGATTCTTGGAAAGGCCAGCGGGTATTCATGCACGTGGGCTCCGCAACTTCGAACCTGAAGGTTTGGGTAAACGGCAGTTACGTGGGTTACAGTGAAGACAGCAAGATGGAGGCGGAGTTTGACATCACCGACTATATCGAGTTCGGCGCGAGGAATCTGTTTGCCATGCAGATCATGCGTTGGTGTGACGGCAGCTATATTGAAGACCAGGATTTCTGGCGTTTCACAGGAATAGCCCGTGAGGTATATCTCTATTCCAGGCCTGAATCAAGGGTGGATGACTATTTTGTCGTGACGGACCTGGACGCAAACTACAGGAATGCCGTCATCCGGTTCGATGCCTCCCTGATAGCTTCCGAGGGATGTACCCTCTCCCTTAGCATGACCGATGCCGACGGAAAGGAGGTCTTTTCCAAGGACCTGGCTGTAAACGGAGGAAAGGTATCCGCCGGGATCCCTGTCAGGAATCCTCAGAAATGGTCTGCCGAGGCTCCCTATCTCTATACTCTCTATATGACTCTTTCCGATGCCGGCGGCTCCGTCATCGAGGTCATTCCCCAGAAGGTGGGATTCCGCAAGATTGAAATCCGTGACCGTCAGCTTCTGGTCAACGGAATGCCGATATTGGTCAAGGGTGCGGATCGTCATGAGATGGATCCCGAGGGCGGTTATGTGGTTCCCTTGGAACGTATGATCCAGGATATCCGTATAATGAAGCAGATGAATATCAATGCTGTGCGAACCAGCCACTACCCCGATGACCCGCGCTGGTACGACCTGTGCGACAAATACGGCATCTACCTGGTGGCGGAGGCCAATGTCGAGGGGCATGGCATGATGTACGGCTCCAGTCCGCTCGCGAAGAATCCCGATTATGAGCAGGCTCATCTGGAGCGCAACAAGTCCAATGTCATCACCTATAAGAACCACCCCTCTATCATAGTATGGTCAATGGGTAACGAGGACGGCGACGGACAGAATTTCGTGACCTGCTACAAATGGATAAAGGAGTATGACAAGACCCGTCCGGTCCAGTACGAGGGGGCAACCGGCTCACCTGACCATTGTGACATATACTGTCCCATGTATGCCGACTACGGTGCAATGGAGCGTCACGAGCGCGGCCGTGACCCGCGTCCTATGATAGAGTGCGAGTATGCCCATGCCATGGGTAACTCCGAAGGCGGTTTCAAGGAATACTGGGACGTGATCCGTGCCAACCGTTCTGTCCAGGGCGGGTTCATCTGGGACTTTGTGGATCAGGCAGTATATGGAAAAAATGCCGATGGAAAGGTGATTTTCCAATACGGAGGTGATGAAGGCCGATATCCTGTCAGTGACCAGAATTTCAACTGCAACGGTCTTATCGCGCCCGATCGCAGGTGGAATCCTCATGCCTACGAGGTACAATACTTCTACCAGAACATCTGGGCTACACCGGTTGACCTCCGTAAAGGCCAGATTGAGATATACAACGAGAACTTCTATACCGACCTTTCCGCTTACAGGATGGAGTATTCGGTCATGGTGAACGGTGAGGAGGTCCCAGGTTCACGTTCCGGATTCAAGTTGCCTGCCATAGCCGCCCAGCAGCGTGTCAAAGTGACTGTGCCAGGTATTGCCAAGGCGCTAAGGGAGGCTCCCGCCACCGGTGCCGAGATCCTGGTGAACGTGGAGTTCAAGCTGAAGGAGGCGACCGGTCTTCTGGAGAAGGATTTCACTGTGGCCCGGAATCAGTTCCAGGTTACGGATTATCCGTTCCCGACAATCGGCGCGGAGACCGTTGCTGACACAAAAACCGCCGGTGAAAACGTGAAAATGGATGAGGCTGTAGCTTATGTCGTACTGGAGGCGGCCGGTGTGAAGGTGACCTTCAGCAAGAACACCGGCTGGATTGATTACATCGATGTCGATGGCAAGCAGGTGACCCAGAACGGCAGTCAGCTGAAGAGTGATTTCTGGCGCGCACCCACTGACAATGACTACGGTGCAAGCCTGCAACGCCGTATGCAGGCTTGGCGTAATCCTTCGATGAGACGTACCGCCTTTGAATGCAAGGTTGAGGATGGTCTCGGTAAGGTTAATGTGAAATATGAAATCGAAGAGCTTAGCGCATCACTTGTATTGGAGTATGTACTGACCCGTACAGGTGAGCTTCACGTGACCCAGAGTATGACAACTCATCCCGAGACACAGGAGAACGCCCAGGCCAATGCCCAGGCCGGCCAGCAGCGTCCAGGTCAGAGAAACGGCCAGCGCGGTGGCCAGGGAGGCGGTATGCCCGACCTGTTCAAGTTCGGTATGACCATGAACATGGCAAAGGAATATGACCGCGTGGAGTTCTATGGACGCGGTCCGGTTGAGAACTACTCAGACCGCAACAGCTCCCAGTGGTTAGGTATTTACAGCAGTCCGGTGGCAGACCAGTATTATCCCTATATCCGTCCTCAGGAGAATGGTAACAAGACCGATGTGCGCTGGTGGCGTGTGCTGAACGCCGATGGCAAGGGCCTGGAGTTCTACGGTGACGCGCCGCTCAGCATGTCGTCACTCAACTACACCACTGCTGATCTGGACGAGGGTCCCCAGAAACATAATGTCCATGCCGGAGACCTTACTCCCCGTCCGTTCACGGTAGTGCATATAGACAAGGCTCAATACGGACTGGCCTGCGTAAACAGCTGGGGAGCCACTCCGCTGGAGCAGTACAAGCTGCACTATGGCGACTATTCCTACAGCTTCGTGATAGTTCCGGTAAGATGACGGAAAAGACTGACAGCTTATGGATGGGGGTGATAGACAGATATTACTCCGACAACCGGCCGTTAAGGGAGCTTCTGTTGCTTCACAGCCGCCTTGTGGCCGACAAGGCTCTCAAGGTGGCTGACATGCACCCTGAACTTGGCCTGGACCGGCAGTTCATCGAGGAAGCCTCGATGCTGCATGACATAGGTATATTCATGACCGATGCCGCCCCCATCCATTGCAGGGGTCCGTATCCCTATATCTGTCACGGATATCTTGGGGCGGAACTGCTTGCCAGGGAAGGTCTTCCACGTCATGCCCTTGTGGCTGAGAGACACACCGGGACGGGACTCACGCTCGCTCAGATCATAGAGAGGGATCTCCCTGTTCCGCACCGTGACATGATTCCCGTCTCCATTGAGGAGAAGGTTATTTGTTTTGCTGACAAGTTCTTCTCCAAGACGCGGCCTGAACGTGAAAAGAGTGTGGATGAGGCAGCCGCAAGCCTATCCAAGTTCGGGGAGGACACTCTGCTGCGTTTCAGGTGCTGGTGTGACCGGTTCCTCTAACCGGATATCGTCAAGGATATAACGGCAGAAATCCATCATAATATTCTTTAAAGAACAAATCTTGTTATATTCTTAAAAAACCTTACTGTAATACTGTAATCTGACCATTTAGCACTAATTTTGCAGGATAAACGATTTCAAGGCGTGCTGGAAAGAATCAAGAGAGTAGTTCCGATATTGCTTGTGGGGCTGTTAACGGTTCCTGCAGGTGTATTGGCCCAGTATGCAGCTGACAGTTCTTACATCGCCTCGCCTGATTCGCTTTCCCGGGAAACCTTTTACCTTCCGGCTGATACACTTGGGCAATATCCCTTCAATGACTCCCTTCCTGGGACAGGAATCAGGGAAGCCGTTCCTGATTCTGTAATTGCAGAGGGGCCCGATTCCATCCGGTCCGGGCCGCCTAAGAAGGATGCCCTCGATGATCCGGTCGCATATGAATCCAATGATTCCATGATCTGGACCAGAGGAGGTTATGCATCCCTGTTCGGTGACAGTAAAGTCAATTACCAGCAGATCGAACTCACGGCTGCCATTATCAGGATGCAGGTTGACAGCAGTCTGGTCTATGCCGACGGGATACAGGACACCACCGGCACATGGCAGGGAACGCCTGTGTTCAAGGATGGAGCCACTCCGTATGAATCGTCCCATATCAGCTATAACTTCAAGACAGAGAAAGGTTATATCAACGAAATCATAACTCAGCAGGGAGAGGGTTACATGACCAGTAACGAGGCAAAAAAAGGACCGGAAGGAGAGTATTACATAAGCGATGGAGTCTATACCACATGCGACCAGCATGACGATCCCCACTTCAATCTCAGGATAACCCGTGCCAAGGTCCGTCCCGGAAGGGATGTCGTTTTCGGTCCCGCATATCTGGAGGTTATGGGTGTTCCGTTGCCCGTTTTCCTTCCTTTCGGATTCTTCCCGTTCAAGGATAGCGACTACGCTTCGGGTATCATTGTCCCGACTTACGGTGACGAGATGGAGAGGGGATTCTATCTGAAGGACGGAGGATACTATTTCGCCCTTTCGGACTATTATGACCTGAAAGTGCTGGGAGAGATATTCACCAAGGGCTCATGGGGTGTCTCGGCTGAGAGCAGGTATAAGTTAAGGTACAAGTTTTCCGGAAATGTATATATAAGTACCCTGACGACGAAACTGGGTGACAAGGGCCTGCCGGATTATTCGGTCACGAAGGACTTCAAGTTCCGGTGGACCCACAGTCAGGATGCAAAGGCGAGTCCGAACAGCAATTTCTCAGCAAGCGTGAATTATGCCACCACCAGTTACGAAAGGTCCAATCTGACGAGCCTGTACAATCCGTCGCTTACTTCACAGAGCACCAGGACATCAAGTGTCAGCTACTCAAGGTCGTTCCCATCCATCGGACTCTCCATGTCGAGTTCCATGAACCTCTCCCAGAATATGCGTGACTCGACATTGTCGGTGAGTCTGCCTTCATTGAGCCTTACCTTGAGCAGGATTTATCCTTTCAAGAAGAAAAAAGCCGCAGGACAGGACAAGTGGTACGAAAAGATCTCATTCACTTATTCGGGTACTCTGAGCAACAGCATAACGGCCAAGGAGAGTGAATTCATGCAGAAAAGCCTGGTCAAGGACTGGCGTAACGGCATGAGGCATACCATCCCGGTAAGCGCCACTTTCCAGGTGCTCAACAGCATAAACATAACTCCGTCTTTCAACTATACATCCCGCTGGTATTCATATAAGGTGAACCAGTCGTGGGACGATTCGGAACAGGCGGTAAGGAGGGACACGGTCTATGGTTTCAACAGGGTCTATAACTATAGCCTGAGCGTGAGCGCCAATACCAAGCTGTACGGTTTCTACCGTCCTACACAGTTATGGCGCAAACTGTTCGGTGACAAGTTCGTGATGGCCCGTCACGTGTTCACTCCTACAGTCAGCTACAATCTGTCCCCTGATTTCAGCGCTGCCAGGTACGGGTTCTATGACACGTACGTCTATACCGACCGGAACGGCGAGGTGAGAACAGTGGAATATTCTCCATATACGGGCTCTTTGTACGGTGTGCCGGGCAAAGGCAAGTCCGGAAGCCTCTCCATGAGTGTTGGCAACAATATTGAGATGAAAGTCCGTAATGACAGGGATTCAATACGGAAAATCGTTCTGATTGACGAACTGGGAGCATCCATGTCGTATAATTTTGCAGCGAAGAGCAAACCCTGGAGTAACCTGAACACCAGACTTAGACTGAAACTCCCCAAGAACCACACATTCAGTCTTAACGCCACGTGGGCTACCTATGCCTATGAGTTCAATGATGCCGGCAAAGTAGTGGTGGGTGACCGTACGGAGTATTCCTACGGAAGGTTCGGCCGCTTTCAGGGGATGAGCCAGAATTTTTCCTACACATTCAACAACAATACGCTCAACCAGTGGAGAGAGTCATGGAATAAACTGACCCACAAGGAAGAGGAGCCGGAAGAGGAGGAGCCTGACGATGAACCTAATGCTGACCGTTCCATGACAGGGTCGCGTGGTGCCGACAACAGTGGAGGCAACTCCAAGGTGGACGAGGACGGATATCTTGCCTACACCCTGCCGTGGTCGTTCTCGATATCGTACGGCATTTCCATGCGTGAGGATACGCAGGCGGATATCAATGTCAAGCGGATGCGTTATCCATACGGCTTTACTCACAGCATGAACATGTCCGGTAATATGAAACTCACCAACAAGTGGAACGTCAATTTCTCGTCAGGCTGGGATTTCACTTATCATGATTTCACCACCACCACTATGAGCGTGACGCGTGACCTGCACTGTTTCAACATGTCATGCAGTGTAGTCCTGAAGCCATATACATCATATAACTTTACTGTCAAGGCGAATTCGAGCATGCTTGCTGACCTTCTCAAGGTCAAGAAGCGTTCAAGCTACAACAGCTATGTGAACTGGCCCGATTGATATATAGAAACAATCTAATTGGAATACTATGAGTTATCTTATCATTCCCGAGGACTACAAACCGCTCATGTCAATGAGACAGACGGAGCAGGGTATCAAGCTTATCAAGGAGTTCTTTCAGCAGAACCTTTCGACCGGTTTGCAGCTGAGACGTGTCACGGCCCCTCTCTTCGTGCTCAAGGGTATGGGTATAAACGATGACCTGAACGGAGTGGAACGTGCTGTAACTTTTCCCATAAAGGATCTTGGTGATGCCTCTGCGGAAGTGGTACATTCCCTTGCCAAGTGGAAACGTCTCACCCTTGCCGACTATGACATACAGCCGGGATATGGAATCTATACCGACATGAATGCCATCAGGGCAGACGAGAGTCTCGGTAATCTGCACTCCATCTATGTTGACCAGTGGGACTGGGAACGGACCATAACACCTCAAGACCGCAATATAGCCTTCCTTAAACGCATTGTCCGCAAGATCTATTCGGCAATGCTCAGGACGGAGTATCTGATTAATGAGACCTACCCTCAGCTGGAACCGTTCCTGGCACGTGAGGTGTTTTTCATCCATTCTGAGGAGTTGAGGAAACTCTACCCGGACTTCTCTCCCAAGGAACGTGAGGATGCCATTACACGTGAGCACGGGGCTGTTTTCATAATGGGAATAGGAGGACCGCTTGCCGATGGTGAACCTCATGACCTGCGGGCACCGGACTATGATGACTGGAGCACTCCGAATGAAGACGGGTACATAGGCTTGAACGGTGATCTGCTTGTCTGGAACCCGATACTCCAGCGTGCCATGGAGCTTTCGTCTATGGGAATCCGTGTTGACAGGGAATCGATGCTCCGGCAACTTGAATTGTGCGGACAACAGCAGCGCAGTGAACTGTATTTCCACAAAAAACTGCTGGCTGGGGAGCTTCCGCTCAGTATAGGAGGTGGAATAGGGCAGTCCCGTCTCTGTATGCTCTTTCTCCAGAAAGCCCATATCGGCGAAATCCAGGCAAGCATCTGGCCGGAGGATATGCGTTCCGCGTGCGCTGATGCAGGGATACAGCTGATTTGATGGAAATGACGGATAATATCAGATCATGGATGTAAAGATAGAACCGACCTGGAAGGAGAGGCTTCAGCCGGAATTTGACAAGCCTTATTTCAAGGAGCTTACGGATTTTGTCCGTAAGGAGTATGCCAATGCCACTGTCTATCCTCCCGGACGTTTTATCTTCAATGCCTTCAACCTTTGTCCGTTTGACCAGGTGAAAGTCGTGATTATAGGGCAGGATCCCTATCATGAGCCTGGCCAGGCACATGGACTCTGTTTCTCCGTCAATGACGGGGTGGCTTTCCCTCCTTCATTGAGGAATATCTTTAAGGAAATCAGCGATGATCTGGGTCGCCCTTGTCCTGTTTCAGGCGATCTTTCCGGCTGGGCAAGACAGGGAGTCCTGCTGCTCAACGCCACATTGACGGTCAGGGCAGGACAGGCCGGTTCCCATCAAGGGAAAGGATGGGAGGAATTCACCGATGCGGTTATACGTGAACTTAATGATGGCAGGGACGGTCTGGTGTTTATCCTTTGGGGCGGGTACGCCAAACGGAAGGGGGCCATAATTGACCGTAACAGACATCTGGTGCTGAGCTCGGCACATCCCTCCCCTCTGTCGGCGTACAACGGTTTTTTCGGGAACCACCATTTCAGCAGGACCAACGCGTGGCTCGTAAGTCACGGGAAAACCCCCATAGATTGGTAGAATCAGCTGTCTCCCGACTTCAACAGTTCTTCTTATCTTTCTCAGGAGATACCGGTGTCATGCGATTGCATGTTTGGGCTTGGATAGCCGGGCTTCGGATATGTTGATCATGAAGTCACCGATACGCTCCAGCTCGCATACGAGATCCAGATAATAGACACCGCAGATATAGTCGTAATCGGTCTTTTCGCTATCAGCCACATGCTTCTCCCGGAGCTCGTTACGCAGTTCGTTGATTGCCTGTTCGGCCTGCTGGGCATTCGTGATGTTATCCACATGCGGTTTCTTCAGATTCTCAATCATGACCTTGTATGCATTGTCCACAAGGTCCAGCATGCGGTTGATATTGGCCAGCATGGTGTCGTCGAAGGTCTTGTCGTTGCTGTCTTTTCGTGCGAGGAGTCTTGCTATGGCCTCACCTGAATCACCGAGGCTCTCCATCTCGCTTACGATCTTCAGCATTGATTTGACGCGGACATTGGCTTCATCGGATATCTCGTCACGGCACACCTTATTGAGATAATCGGCGATTTCGTACTCCACCCGGTCCGTAATCTCCTCATACTTCACCAGTTTTCCCTTAAGGATTTCAAGCTTTTCCTTGTCGGTTTCATTGATGGCCTGTCTGGCATAGTCAAAGTCCTTGTAGCAGATCTGCGCGAAATGTTCTATCTCCCGGTCTGCCTGATCAAGCGAAAGCTCTGCGGTGTGCAGCAGACCGCCGGATATGTAGAGCAACCTGTGCTGCTCTTTTTCTTCCTCGTTGGAGGGAACCATCCTGATGACCACCTTTTCGATCAGAGGGATGAACCACACCAGAAGCAGTGTCGTGATGACATTGAACAATGTGTGTACGATAGCCACCGCGTATGGAAGACTGCCTTCAAGCTGCGCCTTCATAGCTGCGTCGGCCGGATTCTCCGAGCTCAGCAGGCTGAAATCGGCAAGACAGGGATTGGGGAATCCGAAAGCCTCTACAATCATGCCGTTCAGTTTGATATAAGGGTTGAAGAGCGCTATCACGATTACAGAACCCACAAGGTTGAACAGCAGATGTGCCCGGGCGGTCCGTTTGGCCGATTCGTTGGCTACGGTGGCAGCCAGGTTGGATGTGATGGTGGTACCTATGTTCTCTCCGAGCACCATGGCGACCGCCAGATTGAAAGGCAGGGCACCGACGGCAAGCAGCAGCATGGTGATACTTGTGGTGGCGGCTGATGACTGGAGCATCAGTGTCATGATTGCACCTATTACTATGAATATAAGCACGGAGAAATATCCATAGACCGTAAGCGGTGTAAGAAGGTTTCTCACTCCGTCGCTTGAGAGCAAAGGGAAGGAGGTGTCCTTGAGCATGGAGAGTCCAAGGAACAGCAAGGCGAATCCCATCAGGAACTCGCCGAGACTCTTGAGCTTTTCACGCTTGCGGGTGAAGAATATGAAAGCAAGGAACATCATGGGAACGGCAATCGCGCCGAGACTGAATGCTCCGTCAAAGGAGACGGCAAACAGCCATGCTGTTACAGTGGTGCCCACATTTGCACCCATAATCACGCCTATGGCGTTGAACAGAGACATCAGTCCCGCATTGACGAAGCTGACCAGCATAAGAGTGGTGGCAGTCGATGACTGGACCAATACGGTTACTACGAATCCGGTGAACAAGCATTTGGGGATACTGGACGTCATTCTCGAAATGAATGACCTTAAGGATTGTCCTGCGAATTTCTGGAGTCCGGCGCTCATGAGTGACATTCCGTAGAGGAACATTCCGAGACAGCCTAACATCTTCAGGACCTGAACAATGGTCTGCATCTTTTAAACCGTTGAAAATACTTTCCTTTAAAAATCGGGTCAAAAATACAAAAAAACGGCTGTTTTCAAAGGAACAAACCGGATGTTTTTTTAGAATCTGTCTGGATTTGTTTCCATGTATTTCTTACGCCCTCTTTTGTTCTCTGGTTCCACCGCTTTTGAATTTTCATTCGACCTTTTGGCTTTCCCTCCGGCCGCCGATTTTCAATTCTCGCCACGACAGAGCGGGTGAACTCACTCTGTTCGTCTGGCTTATCGAAAACGTTCAGTCATAATGGACCTCCATTACTCCCTCAAACCGGTGAAACCAGAGACCAAAACAGACCATAATCATCTTCACGGAACAAATCCAAACGGATTCTAAAAAACCGTCACAGTAGGATCACTTGACAAAAATGCTTACAACAGTCTTTTTTTTATCTCTGCGGGCATAAAAGCGGCGGATTTTATATAAGTTTGCACGCGCAAAATCACTAAGGAAAATGAAATCCAGTATCCTTGCAAGATTCCGGCTGCCGGTCCTGATAGTCATCACCTCCTTTGCGGCCATGTTCTCCTGTGTCGATGAAAACAAGGAGATTGATATTCCGGAACCTGTCAACCCTCCCATCGTGGATCCGGACACAGTGAAGACAGATGATTTAAAGGCTTCATTTGAATTGTTGATGCCTGATACCCTGGTTTTTGCTGATGGCGACACTCTCATGATGCATTTCTGTGCAACGCCGTGGAACCTTCCCCTCATGGACAGTGTATCGGTTGAGTTCATCGACACCGCAGGTGTGCTTTACCCGTACGTGTCAGTCTGGGGATTCGACATGCAGAGGGACAGTACATGGATCATGCAGGTTCTGGCATCGGACAGCATCGGGAGCGGGGATATGATAAGGGTGTCTGTGAAAACCGGGGATACGATACTGCTTTCCAAACCGGTAGTGCTTGAAATGATAAGGTATCATGCACCTGTTATCCGTTCGATTGATATCCTGTCGGGGAAAGTCTCGGCCTACGAGAAGGACAGTGTAGCCAAGGTGCTGCTTCGTACGACACCCTGGGACTTGCTGCTTCAGGATTCCGTCAGCATACAGCTTACTGACACTTTGGGTAATCCTGACCAGACATGCATCATTCAGGATGTCGGGATGCTCGCTGACAGCACGTGGCTTCTCAATGTTACTCTCGCACGTCTGAGCAAGGGAACCGTCAAGGTTGCGGTAACATGTCCCGATACTGTCATACTTTCCTCTCCGGTGGAAATAAGGAAGGTCACGTTCAAAATGAGCAGTGTCAAGATAGGTTCTGACTATGACATGAAGTATGATGCCCAGAACATGTCATATTACGTGAATCTTCCTGCGGGCGACTACAGCGACATGAAGATCAAGTTCAACTTTACGGGAGGCGACAGCATCACTGTGGGCGACAGCGCTTTCTTCAATGCGATATACTATAATTTTGACCTCAACGAACCGGTCAAGGCAACCCTGTGGAGCTATGGCCTTCATAAGGATTATACGGTAAAGATAGATGTGTTCAACACCAATCTGCCTGTAGTGACCATAAACACTCCGGGAGGAAAAGCCATAACCAGCAAGACTGTCTGGACTGATGGCGCCACCATGAAGATTGTCTATCCTGACGGGTCACCCGATTATGAAGGGACACTCAGCATGCGTGGCCGCGGCAACAACACCTGGTCGTTCAACAAGAAGCCATACGCCCTGAAACTTGACGAGAAGGCCGAGATACTTGGTATGCCCCAGCACAAACGCTGGATTCTTCTGGCCAATTACAAGGACCGCACCCTTTTGCGCAATGATGCCGCATTCTGGCTCTCCAAGCAGACAGACCTGCCTTATACTGTCCGTGGCCAGTATGTGGAACTGGTCATGAACGGAAAGCACATGGGAAACTATTATCTGTGCGAGCATGCCAAGATAAACAAGAACCGCATTAACATTGACGAGCCGGATCTGGAGAATCCGGAACTGGGAGGATTCTTTGCTGAAATGGAGTCTTATTACGGATACTACAGTGACAAGAAGGAGCTCGGTTTCTGGAGCAAGACATACAATCTTCCGTATATCCTGAAGGATCCCGACATCGACACCATTTCATCCACCCATCCTGCATACAAGTATTTCAAGAACTTCATTGAGGAGATGGAGCTGGTACTGAACAATGAGGACAGCGTCAGGAAACACGCATACGAAAGATATATCGATGTGGACAAGGCTATCGACTACGCCCTGGTGAACGAACTGGCCGGGAACCATGATTTCTACAACACCTGGCCCAAGGACGGACCCCACAGCTGCTTCCTTTACATCGACCGTGAACACAGACTCTGTTTCGGACCGGTGTGGGACTTTGACTATCACACGTTCATGCCGAGCCGTGCCAACCAGTGGGAGGCCCTCAGTATCAGTTCAAAGGTCAACCAGTGGGGCGGCTGGTGGGGGGGAGGCCAGAGCCAGAGCAAGTTCTATTATACGAGCCTGCTCAAGGACCCTGCTTTCAAGCAACGTCTTGTGGATCGCTGGAATATGCTTAAGGTCAGGTTTGCAGGACTACCCGAGTATATTGACATGATGGCCGACAGCATACGTGCCTCGGAGGAATGGAACTATAAGGTATGGGGCAGGATCCAGAACAGCAACGGCGATGAGAACAGTGACATCAATCTCACTTTCCAGGAGTCTGTAAATAAGATGAAGGAAGGTTTCGAGAAGAAATTCAAGTGGATTGACGAGAATATCAGCAAGCTGTAGGATTACGGATGTAAGATAAAACCGGGTCCATGCAGGGGGGGGACAAACAACGGAGAGGCAGGTGATGTCTCTCCGTTTTCCTGACAGGTGACCCCGTTGGGACTCAAACCCAAGACCTGCAGAACCGGAATCTGACGCTCTATTCAACTGAGCTACGGGGCCAATCCGGGTGCGAATTTAAGCATTTATTTCGGGAAATGTTTTTGTGCTGAATCAGAATCTCTTTAAATTTGTTCCGTGAAATTTGTTATTGGCTGTTTTGAGTCGGAAACCGCCAGGGTGTCCGTGGTTCCGGAATTAACCTGATTGGCCGATGTCGTTATGAGAAGAATGTTTTTACTGCCGAGCCTGTCTCTGCTGTCCTGCGCGCTCAGTGCCCAGTACAACATGGAGCCGTTCCGTCACCTTTCCATAGATGTGGAGGCTGGACTGCATGGAGCAGGAGTGGAAGTAGCCATACCGGTCAGCCATCATCTGGTTCTTAAGGGGGGATATAACATGGCTCCCGATCTGGATCTTTTCAAAACGGACATCCTTGTCAATACCACGGACCTCATGGATGCGCAGAACCGGTATGAACAGACAAGTTCCGCCACTGGCGAAAGCCATGAGTTCAGCAACAGGTTTTCCGGGGAGAGCGTGGTCCATGCCGGAGTCCGGTTGGGTCAGAACAACTATAAGCTGATGCTGAACTGGTATCCTTTTGCAGGGGGAAAGTTCTATCTGTCCGGTGGAGTCTATTACTCCCGGTCCCGAAGCAGGGGCGACCTGCTCAAGATGGAGGGGCATACACCTGCCGATGACTGGGAGGCCCTTGCCGAACTGAGAGAGAAGACAGGTATAGACTATGAGATGGTTATAAACATAGGAGACGGAACGTATAGCCTGGTTGACGATGGATCCGGATGCGGTTACCTGAGTTCAAGCCTGCGTATCGACCCTCTCAAATATTATGGTGGAATGGGGCTGGGCCGATGCATCCCCAACCGTTTCATGGGCCTTCAGATTGAGTTCGGGGCAATGGTGTTCCAGAATCCCGAACTGTTCTGCCAGAACAGGTCCGCAGGCTCATTGAGTGAGGCAAGTGACGGTTCCCTCGGGGATGACGTGAAGGATATCGCCGTAAACATGGAGAGATATCCGGTCTATCCCCAAATGACCCTGAGACTATGTTTCAGGATGCTTTGAAAGCCGTTTTCCGGTTGAAGACAGTTATTGAGATGATTGCAAACCAAATGATATGATTATGAAAAAAAACATTTTGATTCTTTCTTTACTTGGTAGTATGGCCATGACACCTGTGGTTTCACAGAATGCGATTCAGGATTTGAGCAGTCCGGACGGCAGGCTCGTGGTCAGATTCGGTATAGTGGGGGTGGAGAACCCTGTCTATTCTGTATCGTATGACGGCAAGACGATGCTTGAGGATTCTCCGATAGGCATTATGCTTGACATGGGTTCCAGACCCACTTTGGAGGGGTTACCTCAGGGACGTGAAGCCGGCAACGGGGATTTCACCACCAATCTCAGTCTGGTGGAGTGCCGCACCGGGAGCGCTGATGTGGATTACACTATGGACCGTATCAAGACAGCCCATGTAAGCCATGCATATAATTCCGCTGTCATCGAGCTACAGAATGCCGCACGCCAGAACATTGAGTTCGAGTTCCGCGTGAGTAATAATGACATTGCCATCCGCTATAACATACCCAAGCCTCGTCAGCGTGCCAGTACCAGGGTCCTTTTCGAGAATACCGGTTTCCGTTTCCCCGACGGCACCACCACATTCCTTACTCCGCAGAGCGATGCCATGATAGGCTGGCAGCGGAGCAAGCCCAGCTATGAAGAGGGCTATTCGAATGACGGTGAGATGAACGTGCGTTCGGGGTACGGTCACGGCTACACCTTCCCGGGCCTGTTCCATGTGGGCGATAACGGTTGGGTCCTGCTTTGCGAGACCGGCGTGAGCAGCAGCTACTGCGGCTCGCGTCTAAGCGACTGCAAGGACAATACATATAAGATAGAGTTCCCTATGCCCGATGAGAACAACGGCATAGGAACAGTATGCCCTGCATTCCGTCTGCCGGGTTCTACTCCCTGGCGTACCATCACTGTGGGTGCCGACCTCAAACCCATTGTGGAGACTACGGTAATGTGGGATTACGTGGAGCCGCTTTACGAGCCTTCACGGGACTACAAGTACGGTCGCAGCACCTGGAGCTGGATCGTCTGGCAGGATGCTTCCTGCAACTGGGACGATCAGGTCAAGTTCATCGACCTTGCATCTGAAATGGGATACGAGTACATCCTGATTGATGCAGGCTGGGACCAGAACATCGGCTATGAGCGCATGGAGCAGCTCATCAGGTATGCCAATTCCAGGAATGTGGATGTGTTCCTCTGGTACAGCTCAAGCGGTTACTGGAACGACATTGTACAGAGCCCGATCTGCAGGATGGACAACTCCATTATCCGTAAGAAGGAAATGGCGTGGCTTGAGAAGGTGGGCTGCAAGGGTATCAAAGTCGATTTCTGGGGCGGTGACAAGCAGGAGACCATCCGTCTTTACGAGGAGGTGCTGAGTGATGCCAACGACCACGGCATAATGTGCATTTTCCACGGTTGCACCCTGCCTCGCGGCTGGGAGCGTATGTATCCCAACTATGTGGGCTCGGAGGCCGTGCTGGCATCGGAGAACATGTATTTCGGTCAGGGAGCATGCGACGAGGAGGCTTTCAAGGCCACCCTGCACCCGTTTGTACGCAACACCGTGGGCTGCATGGAGTTCGGCGGCTGTTTCATGAACCGTATCCTGAACAAGCAGAACAGCGGACGCGGCTCTCAGCTCAAGACCACACCCATATTCCAGATAGCCACCGAGGTTATCTTCCAGAACCCCATACAGAACATTGCCATCTGCCCCAACAACCTGGAGGATGCGCCCGCTATCTGCATGGACTGGCTGCGCGACTCTCCCACCACCTGGACCGAGACACGTTTCATGGACGGCTATCCCGGCAAGTATGTCATACTGGCCCGCAAATCCACTGACGGACGTTGGTTCGTGGCAGGCCTGAACGCTACCGCCGAGCCTGTCAAGGCCAAAATTGACCTTTCGTTCCTCGGTGACGGTGAGGTGCAGTTATACACCGATGACAAGAAGACTCTTGAACCCGTCCTGAACACTGTGAAACTCAAGACAAAGAAACCTTACGAGTTCGTCATACAGCCTTCGGGAGGGACAATGATTATGAAATAACCTTTTTATAAACTTTTTGATTATGAGAAAACTATTTGGAATCATTGCTTTAGGTGCATTGTGTGTACTTATTGCATCATGTGGCGTGCTCGGAGGTGCATCCGGCACATCAGGTTCAACAAACGGTCAGGCTTCAGGAGCTGCACTGAAGAACCTTTATTCCCAGTACAGCACTGACGGCAAGGTGGACCTTTCAAATCTGAACAATATCATCAGCATGGCACAGCTGGTGAACGGTATCCAGGGCCTGAAGGGCGTGGATGACAAGAGCGGTTTCTACAAGGATTTCGCAGCCGGTCTTATCCTGGGTTCGAACAATCTCGTGACCAAGCAGACTTCAAACCCTGTAACCAGCACTCTCGCTACGCTTGCAGGCGGAACAGACCTGTCAGCCATAGCGGCGGCCGGAATCGCGGCAATGGCACAGAGCGGACAGACACAGCAGGCTCAGCAGCAGACTGCTGTGAACAATGTGTCCAATGCTGTCTCGGCCATATCAGAGACTACTGCCGGTGTTTCCAACACCCTGCAGTCACTCTCTACTATCTTCAATATGTTCGGAGGAAAGTAGGAACCGTTTGCCGGCCGGCAGGAAAAGGCAGACGGCAAACAGATAAAGTAATGGCGGAGCGGCAGCACCGCTATTACTTTTTTTTATACCTTTGCAGGTTGTGACATAACACAAAGCAATCAATGGAACTTAGCGATCAGGAACAATTCAGAAGAGAGAGTTTGAAGGAGTTGCGTGCAATGGGCATCGATCCCTATCCCGCAGCCATGTATCCTACCAATGCTTTTGCAACAGAGATAAAAGAGAATTTCAAGGACGATGATGAGCCCCGTCAGGTTTGCGTTGCCGGCCGTATGATGAGCCGCCGCATAATGGGTAAGGCTTCATTCATTGAACTTATGGATTCCACAGGCCGTATCCAGGTCTATATAACCCGTGATGACATCTGTCCCGATGAGGAGGACAAGGAGATGTACAACAAGGTATTCAAGAAACTCCTTGACATAGGTGACTTTATCGGCATTGAGGGTTTTGTGTTCCGCACGCAGATGGGCGAGATCACAATCCACGCCAAGAAACTGACCGTCCTGTCCAAGTCACTGCGCCCGCTGCCTATCGTAAAGTACAAGGACGGCGTGGCATACGACAAGTTCGATGATCCCGACCTGCGTTACCGTCAGCGCTATGTCGATCTGGTGGTCAATGAGGGCGTAAAGGAGACTTTCCTGAAGCGTACCAAGGTGATCCGTACTTTGCGTTCAGTGCTGGATGAGGCTGGATATACTGAGGTGGAGACTCCCATCCTTCAACCCATACCGGGCGGTGCGAGCGCACGTCCGTTCATCACGCACCATAACACCCTTGACATAGACCTCTATTGCCGCATTGCGACAGAACTTTATCTGAAGCGGCTTATTGTAGGCGGTTTCGAGGGCGTGTATGAGATAGGGAAGAACTTCCGGAACGAGGGCATGGACCGCAACCATAATCCTGAATTCACATGCATGGAACTATATGTTGCATACAAGGATTACAACTGGATGATGGATTTTACCGAGAAGCTGCTTGAAAAGATCGCGCTTGAGACCAACGGCACCACCAAGGTTATGGTTGGCGGGAACGAGGTTGACTTCAAGGCTCCCTACCGCCGTCTGCCTATCCTGGATGCCATCAAGGAGAAGACCGGATTTGACCTTGACGGCATGAGCGAGGAAGAGATGCGTGAGGTTGCCAAGAAGTGCGGAGTGGAGGTCACTCCTTCCATGGGCAAGGGCAAACTGATTGACGAGATATTCGGCGAGACCTGCGAGGGTACTTTCATACAGCCCATCTTCATCACGGACTATCCGGTTGAGATGTCGCCGCTTACCAAGATGCACCGTTCCAAGCCGGGACTCACCGAACGTTTCGAGCTCATGGTGAACGGTAAGGAACTGGCCAACGCATACAGCGAGCTGAACGATCCCATTGATCAGTACGAGCGTTTCCAGGATCAGCTGCGTCTTAGCCAGAAGGGCGATGACGAGGCCATGTTCATCGACCAGGACTTTGTGCGTGCCTTGGAGTACGGTATGCCTCCCACAAGCGGCATAGGTATAGGTATAGACCGTCTGGTCATGCTCATGACAGGGCAGCAGGCCATTCAGGAGGTGCTGTTCTTCCCGCAGATGAAACCCGAAAGCAAAGACTGAAACGGAATTTGTAACGATATGGCTATTCCACAAGGCAAACTGGCGATTATGGGGGGCGGAAGCTGGGCTACCGCAATCGCGAAAATACTCCTTTCCACCGAGGATTCCATCAATTGGTACATCCGCAGGGATGACCGTATCGCTGAATTCATCCGTCTTGGACATAATCCTGCGTACCTTTCGAGTGTCCAGTTCGATGTGAACAGAATCAACTTCTCTTCGGATATAAACGAGGTGGTGAACAATTCCGAGGTCCTGATGTTCGTGACCCCTTCGCCTTATTTCAAGAGCAGCATGAAGAAACTCAAGGTGAAACTTCGCGACAAGTTCGTGGTTTCAGCCATA
Organism: Bacteroidaceae bacterium; assembly: GCA_017612875.1. Classification (GTDB taxonomy): domain Bacteria; phylum Bacteroidota; class Bacteroidia; order Bacteroidales; family Bacteroidaceae; genus Colenecus. The sequence goes on along the minus strand of JAGAEZ010000038.1, from coordinate 17,458 downwards.
AAAGGTATCGTGCCTGACGACAATCTACTCATGTCGGATTACTTCCACAGGTTCTATGGCGTTCCTCAGGAGAACCTGGCAGTGGTGGCAGGCCCTTGCCATGCGGAGGAGGTCGCCCTTGAGCGGCTGTCATATCTTACAGTGGGTTGCAAGGAGATAGAGAACGCGCAGATGATTGCACGCAAACTGACTAACTCATACGTCAAGACTTCGGTGTCCCAGGATGTGGCAGGTATCGAGTTCAGCTCCGTGCTGAAGAACGTTTACGCCATAGCTGCGGGTATCTGTAACGGACTTAAGTACGGAGACAACTTCCAGGCTGTTCTCATGTCGAATGCCATTCAGGAGATGAACAGTTTTCTTGCCAGCGCCCGTCCGATGCAGAACAGGGCAGTGAATGATTCTGTCTATCTTGGTGACCTTCTTGTGACCGGTTATTCCAATTTCAGCCGCAACAGGGTTTTCGGCACCATGATAGGCAGGGGCTATTCAGTGAAATCGGCTCAGCTTGAGATGGAAATGATAGCCGAGGGGTATTACGGCACCAAGTGCATGAAGGAGATCAACGAGCGTTACCGCGTCAACATGCCTATCCTGGATGCCGTTTATAATATCCTGTACGAGCATATTTCACCTGTGATCGAGATAAAATTGCTTACTGACACTTTCAAATAACCTTGCTATATGATTAAAGTTGACATTTCGAAAATCCGGGATTTTGTTGAATGGGATGCCGTCAAGGCTCTTGAGCCTGAAGTGAAAAAAGCACTGGAGATGCTTGAACACGGAACGGGCGAGGGTAATGATTACATCGGTTGGATGGATCTGGCGTCCAGGACTATTGCCTCTACCCTTATCAGTGACATCAAGGAGACCGCGGCCGTGCTGCGCAAGGAGTGCGATGTGGTCGTTGTGGCCGGTATCGGCGGCAGCTACCTCGGTGCAAGGGCTGTTATCGAGGCCTTCGGAAACAGTTTCATCCAGCTTGTGAATGACGGGAAGAATCCTCAGATACTGTTTGCCGGACACAACATAAGCGAGGACTATCTCTTTGAGCTGACCGGGTATCTTAAAGGCCGGCGTTTCGGAGTGATAAACATATCCAAGTCAGGGACTACCACCGAGACTGCGCTGGCTTTCCGCCTGCTCAAGAAACAGTGCGAGGAAGAGCGCGGCAAGGAGACGGCACGCAGGGTTATCGTGGCGATAACCGATGCAAAACGTGGCGCAGCCCGCACTTGTGCCGACAAGGAAGGATACAGGAGTTTTATCATTCCCGACAATGTCGGAGGGCGCTATTCAGTGCTCACTCCCGTAGGCCTTCTGCCTATAGCCGTGGCAGGATATGACATAGAACAGCTTGTCAGGGGGGCGGCCGTAATGGAGGGTATGACCTCGAGCGCAGTCGCATTCGAGGAGAATCTGTCAGCCGTTTATGCAGCTGCGCGGAACGCACTCTACCGCAAAGGAAAGAAAATCGAGATCCTGGTTAATTTCCAGCCCAAGCTCCACTATTTCAGCGAGTGGTGGAAACAGCTCTATGGCGAGTCTGAGGGCAAGGACGGCAAGGGGATATATCCTTCATCGGTTGATTTCTCCACAGACCTTCATTCCATGGGACAGTGGATCCAGCAGGGTGAGCGTACCATTTTCGAGACAGTCATCTCTATCGACAAGGTACGGCATTCGGTACTTGTCCCTCAGGACGAGGAAAACCTGGACGGACTGAATTTCCTTGCAGGCAAGCATGTTGACGAGGTGAACAAGATGGCCGAACTCGGGACCCAGCTGGCTCATGTCGATGGAGGTGTCCCGAATATCCGTATAACAGTCCCGGAATTGACTGAATACTGGTTGGGACAGCTGATCTACTTCTTTGAGAAGGCATGTGGAATAAGCGGCTATCTTCTCGGAGTGAACCCGTTCAACCAGCCTGGGGTCGAGGCTTACAAGAAGAATATGTTCGCCCTTCTCGACAAGCCGGGATATGAGGAGGAGTCAAAAGCAATCAAGGCACGTCTGAAAAATCAAGCCTGATGCCATTCTCCCTTAAAGGTAAAAGCGCCGTCCTGTTTGACATGGATGGCGTTTTGTATGACTCCATGCCTAACCATTCAGTGGCTTGGGCACAGGCTATGGAGCATTACGGCATGCACATGACTCCCCATGACGTCTATCTGAACGAGGGTGCTACAGGCCATGACACTGTATCCAGGATCAGCTTGCGGGACAGGGGACGTGCGGCATCGGCCGATGAAGTACATGAAATTTACAGTTACAAGGCTGGCCTGTTCAGGAGTATGCCTGCTGCCGGAGTCATGCCTGGTGCCAGGGAGACTGTAAGAAAGGCGGCCGCATTGGGTTTACAGGTCCTTGTGGTGACCGGTTCGGGACAGAATAACCTGATAGAGGGTGTCCAGCGTGACTTCAAGGGTTACATAGTACGTGAAAGGATGGTGACATCGTTCGATGTGGAGAGGGGCAAGCCCTGGCCGGACCCTTATCTGAAAGGGTTGGAGATAGCAGGAGTCGATGCTTCGGAAGCGGTGGTGGTGGAGAACGCTCCTCTCGGGATACGTTCAGCAGTGGCAGCCGGCATCGATACCATAGCTGTCAATACAGGCCCCCTTGACGACGGCATACTTATGGCCGAGGGACCTGTCTTGTTGCTTCATTCCATGACGGAACTGTCGGAATGGCTTGACTCCCGGCCGCTTTGATTCAGCTGCAGCTTCCGTTGCCGCAGCAACCACCCTCTTCGTCGCAGCAACCGCCCTTGTTGCCGCATCCTTTGCATTTGGGGTGGAGCAAGGAATCAATCTCTTCATCGGTGGCAGGACGTGATTCCAGCACTGTGCCCCGGAAGGTCAGATCCTCTCCGGCAAGGGGATGGTTCAGATCGACTGTCACTTTCTCCTTCCCGATCTCCTTGACGACAGCATGGAATGTCTGCTGTCCGTCACTCAAGGGTATGACGGCACCTGCCTTTACATTCTCGGAGTCGAACTGTCCGTCACGCATGAAAATACCCTTGTCAAGCTGAATCACATTCTGTTCGTCATACTGCCCGTATGCCTTCTCGCATGGGATCTGGAATTCGAAACCGTCACCTGGGGCAAGACTTGCCACATTCTCCTCGAAGAGGTCAAGTGCATACCCTATTCCTGTTATGAACCTGAAAGGTTTCTCGCGGGGAGCGCTTTCATATTTGTACAGTTTGCCCTCATTGTCCTTGAGCATGAGGTCATAGGAGAGACTGATGAACTTTTTTTCCATATCGTGAATTGTTTTCTGATTATTGCCTGATGTCTTTCAGGGCAGGGCTCACGGCCGCATTCGGTGCTGGATAACCTATCAGCCAGGTGATTGTGGGAGCCAGCACGGAGGCTGACACAGGTTCATGGCTGACCCCGGCCCTGATGCCGTTACCGTAAAGCAGTATAGGAAATGAACCGGAAACCGGCCCTGGCCTGTATGTCATGCCGTTCTTCTCGTCATCCACGTCCCATCCGGGAAGAGTCTCAATGATAAGGTCTCCGGAACAGTTCTTGTGGAAGGAGTTACGCTTCCGTGCGGATTCCGGATCCGGCAGGACTGACATAAGGTCGCGCAGGGATATCACATTCCTTACTCCACTCATCTGTACCAGAAGGTCTATGCTGTTTTCAAGGACATCGTGCAACGAAAGCCCTTTGTCCTCAATAAGGTTATGGTTAAGGAATATATGGTTCATATAATAGGTGTCAATGAAACTTCCTCCACCGTATTTGGCCGACAGGAACAGGTTCAGCAGGGCACAGGTACGCTCCATGCTTACCTTTCCGGATGGTATGCGGCTGTTTTCCGTTGCTGTGGGGTATGGCTCCTCGTATCCGGTGGAGGTTATGAAGAAGAGCACGTTTCCGGACCCTGCTTTTCTCGATGCCGCGTCTATTATCGTGGCGATGTTCTGGTCCAGACGCATGTATATGTCCTGGTTCTCGTAGGAGAGGCCGGAAGCGTCAGGCATTCCGCTGAAACGGCCGCCGAAGAGTGTGAGCATGAGAAGGTCCGGGGTGTCGTCGGTGCCCATCGCCATGCCGTCAATCGCCTTTACTGCCAGTTCTGTCACCCTGTCGTTGGCCAATGGTGAAGTTCGGTACTCCTTTATGTCACGATTCCGGAAAGTGTGGGAAAAGAGCCTCATGTTCTCGTACGAGACCTGCAGATAGACACTCGGTGAATAGAGGGCTCTCCATTCCGGGTTGTTCCATGTGCTGTCATTACCTCTGCTGACCCACTGGGGCATGTTGCCGTAATAGTCGGTTGAGCACCAGGATGCATTGTCGGCGCTGAGCCAGACGGCTGCATCGGCTTCATGCCCGGCGGACAATATTGCAGCATCGCGCTCGATGGCGATTGAACAGACTTTTGACCGGCCTGCGGATCCGAGTTTCATCTGGTCTGCCAGGTTTGAAGCGAGCAGCCGGGAGGGGGAACTCCGCTCGATGGTACCGATACCCGCATAGTTGTCGTCATCGACTGAGAAAGTGGTCATCAGTGACTTGCGGTTCATCCAACGGACGGAGGTGATACCGTGCTGGAAAGGAGTGGCTCCTGTGTAAAGCGATGCTATGGCCGATGCCCGGTCGGGTGAGTCAAAATCGAACGTGACACCGGTCATCAGGAATCCCTTGTCGCGGAAGGACCTGAATCCCCCGTCGCTCAACACGGGCATCATCCGTTCAAGACGGTATCCGTCAAGCTGGTCGATGACTATTCCCACGATAAGGTTAGGGCGATGGTCTGTCTGGACATTCTGGGAACTGGCCGCGGATGTGAGAACCAGCAAGGACATGACGGTTGTGAAGCGTCTCATCCGGCTTGTCATGGAAACTTTATTGTCGGAAGGGACGGTTCTGCGGCATATTATCTGCAAGATGACGCAGAAAGCCCTGAGAGCGAATGCCGCTATCAGGACGAGTGCCGCTTTCTCAAAAGTCTGGGGTATTATTTTGCAGAATGCAAGGAATGACGTGCATACCAGGAATTCGGCTACATGGAGAATCGGGATGTGCTGTTTCCTGATCTTGCGGATGGCAAAAGGAATGAAAAGGAGCGGAAGAGGGTTAAAACAGATCACTAACCAGTTGGTATTGACAGATGCATGTTCTGAAAAGAAATAGAGGGTGGCTATGACCAGTCCGGCTATTCCCTGGGCACCGAACAGCAGCAGGTCGTAAAACCACAGGATCCGTCCGGAGATCCATCCGGTCAGTGAAATTATAAGAGTAATCATGAAGATTATGAGCATCACCTGCATGGGCGTCAATACGGGATTCCCGAAACTGACGCTTTTTCCGGGCCGGACCACTTCGGTGGCGGGAAGGCAGAGAGGTCTTGTCACGGAGGATGTGCCGGTAATCACCGCCTTCTCGGCGAGACCCTTAAGCCTGAGCGGCGAGAACGCATCCTGTCTGTATTCCAACGGAAGGTCTGTCAGTGCCCCCATCACCATATTGACCGCAAACCGGCTCCACGGCCTTACCTTTGTCTTCTCTTCAAGAAGTTTCCGGAATGTAAGTCCCTCGGCGGGCTGCGGGTAGTTGACATGTCCTTCAACGGCCTTCTCTATTATGTCAATGGCCATGGTGGAGCAGTTGTTGAACAGCACATTGTAGCGGTAGGTGCGGTTCTGGGGCTTGAGGTTCTCAAGCAGGAGGTTCCTAAGCCTCTCCGTTTCATCCTGTGTAAGATTCAGGACCTGTTCGTAAACTGTTGAACCGCGGTGGAGATACTCCATCGAGAATGAATCGAATGTGGTGTATCCGAGTACATAGTCGGTCTCTCCAAGAGTGAAACGGCGTATGAAATGAGGAGTGTTGAAGTCAAAGAGGCCATAGTTGAATACAATGTCCGTGCCGGTCCTGTAATCCTTCTGCCTTATTGCCGTATGGCCGTAAAGCTCATATATCTGGCGGCCGGGCTCACAAGTGAGCAGACTGTAGCACAGGCTGTCGCGCTGTGCCTTGGCATTCGTGACAGATGAGAAAAGAATGAGCAGGAGCACTCCCCGCAAAAATCTTATCATAGATGATGCGCTTGTATTTTCGGGCAAAGTTAGCTATTTTTGCGCTTATTATGAAACTGTTTGCGGACATTGGCAATTCACTCCTGAAGGCTTCTGTCTCCGATGGCCCGGGGCAGCGGCTGGTCTATCAGGGTCCGGCAGAATCCGGAAGCCTGATGGATTCCCTGAGGAATCTGGATATAGACGGAGGCCTGTGGTGCTCCGTCCGTCCCATTGAGGAGGGCCTGGTATCCCTTTTTGAATCACTGGGAGTGACAAGGTTCACTGCTGCGACACCTGTTCCTCTCCGTAACAGGTATCTCACACCCGATACTCTCGGTATGGACAGGCTTGCTGCCGCAGTGGGTGCCTGGTCCATGAAGAAGGACGGCAACCTGCTTGTGGTCGATGCCGGGACTGCGGTGACATTCGATATGGTGACTATGGACGGTGACTTCCTGGGCGGGAACATCGCGCCTGGCATTGATTTGCGGTTCAAGGCCCTCCATGAACATACCGGAGCGTTGCCGCTCGTGGGTAGGGACGGCGCGGCTCCCATGTTCGGACGCAATACGGAAGAGGCCATACGCAGCGGTGTCATCCGTGGGCTCAGAAACGAATTGAAAGGCTATATCGCTGTTTTGAAGCGTGAATACAAGCCTCTTTTTGTTTTTTTAACCGGCGGAGACTCCCATTTTTTTGATATGAATGGCAAAAGTGGTACTTTTGTGGTCCCGAATCTGGTTTTGACCGGATTGGAAAGTATTTTCAGATACAATGAATAGGTCTTGTAGGATTTTATCCATTCTTCTTACCATCGTCTTGATGTCTTTCAAGCCGGCTTGTTCGGTCTATGCCCAGAGCGGCATCAATTCCCCTTATTCAAGATACGGGATAGGTATCCTGACAGACCGCAGCACGTCATTCGGCAAGGCTATGGGCGGTATAGGCACAGGCATGAGGAAAGTTAACACCATCAATACCCTCAACCCTGCATCCTATTCAACTGTTGATACGCTGACTTTCATAACCGATCTGGGCTTTTCATTGCAGTATGGAAATTTCAAGGAGGGCAAGACCCGGATCAATGCCCGCAATTCCACAGTTGACTATATGGCTGTGCAGTTCAGGATGCTTCCCAAGGTGGGATTCACCGCTGCATTCGTGCCTGTTTCCAGTGTGGGCTACAGTTTCACCACGACCAAGGTTATCAGCAGTACGGATGAGGAGATCAGGACCAGAACGAGCCAGTATTGGGGAAACGGCGGGCTGAGGCTTTTCATGGGAGGCTTGGGCTGGAGACCTTCAGACTGGTTGTCTTTAGGTATGAACGCCTCCTTCCTCACAGGTGACATAACGCACTATGTGATTGATTCGTATTCCGACAATCTCATAAGTTCCAGGCCGTTGACCTACACTGCCGAGATCAGGGGGCTGAATCTGGATTTCGGCACGCAGACCTCCTTCCCTCTGAAGGGCGGCAGACTTGTATTGGGAGCCGTCTATTCCCCGTCAAGCGATCTCCTGTGCGATGGAATGAGAATCGAACTTGGCGGTGACACCGTGGATTATGCCAGACACGGCACTTTCTCACTGCCCCAGTCCGTATCCGGAGGCTTTTCATTCGCGTCGGACAAATACACATTCGGAGCCGATGTCTCTTATCAGGGATGGTCGGCAGCCTCGTTCTTCGGCCGCAAGGACGGGAAGGATTGTCTGAAGGTGTCTGCCGGTATGGAGTACTGTCCCGATATAACGGACAAACGCCTGTTCCGTCACAGCACCTATCGTGCGGGAATATCCTACAGGCAACCCTATTACAGTATTGACGGTAAGAAAGGACCGTCGGAGTATGCCTTGAGTGCCGGCATCTCAATACCTTTCGCTTTCTCGTATGACAGCCGATCCATGCTGCATATTTCAGGGCAGTTCGTAAGGGTGCAGCCGGGCAGCGGAGGCATGATAACCGAGAACTATTTCAGACTCAACGTGGGTGTCTCCTTCATGGAGCGGTGGTTCATGAAGATTCAGGCAGACTGATTTAACTTGACGCTCATAACACTATATTAAATAAGGAAAAGTCAAATATAACAGTTAATGTGAATTATGAAAAAGATTGGACTCTTAACCCTTGCATTGATGATGGCAATGGGTGCCTATGCCCAGAAGGGCGTAGAGGATGGCTCTCGCTACGGACAAGGTCAGGACAGTATTGATTGCCTCAAGAACATAAGCATCTATACCGAGTACATCAAGACCGAGAACTACAAGGACGCTTATGAGAATGGATGGAAGGATGTGTTCAGAGACAGTCCTCTTGCGCAGAACGCCACCTATACCAACGGCGTGAAGATCCTGCGCGCACTGTACAAGGAAGAGACTGACGCCGCCAAGAAGGAGCAGTATTCAAATGAGCTCATGCAGGTGTATGAGCAGAGACTCAAGTATCTGGACAAGCTGAACGCCCTGGCCAAGAACCCTTCCCGTGAAGGCGAGATATGGGCCCAGTACGCTCATGACTATATCACCTACAATCCCAAACCGGCCCTTGACAAGGCATACGACCTTCTCCGCAAGGCTGTGTCGATGGAAAAGGAGCAGGTGACATATTATGTTCTCAGTGACCTGATGAAGATATCTTCACAGAGATACAAGAGCAAGCCCAATGATGATGCCGTACGCGATGCCCTGCTCCAGGACTATCTGGACTGCTCCACCTACATAGATCCTGTCATCGAGGCCCAGACCAGCGAGAATGTCAAGGAGGCTGCCAAGAAGACAAAGGAAAACATCGACGCCTATTTCGTGAACAGCGGTGCAGCTGACTGCGAGAGTCTCCAGGCCATCTACGGTCCCAAGGTCGAGGATAACAAGAACGATCTTGAGTATCTGAACAAGGTAGTTACCCTCATGTCCATGCTTGACTGCAAGTCCAGCGATGCCTACTTCTCCGCAGCCGAGTATGCTCATGCCATCTCGCCGTCGGTCAAGACCGCCAAGAGCCTCGCTTCCCTCTATATATCAAAGCGTGAGGATTATGACAAGGCCATTGAGTTCTACGACCAGGCCATAGAGCTGGAAACCGACAAGGAGAGCCTCTCCGACCTGTACTACAAGGAGGCCCAGATCTACTCCGTCAAGAAGAATGATGACCGCAGCCGCTCAGCCGTGCAGAAGGCCATCTCTGCAAATCCCAATAACGGCAGCGCCTATATCCTGCTGGCACAGCTTTATGCAAGCCACCACAGCTGGTCTAACGAACCGGCACTCAACCGTTGCGCCTACTTTGCCGTGATTGACAAGCTGGAGCAGGCCAAGAGAGTTGACGCTTCTGTGGCCGACAGGGCCAACGACCTTCTCAGGGAGTACCGTAAGCAGACTGAGAACATGGCTGAAGACCTGTTCATGCTTGGCATCAAGCCCGGTGACAAGGTTGAAATCAAGGGTTGGATAAACGAAACCGTCACCATAAGGTAAATGTCACTGAACGCGGGGTGTCATCCCTGTAAAACAACGATAAGCACGGCAACCGTCATCATGGCGGTTGCCCTGTCGTTTCTTTGCGGTTCGTGCCGCAAAAACACCAAACAGTTGGGCGAGGCCATCACCAACCGCGACTCAGTATCGGTCATGACCACCTATGGGGTGGATATGCTGATTTCGGAGGAGGGCAGAATCCGATACAAGGTGAAGGCGGAGGAGTGGAAGGTTTTCGACAAGATGAAACCTCCTTTCTATGCCCTTGAAAAGGGAGTCAGGCTGGAGCTCCTTGACAGCCTTCAGCAGGTGGAGTCCTTGATTGAGGCCGATACGGCCTATTATTATGACGAGTATCTGTGGGAGTTGCGTCACAATGTCCATGCCGAGAACATAAACAAGGAGAAGTTCGACAGCCAGCTTATGTTCTGGGACAGAAGGAAAGGGTTGATTTATTCTGACAGTCTTATCAGGATAGAACAGGAGAACCAGGTGATTGTCGGACACGGTTTCGAATCAAACAACAACCTGACAGACTACACTATACGCCGCACGGAAGGCGTTTTCCCCATTCAGGAATGAACAATCTGCTGTTGATACTGCTTGTAGCCCTGTTCTTCTCGGCGCTTTTCTCCGGACTTGAAATAGCTTTCTTGTCATCGGACAGGCTCCGTTTTGAGATGGATGTGGAGAACAAAACTTTCAGCTCCAGGATATTGGCGCGGTTCTACCACAACCCCAACCTCTACATTTCCACCATGCTGGTGGGAAACAACATCGCCCTGGTCGTTTACAGTACCATGATGGCCAAGCTTATCGAAGGGTTCGTTCCGGACGGACTGATAGACAATGAGTTCCTGCTGGTGGTGATAGAGACGCTCATTTCAACTGCGATTGTGATCGTGATAGGTGAGTTCCTGCCCAAGACCATTTTCAGGGTCAATCCTAACGGCAAGCTGAACATTCTTGCCGCCCCCCTTTTCCTGATTTACATATTGCTCTATCCGATATCTGTCTTCACGACCTGGCTCGCGAGGGTTATCCTGAGACTGTTCGGCATCAGGATAGACAGGGAGAAGAGTTCAAAGGTCTTTTCCAAGATAGACCTGGACTATTTCGTACAGTCAGGGCTCGGAAGCACCGAACAGGATAATCCGGATCCGGAGATAAGGATTTTCCAGAATGTCCTGGATTTCTCCAATGTGAAGACAAGGGACTGCATGATTCCGCGGAACGAGATATGTGCAGTGAGCAGGGATGTCTCCCTGTCTGAGCTGAGGGACGCCTTTATCGAAACCGGGTACTCCAAGATACTGGTTTACAAGGGTGACATGGACCACATCATAGGATATATCCACTCTTCGGAACTGTTCAGGCACAAGGACAACTGGCAGGAGCATGTGCAGAGCGTGCCCTTCGTCCCCGAGACGCTGATGGCCCAGAAACTCATGAAGCAGCTCATGGCGCGCAAGAAGAGTATTGCCGTGGTCGTAGATGAGTTCGGTGGCACATCGGGCATGGTTTCGCTTGAAGATATAATCGAGGAGATTCTGGGTGAGATAGAGGATGAGCATGATGTGAACCAGCTCGTGGCCAAGAAGACCGATGACGGTTATCTGCTGTCTGGCCGTATGGAGATTGACAGGGTCAATGCCATGTTCGGTCTTGACATACCTGAATCGGATGAATACATGACTGTGGGTGGCCTTATACTGAGCAAGGCAAAGGGCTTCCCGAAAGTGAACGAGACGGTTACTGCCGATGGTTACTGTTTCCGTGTCCTCAAACGCGGTGATACCAAAATAGAGCTTGTGGAACTGACCATCATCAAATAATGGAGTTGAAAATTGACATTAAAGAACATTTTTGCTACCTTTGTGCGCTTTTTACCCGCATAGCCGGATTTTAAACGGAAAAACAGATAGAAAAAACAATAAAAGAAATGGCAACATTACAGAAAATCAGAAGCAAAGGACCACTGCTTCTTATCGTTATCGGCCTCGCTATGCTGGCCTTCATTCTTGGTGACGCTTGGAAGATCATCCGCCCCAACCAGGGTGTCCAGTACATCGGTTCAATTGACGGGAAGAAAGTTTCCGCAATGGATTTCCAGGATGAGCTGGAGAACTATTCCGAGGTGGTGAGATTCTCCACCGGCCTGCAGGACCTGACAGAGGAGCAGAACAATCAGATCAAGGATGAGGTCTGGAGTGTTATGGTGCGTCGCAACATCCTTCAGAAAGAGACCGATGCCATTGGACTTACCGTAACGGATGCCGAAGTCAGGGATGTCATTGAGAAAGGAACTGACCCGGTACTCCAGAACACTCCGTTCAACGGCAGCGACGGCACTTTCGATTTGGATTACCTCAAGACTTTCCTGGCCGTTTACAAGGACCTTGACCCTTCCGTCATGAGTGTCCAGGACATGAGGCAGTATGACGCGATGTACAAATACTGGCTCTATATCGAGGATAACATCAAGTCGAACCTGCTTTACAGCAAATACATTTCCCTTGTCACCGCCGGTCTGATCAGCAATCCTGTAGTGGCCAAGGACTCATACGAGACACGAGTCATGAGGTCTGATGTCGTGATGGCGTCTATTCCCTATTCACGCATTTCCGATTCTACCGTTACGGTGACATCGGCCGACATGAAAAAGGTCTATGCCGACAACAAGGAGATGCTGTTCAACTATTCCGAGAATCGTGACATCTACTATATCGATGCGGAAATCCTGCCATCGGATGCTGACCGTAAGGCTCTGCTTGCCGAGGTGAACGAACTCACCACCCAGCTTACCGAGGCCGATGCCGACACCGATTTCGGCGCACTGCTCCGTCGTGCCGGTTCCGACATGACTTTCAGCGAAGTTCCGCGTTCGGCTGCCGTCCTGCCGGAGGATGTGGTTGCAAGGCTTGATTCAGTAGGCGCTGACGGTGTGTTCGGACCCTACTACAATATTGATGATGATACCTACAATTCATTCCGTCTCCTTTCCAAGGAGTCCGGTTATGATTCCATACAGTTCAGCCTGATCCAGATAGCTTCAGGTGAGGAGGCCGAGGATATCAGGATAGCAGACAGTATCGTCAACGCCCTCAAGAGGGGAGGTTCGTTCGCCGAGATTGCCGCCAAGTACTCCCAGTCAGGTGAATCCGACTGGCTCTACTCCGATGCCTATGAGCCTGCATCAATCACTGGTGACAACGCTGTCTATCTGAACAAGCTGAACAGCATGAAGAAAGGTGAGATAGCCAATGTCAGGCTGACAGGCGGAAACCTCATCCTCAAGGTTGATGATGTAAGGAACAAGGTTGACAAGTACAATCTGGCCGTGATCAAGCGTCAGGTGGAGTTCAGCGACGAGACGAGTAACAGCGTCTATAATGCCCTGAGCCAGTTCGTGGCAGCCAACAAGACCCTCGATGACCTTAAGGAGAATGCCGAGGATTCCGATTTCCGTCTGCTCTATTATCCCGGTTTAGAGAGTTTCTCATATAATGTGGGTGGCGTACCCAGGTCACACGAGGCTTTGCGTTGGCTCTTTGAGGCCAATGAGGGAGAGGTGTCGCGCATATTCGAGGCCGGCCAGTCAAACGAGCATCTGATGGTTGTGGCTGTTGACAAGATTCATCCTCAGGGGTACCGTTCTATCAAGGACGCAGGCTCTGCTCTTATGCGCAAGGCTATCAATGAAAAGAAATACGAATCCCTCAAGAGCCGTTTCGATGGTGCCTCTTCAGTGGCTGAACTCAGGAACGTGGCCGATGTGAGCATCGATACCATACAGTATGTGAATTTCAACAACTCTGCCTATTTGTCATCCTATGTGGCAAACGAGGCGACTGTAGGTCCTACGGTAAGCAGGCTCACAAGGGATGTCCTGTCCAAGCCCATGCAAGGTGAGAACTGCATCTATGTGGTACAGAAGATATCACCTGACAGCTATCCCACGGAATATGATGCCGAGGCTGAGACCGCACGTCTGAATTCCATCAGTTCAAGGCAGATCGGCAACTCTCTGCTTCAGGAGCTCTATTTCCAGGCACATATCGAAGATACCAGGTACAAGGTGTTCTGATTCAATAGAAAGAGCGAATTTACGCACCTGCGTAAGATTATAAAAAAGCCTCGCGATTTTTCCGCGAGGTTTTTTTATATCAACTTTCGGAGCAGCGACAGCCGTCAGGTTTGCTTGTCTGTAGGAGTCGCGACAAAAGGTCAGTTGTTTTCAGGGCGGAGTTTGCGGACCACAGCGCCGGTCTGCCACATCTCGCTGTCGCGCAGGGCAGCCAGTTCCTTCTCAAGACCTTCGCGATAGCCGGGCTTAGAGTTGCTGTCAATGGAGATCTGAGCCTCGTTACCGCACTTCACGCTGGAATAGAGTTTCTGTACAACGGGCTTGATGGCATCATGGAACGGTCCCATCCAGTCAAGTGCACCACGCTGTGCGGTGGTCGAGCAGTTGGCGTACATCCAGTCCATACCCTTTTGGGCGAACAACGGCATGAGTGACTGTGTAAGCTCCTCGACTGTCTCGTTGAATGCCTCGGAAGGAGTGTGTCCGTTCTCACGGAGAACCTCATACTGAGCCAGCAGCAGACCTTGGATGGCACCCATCAGTGAACCGCGTTCACCTGTAAGGTCCGATGTAGCCTCGCGTACGAATGTGGTCTCGAACAGGTAACCTGAACCGATACCGATACCGAAGGCCAGAACCTTCTCGAGAGCATGGCCTGATGCATCCTGATAGACAGCGTAAGAGCTGTTCAGGCCGCGGCCCTCAAGGAACATGGTGCGCAGGGATGTGCCTGAACCTTTGGGAGCAACCATGATGACATCGATATCCTTGGGAGGAACCACGCCTGTGCGGTCGTTCCAGGTGATGGCGAATCCGTGTGAGAAATACAGGGTCTTGCCTGCGGTCAGGTAGGGCTTGATGTTGGGCCACTGCTGCATCTGGGCCGCATCGGACAGAAGCATGCAGATGATGGTTCCCTTCTGGGCAGCCTCTTCGATTGAGAACAGTGTCTTGCCGGGAACCCAACCGTCGGCAACGGCCTTCTCGAATGTCTTGCCCTGACGCTGCCCGACGATTACGTTGAAACCGTTGTCACGCAGGTTGCATGCCTGGCCGGGACCCTGTACACCGTAACCTATAACTGCGATTGTCTCATTCTTGAGTATCTCGCGGGCTTTCTCCAGCGGGAACTCCTCACGTGTCATAACCTCTTCTATGACACCGCCGAAATTCATTTTCATAGTTTCTTGTTGTTATTATGTAGTTAATATGCTTTTTTTTGAAACTTTGGCTTTGGCTTTGGCGTTGGCTACCATCCGGTGCGTAATCTTTCGACCCGCAGGGTCTCTGAAAGGGCCAATGCCAACGCCAACGTTATTCACGGGATTTCTTTCCGTAACGGGCTTCCATCTTGTCTAAGTACTCATTGACGTGCTCTATGCGGGCACGGGTTATTGCCACACGGCCGGAACTGACAAACTGGAGCATGCCGCCCTGGGCTGAGAGCTCTCGGTTGAGAGCGGTGATATCCTCGGTGCGTCCGGTCTTCTCAATTACAGAGAAGGTGGAGTTTACCTCTATCAGTTTTGCACCGTAACGGCGTATGATCCTGGACATCTCAGGGTTCTCAGTAAGCACAGATGTCACTATCTTATATAATGCCACCTCCTGCATGAATATCTCAGCATCGGTAAAGTACTGGCACTGCAGCACATCGACCTTCTTTTCTATCTGATCTACAATCTTGACTATGGTTTCAGCATCGGCCATTGCGGTTATGGTGTAACGGTGAACCCCCGGTATAGATGAGGCCGATACGTTCAAGCTCTCGATATTGACCTGACGGCGCGTGAACACGGCGGTAACCTGGTTCAGGATACCGGCAATGTTTTCGGAATGCACTATCAGTGTGTATAGTTTCTTTTCGTTCTCCATTTCTAGTTACGTTGGCCTTGGCGTTGGCGTTGGCTTTGGCTTTTTGCGGCCCGGAGGGCCGATAGGCTACGCGCCGGATGGTAGCCAACGCCAAGGCCAAAGCCAAAGTTATATTTCAAATATCATTTTATCTACCGAGTTTCCCGGCGGAATCATCGGCATCACATTTTCCTCATCCATCACAGCTGCCTCGAGTATGAACGGACCTTTGGCGGCTATCATCTGCTTTACTGCATCCTGTAACCGGTTACGTTCTGTAACCAGTATGTAGGGGATTCCGTAGGCTGCTGCTATCTTGCTGTAATCGGGGTTCATCATGTGTGTGCAGGAGTATCGGCCGTCAAACATCATCTGCTGCCACTGGCGGACATTACCCAGATAGGTGTTGTTCATCAGAATCATCTTGACGGGGGCCTGGTTTTCCATTATGGTGCCCAGTTCCTGTATGTTCATCTGGAAACCGCCGTCTCCGCTGAATGCGAATACCATACGTTCAGGCGCTCCGAATGTGGCTCCGATGGC
Source organism: Bacteroidaceae bacterium (assembly GCA_017612875.1). GTDB lineage: Bacteria > Bacteroidota > Bacteroidia > Bacteroidales > Bacteroidaceae > Colenecus. Next base: position 1,448 of record JAGAEZ010000038.1, on the reverse strand, counting down.
TGCAGGCATGCAGAATCCCATAGTGCCCAAGCCGCCCGATGTCACTATGCTGCGCGGTGTGCGATACTTGAAGTAACGTGATGCGAACATCTGGTTGAGGCCTACATCGGTTACCAGAACGGAGTCGGCCGGTGCCTGTTTGCTGACCTCGGTCACTACCTCGCCCATCTTGAGCGGTCCGTTCTTGGGATTTATGGCAATATCTATCACCTTGTCATATTCCTCCTTGTCAAGCGGCTTGAAACTCTCAATCCACTCTTTGTGGTCAGCCCTGGCCATACGCTCAGTAATGAGCCTGAGGGTCTGTCGACAGTCGCCAAGCACTGTTATGTCGGGCTTGACGTTCTTTCCGAACTCCGACTTGTCTATATCAAGATGTATTATCTTGGCCTGCTTGGCATACGTGTTGAGCGTGCCGGTTACGCGGTCATCAAAACGCATACCCACGGCTATCAGCACATCACATTCGTTGGTCTTAACGTTGGGAGCCAGATTGCCGTGCATTCCCAGCATTCCCATGTTGAGGGGGTGGTCACTTGGCAGAGCGGCAAGTCCAAGCAGTGTGCGTGCTGCGGGCAGGTCGCCTTTCTCAAGGAAATCAGCCAGCTCTATTTCGGCATTACCGAGTTCAACTCCGTGGCCTACCAGCACAAGAGGCTTCCTGGAGCTGTCAATCAGAGCTACGGCATCGTTTATCTGTGACTCGACAGGATCCGGAGAAGGTATGTAGCTGCGAACATAGTCTATCTTGGCAGGCTTGAAATCTATCTGCTGCATCTGCGCGGTCTTGGTAAAGTCAAGCACTACGGGCCCCGGACGTCCGGAACTTGCTATGTAGAAAGCGCGTGCCACCGCCCAAGGGATATCCTCGGCACGGCGAATCTGATAACTCCATTTGGTGATAGGCTGGGTTACACCCACCAGGTCAATCTCCTGGAAAGCGTCTGTGCCCAGGGCATCGGTTCCTACCTGACCGGCTATGACAACTATGGGTGTGCTGTCAAGCATGGCATCGCTTATGCCGGTAATGGTGTTTGTGGCACCCGGCCCGCTGGTCACGATGGCCACACCTGTGCGGCCGGACACGCGGGCATATCCCTGTGCGGCGTGGGTGGCACCCTGCTCGTGGCGCACCAGTATCTGCCTGAGGTCAGTGCGGTGGCCGTAGAGAGCGTCGAATACCTTTATTATGGAGCCGCCGGGGTAGGCGAACACTGTGTCAACGCCTTCGGCAAGCAATGCCTGGAGCATCGCTTCGGCTCCTGTTATCGTTTTGCTCATAGTCATTTCATTCAATGATTCTTACGCCTCCCTTATCGGCAGAACTTACCATGTTGGCGTATGCTTTGAGGCTCTTGGCTACCACACGCTTGCGGGTAAGCGGGCGCATGGGCCGTGCTGCAAGTTCAGCATCGGTCAGGCGAACGTTAATGCTGCGGGCCGGTATG
>JAGAEZ010000037.1 GCA_017612875.1 Bacteroidaceae bacterium | reverse complement strand
ATACACAATAGCTAATAATTTCAATCACAGTATTTTAAAAAACAGAATTTTTATGATGGAAAAGGAAACATCAACCAGAAGGAGTCTGCTCAGAGCACTCTATCTTCTCCCCTTGGTTTGCATTTGTCTGGCTGTAAACGCCCAGACCAAAGTGCAGTACCGGTATGTATATGATCATTCTGTCCTGGGTGACAGTACAGTGACCACGCCTGACAACAAGTTTGTCATGAGTGCGTATAAGATTCCACAGGGAACGGACATGGATTCTCTCATCAGGTCACTACCGGGTGTTGAAGTTAATGAGAAAGGTGAACTTACCGTTAACGGCAAGAGTATAGGCAGAATCCTTGTGAATGGTCAGGCCATTACCTTTGGGAATTCTGACTCAAGTTATTATGAGATGAAGAAATTCATTGAAGAGACCATTCGTCAAGCTGAAGGGATTAAAACGAACCTGAACAAAGGGGTTGCCGCAAAGGGTCAGGCTGTGAATGACACCATATTGTCCTACAGCACCAATTACAAGCTACCTGCTGGCGAATCTGTTGAAGATCTCATCAACAAGCTTTTCGGCATTGGCACAGATGATGACGGCACTTATACCGTAAACGGGAAAGCGGTAAGCAGGATTCTCGTCAACGGTGAGGAATTGAAACAGGAAAAGGATGAAGCAAACTCTTCCTCCACAATTTCAATAACCACCGCGACAAAGAGCATTGACGAGAACGGAAACATTACAATTGATACACACAACGGCACAATTATTAACCTCAACGGAACTCAGACAACCAAATAACCTACCGTTTTATTAGAATATGAATGAAAAAGTTCGTTACGACGGCGAACTTTTTTCATTTTTGCGTGTATGCATTCATGAAGCGCTTCAAAAAACCGAGTGTATCACGTTAAATAAGTAAAAATGAAAAGAATACTTCTCCCGATGATAATGCTGGCCGTCATTATGACAGCCGATGCTTCAACTCCCGTCGTAAAGCCAGACTCCCAGGACAAGCCCCGGCAGATTGTCTCTTTTGTCAAGACGGAGCATGATGCCCAATGGTATGCACGCCAGGCTGAACTATGGAGCGCCCAGGTTACGTTGACCCCCGATGATGACGATGCCTGGATAAACTGGTTCCACGCCACCCGCTACAGACTGATGTTTGAAAGTGAAGACAATGATTATGACGAGGCCCCTCTGATTGCAATAGCCGAAAAGGTACGCAAGGAGCGCCCGGAGAGTTATGCCCGATATTGCCTGGATTACTACAGCACCATGTGGTTAAAAGGATACAACGACCTTGAGGACAACATGGAAAAGGCAATAAAGATGCGGCCGGATAACGCCTATATGTATAAGGATTATGTAGTATATCTGCTCAATACAGGGAATAAAGACCTGATGGGCGATATACTTAAGAAGTGGTACGAAACCGGCGAGTTCTCATACACCCTGCTCTCATACGCCTACAATCAGCTGGCAGGTATGGAACAGGACGGAATACTGTTCGTTAACGGCGATATCCCGACTTTTTCAAGCCTCATGATCCAATATGGAAAAGGATTGCATACTGACAAAACCGTGATATGCATAAGCCTTCTGTATTCACCCGAATACCTCAAGAATATCTGCAATCAGTTGGGTATAGCCGAGATAAGCGGACCGACGGACTGGACCGAGGACGGTATGCGGAAATGGCAGGAGGAGTTCTTCCTTACCGTGGCAGACAAGACCGGACGCCCCGTCTATTTCTCAACATTGCTGTCAAATCTGCCGTTCAAAGACAAGCTGTATTCCGAAGGCCTTGTCTATAAGTACAGTCCCAAGCGTTATGACAACTTATCGGTCAAGCGCAAGAACTTTGAGGATATCTACCTGACGGATTATCTCTTTGAGACATTTACCCCCGAGACATACGAGGCATCGGCCTACAGGCTCAATCTGAATTATATCCCGTGTTTCAAGTCTCTGCTTGATTTCTATAAGGAAAACAATGACCGACGTCAGATGCGCAAACTATACTCAATGATGAAACGCATTGTTGCACGCACTGAGAATATCAGCGATGAGGAACGTAAACGCTACTATGATGAGATTGACCGCTGATACGTTCCGCACCCTGTACCTTGAGCACGGCCCACGTGCCCAAGGTTTCTTCCTGCGGATGACAGGCTATGACCGAGAACTGGCCCGTGACCTGACCCAGGACCTGTTCATGCGCCTGTGGTCCGCCAGGAACAGTTATGACCCCAAGCGACCGTTCCGCACCTGGATGTTCGCCATAGCATATAACATGCTCAAGAACGAATATCGCCGCCTGATGACCGTCATGCAATATAAGGAGAGCGTTGAAAAAGAGGAACCCTTGACAGAGATTGAGAATCTGGAGAAGGAACAGCGCGACCAAATTCTCCGCGATGCCATAAACAGGCTGCCGGAACCACAAAGAGCGGTATTCCTGCTCAGATATGAAGAGGAACTGCCCATTGCCGGGATTGCACAAATATGTGATATTCCACAAGGAACCGTAAAATCACGTCTGTTCAGCGCGCTTACAGCCGTGCGTGATTATTGTAAAATCAATGAAAAATAAATAATATATGGATAAACTGACCGAACTTGAGGAAAAGAGCCATGAGCTGCTTTCCGCCATCAGATCAAAGGCCGATGCCGAGAACCGCGAGTTGCCTTTACCGCCATTGGACATTACCGGCAGCGAGCCAGAACTGTCCCGTCGCAGGATACCGTCATGGATCGCTGTTGCGGCAATGATTACGGGTATTGCTATAGGTTTTGCCATGCCTGACCTTAAATCCATACAAAAAAACAGCCATACTGTTTACAATTATGCCGACACTTGCCGCAGCATAGCACAGGATGATGTAAACCTTTCCCTGCTCATAACTTCACTGTAATTCCTATAAAAATAAGGCCGCACAGCACACTATTCAGAATTTTTACAGTATATTTGTACCCGTAAGCCGCAAAAAAGTCCTGTTCAAGGAACTCCAAGAGCGGTATTCAACCTGATTTTTCATTAATCATCCCTTATGTAATGCCTGTGCGCGGAATGCGTCATGAGTATTGCCGGGGTTAAATAAAACAATGTACGATATATTGCAACTGAAGAGCAAGAGCCTTGAGGAACTTCAAGCCATTGCTAAAGAGATGGGCATAAAGAGCAAGGATGACAAGAACCAGCTGGTATATGACATTCTGGACGAGCAGGCCATAACAGCCGCCAAGAACAAGCCCGAGAAAGAGCGCAGAGACCGCAAGAGAGTAGCCCGCAAGAACATTCCTGAAAAAATTTATACTGCCGGCGAAAACGGCAAGGCAAAACCGGTGGAAAATAAAGAGAACGCTCCTAAAACGGAGCCGAAAGATATAAAGGATGTAAAGGATGTAAAGGAAACCGAAAAGCCGCAGCCTTCCAAGGAGGACAAGTCCCAGCAACAGAATGAGACTCCGGCGCCGCCCAAGAAGAAACGCGGCCGTCCCCGCAACAGCCAGAACAACGCCAAGGCACCTGAGCAGGAACTCATCCAGCAGCCGGCCCAGCCACAGGCAGCGAAGGAGCAGCCTGTCAAGGAAACACCTGCCAATAAAACTGCACAAAAGGAGGATATCACCCAATCCGTCCCTCAGGCAGGCCCCCAGAAACGCCGTGGCCGCCCACGCAAGCAACCCGTAGAGGTGCCGCTCCCGGAGATAAGCGAGGAGAATGTCACCCAGACCGTCAACGACAGTTTCGAAATTGACGATGAGCCCGTACAGAGTCCCGTCCAGTCCCAGAATGTGCCGGAGCAGATTGAACCCGGAACCCGTGAGCAGGCACAGCCCCGTCAGGAACAGCAGCCGCGTAACGAGCAGCCCAATCAGGCCGGAGGCCAGCGTCAGCAGAACAACCAGCCCAACGGCCAGCGCCAGCCGGGTCAGAACCTGCCGCCCAACGGTCAGCAGAACCAGAACAACCAGCAGGGCCAGAACGGCCAGCCCTACCAGCAGAACGGCCAGAACCGCCGCCCGGAAGAGCGCATGTATGATTTCGGTGATGTCCTCAAAGGTGAAGGCGTACTGGAAATCATGCCGGACAACTACGGATTCCTGCGTTCATCGGACTACAACTACCTGGCATCGCCTGATGACATTTATGTCTCCCAGTCCCAGATCAAGCTCTTCGGCCTCAAGACCGGCGATGTCGTGGAAGGTGTCATACGCCCGCCGCGTGAGGGTGAGAAATACTTCCCTCTCGTCAAGGTGAACAAGATCAACGGCCTCAACCCCTCCATAGCACGTGACCGTGTGCCGTTCGAACACCTCACCCCGCTCTTCCCGGATGAGAAATTCACGCTTTGCAGCGGACGTAATGACAATCTCTCCGCCCGCGTGGTGGATATGTTCGCCCCCATCGGCAAGGGGCAGCGTGCCCTGATCGTGGCTCAGCCCAAGACCGGTAAGACCATACTGCTCAAGGATATAGCCAACTCCATAGCTGCCAACCACCCCGAGGTTTACATGATAATGCTGCTCATTGACGAGCGTCCGGAGGAGGTGACCGACATGGCCCGCAGCGTCAAGGCCGAGGTGATAGCCTCCACTTTCGACGAGCCTGCCGAACGTCACGTCAAGATAGCCAGCATAGTGATTGAGAAAGCCAAGCGCATGGTGGAATGCGGTCACGATGTCGTGATATTCCTTGACTCCATAACCCGTCTGGCCCGCGCCTACAACACCGTGGCCCCCGCATCCGGCAAGGTGCTCTCCGGTGGTGTCGATGCAAACGCGCTGCACAAGCCCAAACGTTTCTTCGGTGCCGCACGCAACATTGAGAACGGAGGTTCGCTTACCATTGTGGCAACCGCCCTTATCGACACCGGCTCCAAGATGGACGAGGTGATATTCGAGGAGTTCAAGGGAACAGGAAACATGGAGCTCCAGCTGGACCGCAACCTGAGCAACAAGCGTATCTTCCCCGCCGTGAACATCGTGGCCTCAAGCACCCGTCGCGACGACCTGCTGCTTGACCAGACCACCCTGGACCGTATGTGGATTCTCCGCAAGTTCCTGAGCGACATGAACCCCATCGAGGCGATGGAGTTCGTCAAGTCCCGACTGGAAACGACCCAGGACAATGCAGAGTTCCTGGCCAGCATGAACTCTTGACCGAACATGTAAAAAGAAACGTCCCGGGGATTGCCCTGGGACTTTTCTTTATGCTGTCAAGAATCCCCTTCTCAGTTATGGCTGAGGAAGTCAGAACGGAAGGTCATCCTTTTCATCGGAAGGAGCGAAAGGATCCGGAGCGGCGGCGGCAGGAGCTGCGGGAGCATACGGCTGAGGTTCCACCGGGGCAGCGCCTCCGTTCACGTCGTGACTTACTCGCCAGGCACGGATGTCGTTGTACCAGCGGCCGTTGAACTCGCGGGCGTTTATGTCGAAGCTGACCACCACCTCATCGCCGGCACTGATAGCGGCCTGACGTATCTTGTCCTCGCCGAAGATGCTGAACATCATCTTCTTGGGATACTGTTCATTTATCGTTTCCAGAACGTATTCCTGTATCATCCACGGATTACCCGATGTCTTGGATGTTCCGGACCTCGGTTCAAGAGCTGCTATGATTTTTCCTGTTATTTCCATAATTATTTCTTTCTGGTTCCGTCCGCGAATTTACTGTTTTATCTCTTTACAGACCCAACTTTTGTTACAATATTTTTTCGGTTTCCGATTACTTATCCTTATCTTTGTAAAAGTATCGCGCATATACGCGTGTACCTTTGACTGATATTAAATCAAAAAGGCATATTTATGAATTTCACAGTTTCCAGTTCCGCTCTGACAAGCCGTCTTCAGGCTATCAGCAGGGTGATTAACCCCAAACCTGTCTATCCCATTCTTGACGATTTCCTGTTCCGTATCGAGGAAGGGAAACTCACAGTTACCGCCGCCGACAACGACACCACGCTCGAGACTCTCATCGACCTCGTGGAATGCGGTGGTGACGGTCAGCTCGCACTCCCTGCCAAGACGCTCCTCGACGCCCTCAAGGAGATTCCGGAACAACCGCTCAAGTTCACGGTCAACGACAACACTTTCGAAACCGTAATCGAGTACCAGAACGGAGAGTACCGCCTGATGGGGCAGAATGCCGACGAGTACCCTACCCCGGCTGTGCTCCAGAGTGATCCCGTGTCGCTTACGATCAAGGCCTCCATCCTGTCCGACGGCCTCACACGCACCATCTTCGCCACAGCCGATGACGAGCTCCGCCCCGTCATGAACGGCATCTACTTCGACATAAACGAGGAAGGAGCCACCTTCGTGGCATCGGACGGTCACAAGCTGGTTTGCTGCAGGAACGCCACGTTGCTGACTGAGGGCAAGTCATCCTTCATACTGCCCAAGAAACCGGCCTCACTCTTCCGCAGCCTCATCGGCAAGGACGTGGAGACTGTCAGCATTGAGTTCGACAGCCGTATAGCAAGGTTCTCGCTGCCGGAGTTCCGTATGGTATGCCGCCTGATTGACGGACGCTATCCCAACTACGCATCCGTCATCCCGCAGAACAACCCGCATCACCTTACCATTGACCGCCAGACGCTCATCAACGCCCTGCGCCGCGTGTCGGTCTTCTCGCCGGCCAGCAGCGGACTCATCAAGCTGCGCATCCAGGAGAGCCAGATTTCCATCTCCACGCAGGACATAGATTTCTCCACATCGGCCAACGAGACCCTCACCTGCCAGTACGAGGGTGTCCCCATGAGCATCGGCTTCAAGGCCAATTTCCTGATTGACATACTCAACAACATCCCGAGCCAGGAGATTGTGATGCAGCTGGCCGACCCGTCACGTGCAGGAGTGATAGTCCCTGCCGAACAGGCGCAGGACGAGAATCTGCTCATGTTGCTCATGCCAATGGTTCTTAACGACTGATGAGACTCAAGCTTGACAAACCGGTTGTGTTCTTCGACCTGGAGACCACAGGCACCAACACATCGCAGGACCGCATTGTGGAGATATCCTATCTGAAGGTCTCTCCCAACGGCAATGAGGACATGCACACCCGTCGCGTCAACCCTGAGATGCACATCCCCGAACAGGCTACCGCAGTCCACGGCATCACCGATGATGATGTCCGCGACTGTCCCACCTTCAAGGAGATTGCCAAGGAGATTGCGCGTGATTTCGAGGGCAGTGACATAGCAGGTTTCAACTCAAACCGCTTTGATGTGCCCCTTCTGGCCGAGGAGTTCCTCCGCGCAGGGGTTGACATTGACCTGAGCCGCCACCGTTTCATCGACGTGCAGGTGATTTTCCACAAGATGGAGCAACGCAGCCTCTCCGCTGCCTACAAGTTCTACTGCGGCAAGGAGCTGACCGATGCCCACAGCGCCGACGGCGACACACGCGCCACGTACGAGGTGCTCATGGCACAGCTTGACCGTTATCCTGATGTCCTCAGGAACGACATGGCATGGCTCTCGGAGTTCTCCTCGTTCACGAGGAACGTGGATTTTGCAGGACGTGTCATCCGCAATGACAAGGGTCAGGAGGTGTTCAATTTCGGCAAATACAAGGATATGCCTGTTATTGAGGTGTTCCGCCGCGACCCCGGTTACTATTCATGGATTCTCCAGGGGGATTTCCCGCTGAACACCAAACAGGTGCTGACAAGAATAAAACTACAGTCCCGATAATGGACAACTTATTGAAAGGCAAACATATAGTATTGGGTATCACAGGCAGCATAGCCGCTTACAAGGCAGCTGTCCTGGCACGTCTGCTCATCAAGGAAGGGGCGGAGGTGCAGGTGGTCATCACCCCTGCGGGCAAAGAGTTCATCACACCCCTCACCCTCTCAACCCTCACCCGCAAGCCGGTGATCAGCGAGTTTTTCAATAACCGCGACGGCTCTTGGAACAGCCATGTGGAACTCGGCCAGTGGGCCGATGCCATGCTGATAGCCCCATGCACCGCCTCAACGATAGGCAAGATGGCAAGCGGTGTGGCCGACAACATGCTCATAACCACCTACTTCTCCATGAAGGCTCCGGTATTCATAGCTCCGGCCATGGATCTGGACATGTACAGCCATCCCGTCACCAGGCGTAACATAGAGACCCTACGCTCCATAGGGAACATAATCATTGAGCCTGGAAGCGGAGAACTTGCAAGCCAGCTCGTAGGCAAAGGCCGCATGAGGGAACCCGAGGAGATTGTACAGGTGCTGGAGCAGCATTTCGCCGCCGGACTTGAACTCTCAAAAAAAAAAGTTCTCATAACCGTAGGCCCCACTCATGAGGCCATAGACCCTGTCCGTTTCATAGGCAACCACTCCACCGGCAAGATGGGATTCGCGCTGGCCGAGGAGTGTGCGGCCGCCGGGGCCGATGTCACCCTGATAGCCGGTCCTGTGACGCTCGTCACCCAGAATCCGCGTATCACGAGGATTGACGTGACTTCGGCTGCCGACATGTACCGTGAGGCCGTGGCCCGCTTCCCCGAGGCCGATGCCGCCATTCTATGTGCCGCTGTGGCCGACTACACCCCGGAGACTGTATCGGACTCCAAGATCAAGCGCAAGGGGGAAATCACCCTCAGGCTCAAGCCCACCCAAGATATAGCTGCCGCACTCGGGGCATCCAAGCGTCCGGACCAGCGTCTTGTGGGATTCGCCCTCGAGACCGATGACGCTTTCACCAACGCCCGCGACAAGCTGGAGCGTAAGAACCTTGACTTCATAGTGCTCAACTCCATGCGTGACAAGGGCGCAGGATTCGGCTTTGACACCAACAAGGTGACCCTGATTGACCGTGAAGGCGAAGAGTCCCTCCCGCTCATGTCCAAGAGGAGCGTGGCGGCAGCCATTGTGAAACGGCTTGCCGGCCTCTTCATCATGCTTCTGATGTTACTCATGCCCTCCACACTCCGTGCGCAGGAGCTTGACGCACAGGTCTCCTTCAACACCTCAAAGATCCAGGGAACGGAGAGAAGCGTCTTCACCTCCCTGCAGAATGCAGTCCAGGAACTGCTCAGGACCCAGTCCTGGACCGACTACCATTTTGCTGAGAACGAACGCATACAATGCGTATTCACCTTCACCGTGAACAGATATGACCAGGCCACCGGCCAGATGGAGTGTGAACTTATCGTCCAGAGCAACCGTCCGGTCTATAACTCATCCTACTACACCACCGTATTCAACTTCCGTGACCCGAGCGTGGATTTCGCCTACACCGAGCAGGACCGTCTGGACTACACTCCCGGAAGCGTGGGCAACAACCTGGTGGCGGTACTCGCCTACTACAGTCTCCTCATCATTGGCCTTGACTTCGACACCATGTCACTCTACGGCGGTACAGACATCCTGAGGCAGGCAGAGTCGCTCGCCGCCAGCTCCCAGTCTCTCGGGACAGGATGGCGTTCCTTCGATACCAACACGAGCCGTTATACCATCATAAGCGACTATCTGAACGGCACCCTTGCGCCGTTCCGTGAGCTTCAGTACAAGTATCACCGCAAAGGTCTGGACGACATGGCCGCCAATGCCGACCGCGGGCGTGCCACCATCACGGAGAGCCTGGAGCTGCTGTCGGCAACACGTCAGGCCAAGAGCACATCGGCCCTGCCTGACCTCTTCACCGAGATAAAGAAGAACGAGCTCCTGAGCATCTACTCCAAGGGGATGGTCAAGGAGAAGGAGAAGGTGGCCGACCTGCTCACACGCGTCAACCCGTCATTCACATCGGACTGGAATACCATAAAGACACAATAATGCTCAAATCACTCCACATCAGGAACTATGTTCTGATAGACAGCCTTGACATAGAGTTCAGGGAAGGTTTTTCCGTGATGACCGGCGAGACCGGTGCCGGCAAGTCAATAATCATAGGTGCCCTGAACCTGCTGCTCGGCAGCCGCGCGGACTCCCGTCAGATCATGCAGGGGGAGGAAAGATGCACTGTCGAGGGCCATTTCACCACAGCCGGATACGGCCTGGAGGAGTTCTTCAATAAAAACGGTCTGGACTGCTGGCCCGACGACACCATCCTGCGCCGCGAAGTCACCGCATCGGGAAAGAGCCGGGCGTTCATCAACGACACCCCGGTCAACCTCTCCCAGCTCAGGGAACTCGGCAGCCGCCTCATCGACATCCACTCCCAGCACCAGTCACTTGCCCTCGGCACCGAATCCTTCCAGATAGATACAGTCGATACCATAGGCTGCAACGGCAGCCTGAGAACCGCATACGAAACATGCTATGACAACTGGTCACGGCTTTCGTCGGAACTCAAGTCACTCAAGGCCATGCACGAGGCCGATATGGCTGACCGCGACTATCTCTCCTTCCAGCTCGAAGGGCTTGAAAGCGCCCGACTGACCGAAGGGGAACAGGAGCAGCTTGAGCAGGAGTCAGAGATGCTGGAACATGCCGAGGAGATAAAGCAGGAGCTTTTCCGCGCCTCCGGGATACTGGATGCCGATGCTGAAGGTGCAATCAGCTCCGTAAGGCAGGCCATTCAGGCTCTCAGCTCCGTGCGCAGGAACTATCCTGATGCGGGAGAGTATGCCGACCGCCTCGACAGCTGCCTCATTGAACTCAAGGACATCGAAGAGTCCCTGCGCGACTCGATGGAGAGAATCAGTTTCGACCCGCAGCGTCAGGAAGAGGTGAACAACCGTCTGGACCTGATCTATTCACTGCTCAGGAAACACCGCAAGGATTCCGTAGCCCAGCTCATACAGCTGACCGGAGAGATACGCAGCCGTCTGGACCGTGCCGACTCCTTTGAGGAGGAGGTCAAGGCTCTCGAATCCAGGACCGCCCATGCCCGTGCCGAGATGGAAAAATCGGCGGACAGGCTCTCCGAATCCCGCCGGAAGGCATCCAAGACACTCGTCAAGGACATAGAGGAGCTGCTTGTCCCCTTAGGAATCCCCAACATAAGGTTCGGAGTGGATATAACCCCTTCGGACGGTTATGACCGCACAGGACACGACAATCTGCGGTTCATGTTCTCCGCCAACAAGTCCCAGCCCATGCAGGAGCTGTCGGCTGTAGCATCGGGCGGAGAGATAGCGCGTGTCATGCTCTCCGTGAAATCACTCATAGCCGGGGTGCGCACTCTGCCCACCGTGATATTCGACGAGATTGACACCGGTGTGTCAGGAGCCGTGGCCGAGAAGATGGCCATGCTCATGAAACAGATGTCCGCCGGCGGCCGTCAGGTACTGGCCATAACGCATCTGCCCCATATTGCCGCGATGGGTGCCGCCCACTACAAGGTATATAAGACCGATGACAACGATGCCACCCATACCCGTATCTCCGTCCTGAATGACAGTGAGAGGATACGCGAGATAGCATCCATGATGAGTGGAGCACACCTTACACAGGCTGCTCTCGATAACGCCCAAGCACTTGTAGAACAATGGAAAACGAAATGATATTCGGCATACGCGCCGTGATTGAGGCCGTGGAGGCAGGCAAGGAGATTGACCGCCTGCTCGTCAAGAAGGACCT
>JAGAEZ010000036.1 GCA_017612875.1 Bacteroidaceae bacterium | reverse complement strand
CCTTTCTCCGGAGTAAGCCTGGTCTTGCGTCCCTTTCCGTCAATCTTCCATACGGCACAGTCATAAATGCCGCTTTCGTTGCTCTCGTAAAAGACTGTGCCAGTCTTGGCATCGTATCCATGCAGGGCGAGAACCTCGAAATCACCCTCGGTGATACGGCGCTGAAGTCTTCCGTTCAGGTCATACAGATAGAGGTGCCTATGCCCGTCGCGTTCGCTCTGCATGATGAAACGGTCGCCGAAGAACTGTGCGTCCATATAGACGAACTCATCGATATAGGTGCTCTCCTCCTCACGCAGTATCATGTTGCAGATGGTGGAGCGGGGATTGGCAGAATAAATCTCCAGCTTGTTCTGACGGCGGTTAAGAGTGAAAATGAACAGATTGTTGTCCTTGTTCTCCACGAACTTGATGCGCGGTATGTAGCTTGTGCTGTCAAGTTTGAGATCCATGTCGCGTATGACAGAGCTGCTTATGTCGAATGAATGTACCGAAACCTTGGAGTTGGCGGCTCCTGCGGTAGGATACTGCTGCGGACGGTATTCCAGCAGGTTCTGGGAGTAGGCGCTGTTGTCGGCCGATGTCAGGAAGAAAGGCAGGTTGTAGCTTTCCACGCCTGATTCGTCAAAACGTATCCAGGCTATCATACGGCTGTCGGCACTGAAGTCAAAGGCCCGGGTGAAACCGAACTCCTCCTCGTAGGCCCAGTCGGGAATACCGTTACGGATCTTGCCGGGCTCTCCGTCCTTTGTGACCTTTACTTCAGCATTATTGAATAACAGCTTGACCAGGAATATGTTATTGTCACGAACGAAAGCTATGTTATGTCCGTCTGGGGAGAAGGCCGGTACCTGCTGCGGACCACCTTGCGAGAGAGGGTCTATCCTGTTGTTGCGGATGTTGAAGATGTAGTATTCGGCAGTGAACGAGCGACGGAAAATCTTTTGGGAATTGGTCTGGAGCAGAATCATGTCCTCTGTCGGTGAGAGTGTGAAACCTTCGAAGCGGTCAAGACGCTCTCCCTTGGTTCCTTGCAGATTGAGTATGGTATCTACTACAGCGCCGGTCTTGAATGACCGTTTCAATATGAGGTTGCCTCCTGTAGCGGTAAGATAGTGTTCTCCGTCGGACAATGGTGTGGCGGCTATGGAGCCTCTTGCGGAAAACTCTCCTCCGATTATCCTGTCTATGGTCAGCTCCCTCTCTTGAGCAGTTATGTGCAGGGCTGTGACAAATGTAATCAGCAATAAGGATAACTTTTTCATATTGTGTTGTTTAAATGATTATTCATCAAGTATTCCTTTACCTTGGCGGAGTATCTCCTGTCCCCCGTTGACGCAATAGACGACCGTGGAGTATTCGAAACCTCCGGCACCACCGTTGATTACCAGATCCACATCATCGCCGAACCGCTCGTCTATCAGTTCCGGGTCGGTCAGGTAGCCTATGTCATCGGACTCATCGTAGGGAACGGTGGTGGAGAGCAGGGGAGCTCCGAGCTGGCGGCAGATTTCACGTGTGATGTCGTTGTCAGGCACGCGGATTCCAACCTCCTTGCGGTTGCTGAAAATCCTGGGCAGACGGCTTCCGGCCTTCAGCACGAAAGTGAACGGTCCGGGCAGGTTACGCTTCATTGTCTTGAAGGTGGCGTTGTCTATCTGAACGTACTGGCTTATGTCACTCAGGTCATAGCAGACTATGGAGAAACGGTGTTTCTGCGGGTTCATGCCCTTGATCTTGCAGATACGCTCAATGGGACGCTCCTTGAGGGCATGGCATCCCATGGCGTAGGCGGTGTCAGTGGGGAACACTATCACGCCTCCTCCGTTCAGGATGTCAAGCACGCGGTCCAGGTCGCGCTGGCTTGTGTTCTTTTCATACAGTCTTATCAGCATCACTCCTCTCCTTTATATAATCTATTATAGCCTGTGTGTCATCAGGGTTAAACCAGCGTGTCGCAGTGTCCCTCTTGAACCACGTCATCTGTTTGCGGGAGTATATCCTTGTGTCCTGTTTTATCCGGCTGATAGCCGACTCCAGCGTCCAGGGTTTTCCCTGAGGGTCTGTCTCGCCGTCCATCCAGCTGAACAGCTCCTTGTAACCGACTGTGTTCAGCGAGTTGAGATGCCTCTTGGGATAGAGCCTGCGCGCATCCTCTACCAGGCCGGCCTCAATCATGCGGTCCACCCGGAGGCCGATCCTGCTGTAGAGCTCCTCCCTCGGGCGGGTAAGTCCAATCCTTATTATGTTGAACGGCCGCTCGGCTCTCTTTCCGGTACGGAAGCTGGAGTAGGGACGACCGGTCATGTAACATATCTCCAAGGCATGAAGGACCCGCTTGGGGTTCCTGATGTCCACCTGTTTCCAATATTCGGGATCCAGCAGCTTCAGCTCTTTGGTCATGCTGTCAAGTCCTTCGTCGCGGTAGCGCTGGAGCACCTGGCTTCTGATATCCTCCGTTACTGTGGGAATCATGTCAATGCCGTAGCAGAGAGCGTCGATATACATCATGGAACCGCCGGTTACAATCAGTGTGTCATGGCTTCGGAACAGTTCACTGATAAGGCTCAAGGCCTGTTCCTCGTACATGGCGGCACTGTAATAGTCCTCCAGCTGCAGGTTTCCTACAAAATAGTGCTTCACCCTCTCCCTCTCCTCACGGGTAGGGGCGGCTGTTCCCAGTTCAATGCCCTCATACATCTGTTTTGAGTCCGCCGATATTATCGGAGAACCGAAAAGACCGGCCAGAGTAAGACAGAGCTGTGTCTTTCCCACACCGGTCGGCCCGAGTATGACGGCAAGGTTGTTCACTCAATAAAGGTCGTCAATGGAATCAAGACTGACTTCTCCTCCGGCATCACCGCCCATGTCGAAACCTTCCTGGTCAAGTTCGCTGTCATCGAATCCTTCGTCCCCGTAGAAGTTCTCGCCCGTGTCTAATGTGGTCGATGTCTTGGCAAGTTCGTCAAAGTCAATGGTCTGCCTTGGAGGATTTCCCCCTTTCTTGGTGCAGACTGCCTTGTCAAGGTTCCGTCCTGTTATTATCTCCTTGAGCTCGATGAAGAAACAGCGCTCTGTAAGCGGGTCGAAGACGTATATCAGCCGCTGGTGCTCGTCCTCGATAAGCTCGTCGAGTGAGGTGTCGGCCATGACCCAGTTGTCAACCTCCGAACTTGTGTTCATCTCTTCACGGGTTATCTCCTCACGCTTTTCCCAGTTGTCCTCGCAGATGAAGAATGAGGTAATCTGGTCATCGGGGTAACCGACCGATTCCAGAATGGCATTGCTCAGCTCGAGGAACGATGCCGAGGAGTTGATCTGGATCTCGCGGTAGAAGTCATCGACCTCATCGGATACGAAAACGAATCTGTATATCATAATTCAGGTATTTGTTTGTCATCTGTCGCGTATTATCCCGCGCTCTGATGACGAAATGAAATCTATAATGTACTTGACCTCGGGAAGTTCGGCTGAAGGGCTCTCCCTGAGTACGGATAAGGCCTGTGAAACGTTCATCCCGTTACCGTACAGGGTGCGGTATGCGTTGTGGACGGCTTCGATGGTCTCCGGGGTGAAGTGCTCGCGGCGGAGACGTATAAGGTTGATTCCCATATATGTAGGCGGAGTGCGTCCCGTCATCACGAAAGGCGGGATGTCCTGGCTGACGCCGCTGCCTCCCTGTATCATGACATAGCCTCCGATATGGCAGAACTGATGTATCAGGACACCGGCGCTGATGGTGGCGTGGTCATCAACCACCACCTCCCCGCCAAGCTTGCTGCTGTTTCCGATGATGCAGCGGTTGCCTACCACGCAGTCATGGGCGACGTGCATGCTCTCCATAAGCAGATTGTTGCTGCCCACAACCGTCTTTCCCTTCGATGCGGTTCCACGGTTGATGGTCACATTCTCGCGTATGCGGTTGTTGTCGCCTATCTCGGCTGTGCTCTCCTCGCCCACGAACTTGAGGTCCTGGGGAATACCTCCGATCACAGCCCCCGGGTGTATGGTATTGCCATTACCGATGCGTGAACCGTACATCACGCATACATGGGGCATAAGTATGTTGTTGTCGCCTATGACCACATTCCTGTCGATGAAACAGAACGGACCTATCTCGGTATTCTCCCCGATCTTGGCTGAGGGGTCAACGTATGCTAACGGGCTGATCATATTCAGTTCTTCTTGATGATTTGTACCATAAATTCTGATTCGGCCACAAGTTTGTCGGCCACGAAGGTGTATCCCTTCAGAGCAAGCATCCCGTGGCGGACGGGAGCTGTCCTGACAACCCGCATGAGCAGTGTGTCGCCTGGGACGACGGCGTGGCGGAACCTGGTGTTGTCTATCTTTGCGAACAGGGCCTCATACTCAGCGGGATTCTCGGCATACTGCATGGCTAGCATCCCTCCCAGCTGGGCCATCGCCTCTATAATGAGCACTCCTGGCATGATGGGATGTTCAGGGAAGTGGCCGGTGAAGAAAATCTCGCCGTTGGTGACGTTCTTCACGCCTTCGGCATATAGATCGGTGAGCGTAATGACCTTGTCGATGAGGAGCATGGGAAAGCGGTGCGGCATGATGGCCAGTATCTGCTCGTGGGTCATGACAGGGGGGACCGACGGGTTGTATGCGGGTGCCTGCACATCGTTCAGCTTGATGTTCTTGCGCAGTATGCGGGCGAACTTGTTGTTGATGGTATGCCCGGGACGCGTGGCAATGATGCGGCCCTTGATGGGCTTTCCCACCAGCGCAAGGTCACCGATTATGTCAAGCAGCTTGTGACGGGCCGGCTCGTTGTCCCACTGCAGGGGCTTGTGCATGATGTAGCCCAGCTTGGTGGCGTCCATCTTGGGCACCCCCATGACATCGCATATCTTGTCATACCGTTCCTGCGGCATCTCGCGTTCGTAAATGACTATGGCGTTGTCCAGGTCCCCTCCCTTGATGAGCCCAACACCAAGGAGCGGCTCGATCTCGCGCACGAAGACGAATGTGCGGCTCTTGGCTATCTCGGTGGGGAAATCCTTCATGTCGTCAAGCGATGCGTACTGGTTGTTGAGGATCTTGGAATCATACGAGATGAGCACATTCACGCTGAACTCGTTGTCAGGGAGCAGGATGATGGAAGATCCCGTGGTCTCGTCCTTGACCTCTATCTTGTTCTTTACCACATAGAAGTCCTTGAGGGCATCCAGCTCACGGATTCCTACACGCTGTATGTTCTCCACATATTCCATGGCGCTGCCGTCCAGGATGGGGAACTCCGGACCGTTCACCTCAATGTGGCAGTTGTCGATTCCCGCCGCGTAGAGTGCGGCCAGGGCGTGCTCCACTGTGCTGACCTTGGTGTTGCCCTTGAAGAGCACCGTGCCGCGCTGGGTCTCCCTCACGTTCTCGGCGAATGCCTCTATCACGGGCTGGCTGTCGAGGTCAATCCTCTGGATCTTGTATCCGTAGTCGGCTGGTGCCGGCTTGAATGTCACCTTCAGGTCAAGACCTGTGTGAAGGCCTTTTCCACTTAATGAGAAACTATCTTTTAAAGTCTTCTGTTTGTACATCTTGAGTTACTTTTCCTGAAGTTTTGCTTTTAGTTCATCGACCTCCTTGCGCAAAGCATCAAGTTCCTTGTTCATGTCAGGCAGCTTGCGGAAGATGACCGAAGAACGCATGAAAGACTTGTAGTCAAAGGCCGGATAACCCATTATGGTCTGTCCGTCCTTTATATTGCCAAGGATACCCGACTGGGCTCCTATGTTCACATGGTCTCCGAGCGATATGTGTCCTGAGATGCCGGTCTGTCCGCCCACCATACACCATGAGCCGACCTTGCTTGAGCCGGCTATTCCGGTCTGGGCTGACATGACCGTATTCTCACCTATCTCTACGTTGTGTGCCACCTGGATGAGATTGTCAAGCTTTACACCCTTGTGAATGACAGTGCGGCCCATGGTGGAACGGTCTATGCAGGTGTTTGCGCCAATCTCGACATCATCCTCAAGCTCTACTATGCCTATCTGCGGAATCTTGTTGTAACCGTCCGGTGTGGGGGCGAACCCGAATCCGTCGGCTCCTATCACGCTGCCTGCGTGCAGTATGCAACGGTTGCCGGTCTTGCATCCGTAATAGACGGTCACATGGGGATAGAGTATGCAGCCGGCACCTATACTGGCACCTTCACCTACTGTCACGTGGGGATATATCTGAGTGTTGTCGCCGATAGCCGCACCATCCTCAATTACCGCGAACGGCCCGATATAGACGTTCTGGCCGATACTGGCCTTGTCCGATACCGATGCGAGAGGGCTGATTCCGGTTCTCCCGGGTTTCATGGATGCGTAGAGCGACATGAGCCTGGCAAGGCTTTCGTATGCGTTATCGACTCTCACAAGAGTGGCGCTTACCGGCTGTTCGGGCTGGAAGTCCTTGTTGACCAGCACTACGCTGGATCTGGTGGAATACAGGAAATGTGTGTATTTGCCGTTCGAAAGAAAAGAGAGCGCACCGGGCTGCCCCTCCTCAATCTTGGCGAAAGTATTCACGGTTGCGTCCCCGTTGCCGTCAACGGTGCCACCGAGATACTCCGCTATCTGTCTTGCTGTAAATTCCATGTTCGTAGCCTGCTTCTGTATGTATAGACTTGCAAATTTAATATAATATTGTGAATTCCGGTAATCCGGGTCATTAATTGAGCGGAGCTTTACACAGGATGTCACGTACCGGATGGCGGCCAAAGCCTAAGTCATAGACCTACAGGAAAGACTCCATTTCCAGCTGGATTTCCATGGCCTTGATGCGGGCCGCCTCGGCAAACTTCTCTGTCTTGTCTGCGTAAATGATTGCACGGCTGCTGTTTACTATCAGACCGCACTTGCTGTTCATGCCGAACCTGCATACATCAGCCAGTGATCCGCCCTGTGCACCGATGCCGGGAACCAGCAGGAAACTGTCCGGTACGGTGCGGCGTATTTCAGTGAACATCCCGGCACGTGTGGCCCCCGCCACATACATCATGTTGTCAGGGTTGCCGCCCCATTCAAGCGACTTCTGCAGTACTTTCTGATAAAGAGGAGTGCCCTGGGCATCCTGCATGTACTGGAAATCATCGGCACCCTTGTTGCTGGTCAGGGCAAGGAGTATTACCCAGCGGCCTTCATGTCCCAGGAACGGTGTCACGCTGTCCTGACCCATGTAGGGTGCGACTGTCACGGCATCGGCCTTCATCCCGTCAAAGAAACTTCCGGCATACATCGTTGAGGTGTTGCCAATGTCGCCGCGCTTGGCATCGGCTATGATGAACTGGTCAGGATAGTTGTCGCGTATGTAGTCTATGGTCTTGTAGAGCGACTGTAAGCCCTTGAGGCCTGTGCTTTCATAGAAAGCCATATTCGGTTTGTAGGCTATGCAGTAGTCGGCGGTGGCGTCGATTATTGCTTTGTTGAAAGCGAAAACCGGATCCTCCTCACTGAGAAGATGCTCCGGTAACTTGCGCAAGTCAGTGTCAAGACCGACACAGAGGAAAGATTTCTTGCGCCGTATGTTTGCGTAAAGTTCGTCTCTTGTCATATTTTGATATGATAAAAATTACTTACATTTCAGATTCTTTCATGCGTTCGGCATTCTCGGCAATGGTGAGCTGGTCTATGCATTCCTGTATGGCTCCGTCCATAAAGGCCGGCAGGTTGTATGAGGTCCAGTTGATGCGATGGTCTGTTATGCGTCCCTGAGGATAATTGTAGGTCCGTATCTTGGCGGAGCGGTCACCGGTGGAGACCATTGTCTTGCGGCGGGCCGCTATGTCATCCATGTATTTCTGATGCTCACGGTCATATATCATAGTACGCAGGCGCGAGAGCGCACGTTCCTTGTTTTTGGGCTGGTCACGTGTTTCGGTACATTCTATGAGTATCTCCTCTACTGCTCCAGTGTTAGGATTTTTCCAATTGTAACGTAGCCTCACACCGGACTCGACCTTGTTCACGTTCTGTCCTCCGGCCCCGCCGCTGCGGAATGTGTCCCATTTTATCTCACCCTCGTTTATCTCAACCTCGAATGCATCGGCCTCCGGCAGGACGGCTACGGTTGCGGCCGATGTATGGATGCGTCCCTGCGTCTCGGTTACGGGAACCCGTTGTACGCGGTGCACGCCAGATTCATATTTCAGCGTACCATAGACCTTCTCGCCGGACACGGTGAATATGATCTCCTTGAATCCGCCCGATGCACCCTCGGAGCAGGATGACACGGCTATCTTCCAGCCGCGTGACTCGCAGTACCTGCCGTACATGCGGAACAGGTCCCCTGCAAATATCGCTGCCTCGTCACCGCCTGTGCCGCCGCGGATCTCCATGATGACATCCTTGTCATCCTGCGGGTCGGCAGGGATGAGCATCTGCTTTATCTCCTCTTCAAGCTGTGGCAGGCGCGCTGTGGCAATGTCAAGCTCCTCGCGGGCCATCTGGCGCATCTCGGGGTCATTCTCGGTTGCCATCAGTTCCCGTGCCTCGGCAATGCTGTCCCGGAGCTTTATATATTCCCTGCGTGCGGCTACGACGGGTTCCAGGTCACGGTATTCACGGTTCAACTTGACGAACCGCTTCATATCGGCTATCACGGACGGGTCTGTTATGAGCAGGCTCACCTCCTGGAAGCGTGCCTCCAGACCGTCAAGTTTGTCAAGCAGACTCTCTGTCGCAGCCATATTACTACTTCCTGTTAACCTTGTTTACAAATGCCACGGGGCCGCCCTCGTAGAAGTTTATTATGTTACGTGACACGTATTCGGCCATTTCGTTGCGCACGTCGTAGGTCTGTGTGCCTACATGCGGGGTAATGACTGCATTCCCGCAGGCCAGAATCTCAGGGCTTACCTTGTCGCCGAACTCGAACACGTCCAGTCCTGCGCCCCAGATGCGCCTGTTCTTGAGAGCCTCGGCCAGGGCCAGTTCATCCACTATGGGTCCGCGTGCGGTGTTTATCAGAATGGCGGTGGGCTTCATCAGCTCTATCTGCTCCTTTCCTATAAGGTGGTATGTCTCCTTTGAGTAGGGTACGTTGACGGAAATGAAATCCGATTTCCTGAGCAGCTCTTCAAACTCCACGTATGCGGCATCGTACTGCTGTTCGATTTCGGGACTCACACGGTGACGGTTGTGGTAGATGACTTTCATGCAGCTGGCCCTGGCGCGGCGGGCCAGGGCCTGGCCTATGCGGCCCAGGCCTAAGATACCAAGTGTCTTGCCGCCGAGGGAGTACCCGAGGTTGGCAAGCAGTGTCCATTCAAGCGCTCCGGGTATGCGCAGACGGCGATCGACATCGGTGATGCGGCGCGCCACAGCGAGCATAAGTCCGAAAGCCAGGTCGGCTGTGGGCTCGGTCACAGGGCCCGGGGTATTCGTTACGGCAATGCCGAGTTCCGTTGCCGTCGGAATATCGATGTTGTCGAACCCGACCGCGTAGTTGCTGACCAGCTCCAAGCGGGGAAGCCCCCGTTCCATCAGCTTGCGGTCAACCGGGAAATTGAACATGGACTGAAGCACATCATATTCCGGGAGCATTTCATAAACCTCATCGTATGTGAATGTCTCACGGCCTTCCGGGGGGAAAGTCACATCGTATTTCCTGATCAGCTCCGCATAGCCTGTGCGGAACATGTTGTATGTTACCAGAACACGTTTCTTCATACCTGTCATTTTGATTCGCGAAGATACTCATTTTTTGTGCAGGGTCGGCTTAGAATCTCTTTGATTTTTCCGTGAAACAGTGTCCCGGATTATAAAATAAGTTAACTGCTTTTTTATTCCCGCGGCTTGCAGTATCTTTGTGCATTAGCCTTAATTTGAAAACTTATGAAACGATTTTTGCTAATCATTGCTACTGTCTTATGTGCATTGGTTTCCTGTTCCGGACCCACGGATCGGGGAAAGCTTGAGATCAATGGAAAGGGGTATTTCGAGACCCGCGGTGTGAATGTCCTGGTCTATTCAAACCAGTATCACGGTATATTCTGTGATGAGAAGACTGCCGGAATAGAGATAATCCAGCAGGGTGTCAGGATTGCTACCGGCGGAGGAGTGCGTCTCATGAACACTCCCGAACAGTGGGATATATACGCCGACCTGACGCAGCGTACCGTCGATACGTTGGGTGGCGAGATCAGTTGCCGGTTCAGGTATCAGGATTACGGATTCGAATACGGGATAAACGTGAAGCAGGAGGACAATGGCTTCCGCATGTCGGTAGTTCTGGACAAACCGCTTCCGCAGGAGCTTGCCGGCAAGGCCGGACTTAACATGGAGTTCTTCCCCGCATCATACTACGGCAAGACATATCTGGTGGACGGACAGTCTGAGATTTTCCCGCGCTATCCTTCCAGTGACACCGAGATGAGGCCTGTAAAGGAGAAGATAACACAGTTCTACGGTCTCACCACTTTCGATGACCGTGGCCGTGACGAGTTCATCGTACCCAAACCGATATCCAAGGGACATACGCTTGTCCTGGCTCCCGAGGATGAGTCTCTGCGTGTCATGTTCCGTTCGGATACCGAGCTGAACCTGTTTGACGGACGTAACCTTTCCCAGAACGGAACGTTCGTGGTGCGCTCGTTCCTTCCTTCGGGCAAGACGGGTACCGTCCTTGAATGGTATGTGGAACCCACGTCGGATCCTGAATGGATCAGGGAACCGAATGTCGGATTCTCACAGGTAGGCTATACTCCCGCCCAGAAAAAGGTGGCCGTGATAGAGCTGGATCCCAACGACAAGGTGGCTCCCAAAGCCAGGATATTCCGTGTGAATGCCGACGGCAGCAACACACTGGTCCTGGAACCGGCAGTGAAGGAGTGGGGTATATTCTATGACCGTTACAACTACGCCCAGTGTGATTTCAGCGCGGTTAAGGAACCGGGCACCTATTATATAGAATACAATGGTGTCAAGACCAACCCGTTCCCAATCAACAGGAACGTTTATGACGGGAAATGGTACAACACCATGGATGTGTGGCTTCCTGTCCAGATGGACCACATGATGGTGAACGAGGCTTACCGTGTATGGCACGGCCGTTCCCACATGGACGATGCCATCCAGGCTCCCACCAACTATCAGCAGCATGACGGCTACCGCATGGGCAACAGCACCAACACCAAGTATAAACCCTACGAACATATCCCGGGACTGGCAGTAGGCGCATGGTACGATGCCGGTGACTTTGACATCCAGTCCGGCACGGTCATCGGCATGACCAGCCAGCTTGCCGAGGTGTGGGATGTGCTCAAGCCCGAGCGTGACGAGACCTTCATTGACCAGAAAACCCAGTTCGTGGATATACACCGCCCGGATGGCATTCCCGATATCATCCAGCAGGTGGAGCACGGAGCACTTAACCTGTGTGCCCAGATTGAGAACATCGGATTCATTGCAGGCGGTATAGTACAGGGTAACATGCATCAGTATCACCATCTGGGCGATGCCGTGACCATTACTGACGGTTATATCTATGACCCCAGGCTCAAGCCGTACGAGGTTCGTGACAACCGTTATTCCGGTACGCTTGATGACCGTTTTGCGTTCACTAACAACTCCGGCAATCCCATGAGCAATGTAAGCGTATGCGCGGCTCTGGCACATGCCGCACGGGTGCTCGCTCCTTATTTGCCTGAGACCGCGGAGCGTTGCAGGAAGAATGCCCTGAAACTTTGGAAGGATATGGATGATTATCAGGCTCGCCAGCAATCCAACGCTAATGCTAATGCGAATGCCAATGCCAACGCTCAGAGAAACAATCGTGGCGGAGGTGGTGACCGTTCAAGTGCGGCTATCCAGCTGTGGCTGCTTACCGGCGAACAGAAGTACAAGGATATGTTCCTGCCGGGTGTGATGCGCCAGATCGAGGCCGCCCGTACCGCTCCGCAGGGTGCTGAGGACAACCGCACAGGCGGCGGCAGCGCCATGCGGGCTCCGCGCGTGAACCTGACCACCGTCCTCTCTCTGCTTCCCTATATGGACGATGACTTCAAGGCACAGGTGCGTGAGGTTGTCCCGGTATTCGTGGAGGATGCCAAACGTACCGCCGCTTCCACTCCTTACGGTGTGCCGGTTGCCGGCGGAACCTGGGGCGGAAGCGAGCGCGTCATCAGCTGGGCCCAGAACAACTATATGGTCTGGCGTTATTTCCCGGACCTGATTGATCCCGAACTTGTACTTTCCGGCCTTAATTTCATCTACGGCTGCCATCCGTACTCCAACGTGTCATTCGTTACGGCAGTTGGTGTGAACACCAAGAAGGTGGCTTACGGAAACAACCGTGCCGACTATACTTTCATCCCTGGCGGTATAGTTCCGGGTCTGGTACTCCTGCAGCCGGATTTCCTGGAGCACAAGGATGACTATCCTTTCCTCTGGGGCGAGAACGAATGCTGCACCCGCACCGTACCGTCATACGTGACTCTTTCCATCGGTGCCGAGGAAGTGGCTGCCGCTATCAACAAATGATGAACCGGTCGGATTTGTAACATAAGGCTTAAGGATTGCCTTCCCTGAAGTTGAATCAATCATGTCAATAACTATAAAAGGTTTAAGTCATTATTACCCGAACGGTAAGAGAGCGTTAACCGATATCAACCTGGAGATACCGTCAGGAATGTTCGGCCTTTTAGGCCCGAACGGTGCCGGAAAATCGACCCTGATGCGTATTCTGGTAACCTTGATGGAACCATCTGAGGGACAGATAGATGTGTGCGGATATGATATTCGTACGCAACGCAAGGAGGTGCGGCGCATACTGGGTTATCTTCCCCAGGATTTCCGTTTTTTTGCAAGGTACAAGGTGCGTGAATTCCTGGAGTATGCGGCTGCGCTCTCAGGCATGACAAACTCATCCGAGCGCGGCAAGGCGGTTGACGCGATGCTTGAGCAGGTTGGCCTCTATGAAGCCCGTGACAGGTTTGCACAGAATCTGTCGGGTGGTATGAAGAGGCGTCTCGGCATTGCCCAGGCACTGATCCACAAGCCTAAGGTCCTGGTGGTTGACGAGCCGACGACAGGACTTGACCCGGAGGAACGCATCCGGTTCAGGAACCTGTTGAGTGAGGCCAGTTCAAAAGACACCACAATAATCCTTTCAACCCATATCGTGGGTGACATTTCCAGTTCATGTACTGATATGGCGATGCTTAACCAGGGTCAGGTCATGTTCAAGGGGTCACCGGCCGGGATGCTCAAGGAGACCGAGGGCAAGGTGTGGCGTCTGAAGGTCACCAATGAGCAGTATGCCGAGATCAATCAGAAATACGCAGTGATTTCAACTATACCGAGCGGTCTTGGCTGGGATATCCAGGTGGTGGCAAAGAGTATTCCGGGTTATGATGCGGTAAGCTATCCGCCGAACCTGGAGCATGCATACGTCTATTTTATGGAAGTTAAGGATAAGGACTGATGGGACTTGGGATAACTAACATACGCATAGTCTCCAAGTACGAGACAAAGCTGCTGGTCCGTGGCTGGTTCTTCAAGGT
>JAGAEZ010000035.1 GCA_017612875.1 Bacteroidaceae bacterium | reverse complement strand
GAAGAACAGGGGGGAACTGATACCGTTGGTACTTCCCTTCATCCCTGTAATGTCAGCCCTGCTGCCTTCCCTGAATACGGCGACAGCCGGACTATGGTTTCCTAAAGCCGCGACCGTGACCTTGTCGGCCTTGAGCAGTCCGCCGCCTATCACACGAAGGGCTGTGGATTTGTCGCGCGACATGTTGAACTGGCCGCCCTGGACAGTCACCGTAGTTCCCTTGCCGTATGACGTGACAGCGTCGGCTTCAGAGACATGGACGTTCAAGGTGGGCGTCTCCATAAGCAGGTTGCTTCCTCCTGTAGCCAGCACCGCCGAATTGACACCGTACTCATCACGCAGGCGGGCCGATGACAACGAGCCGCCGGTCTTGTTCACACGGACCGATGTAAGGATGAGCCTGGCACCGTTTTCAGCCAGGACGGCACTCTCGTCATTGTTCAATGACTCTATATTGACATGTGAACGGTACGTGTCCTCGGATGCACCGGGCTTGCCTTCAACACGGTATATGGCGTTGTAACTGACATCCTGAGACCACGCGGCGGAGAGGGAAAAGACGAATGCAGGCAAAGACAACAATATGCGGAATCTCATCTTTCAGAATCTGTTTTGATTTATTTCGGTAAAGATAGTGCGTTTTTGTATATTTGCAAAATCAATAATCTGTTTTCTTCATGCCAGGTAACCGGAGAGAGCCCTGCACGATCCGGAATGTCAGGAAAAGAAACGAATGAAAATCATGGCGATAATGAAAAAAACATCAGTTTATATAGCGTCAATGCTGACGCTGTTGACAGCATGCACTATGCAGAACAACCCGTTACTCATGGAGTCCCCGCTACCCTACGGGGCTCCGCAGTTTGACAAGATCAGCGAAGAGCATTACATCCCGGCGTTCAGGCAGGCCGTCAAGGAGGGAAAGGCCGAGATTGACGCCATAGTGAACAACCGCGAGGCACCCTCGTTCAGCAACACCATCGAGGCCCTTGACTATGCAGGAAGTGCCTTGAACAAGGTGGGCGGCATATTCTACAACCTCCTGGAGGCTGATGCCAACGACACCCTGCAGCAGATAGCCGAGGAGATATCCCCCATGATGACCGAGTTCTCCATGTATGTGAACCTTAACGAGAAACTGTTTGAACGTGTCAAGGAGGTGTATTCCGGACGCGCCTCACTCAATCTGGACCCGGCTCAGATGAAGCTGCTAACCGACACATACAAGTCATTCGAGCGCAGCGGGGCCAACCTCAGCGACGAGGACAAGAAGACCTACGCCGCCATCGAGGAGGAGCTTTCCCTGCTCACCCTCCAGTTCCAGAAGAACCAGCTTTCTTCCACCAACGCCTTCAGCATGACCCTGCACGATGAGGCCGAACTTGCGGGACTGCCCGGTTTCGTGAGGGACATGGCTGCCCAGGCTGCTAAGGACAAGGGCACAGACGGCTGGCTGTTCGACCTCTCGGCACCGAGCTACGGCGGATTCATGAAATACAGCGACCGCAGGGACCTGCGCGAGAAATACTACAGGGCATACAACACCCGCGCCTTCGGTGACGAGTGGGACAACTGCGAGACGATAAAGAAGATTGTGGATCTCCGCTACAGGAAAGCCGCCCTTTTAGGATACAAGGACTTTGCCGACTACCAGACCGAGGAGCGCATGGTCAAGAACGGTGCCGCGGTCTGGGATTTCATTGACGAGCTCTCCGGGCCGGCCAGGCCTGTGGCACTCAAGGAGCTGGAGGAACTCAACCGCTATGCCAAGAGCAAAGGGTTTGACGGCGACAGGATCATGCCGTGGGATTTCAGCTACTGGGCAGAGAAACTGCGCGTGGAGAAATATGACCTGAGCGTTGAGGCGATGAAGCCCTATTTCCGTCTCGATGACTGCATAGATGCCATATTCAGCCTGGCCAACCGCCTGTACGGCATCAGCTTCAAGCCGATAGACGTGCCTGTATATCATCCCGATGTCAAGGTCTATGAGGTGAGCGACGCCGACGGTTCCCACCTGGCACTCTTCTATGCCGATTTCTTCCCCCGCGCCAGCAAGCGCAGCGGTGCCTGGATGACCGAATTCCGTGGCCTGAAGATAGAGAACGGCGTGGAGGAGCGTCCCTTCATCAGCCTTGTGACCAACTTCACCAAACCCACGGCCGACAGCCCTTCCCTCCTCACGCATGACGAGTTCACCACCATGCTGCATGAGTTCGGACATTCGCTGCACGGAATCATGGCCAAGGGGCGCTATCCCTCGCAGACCGGCACCAACGTGGACCACGACTTCGTGGAACTGCCCTCACAGATCATGGAAAACTGGGGATACGAGAAGGAGTTCCTGAATACATTCGCCCGTCACTACAAGACCGGCGAGCCCATCCCCGACGAGATGATTGACAAGATCAAGGCCTCCATGAACTACATGTCGGCCTACTACCACATGCGCCAGATACAGTTCGGCGTGCTCGACATGTCCTGGCACACCCTGACCGCACCGGTCAGCACATCGGTCATACGGTTCGAGAAGGATGCCCTGAAGGAGACCGATGTCCTCCCGCCGGTAGAGGACTGCATTATCTCCACATCATTCTCGCACATATTCAGCGGAGGCTATGCTGCCGGATACTACTCCTACAAGTGGGCCGAAGTGCTTGCAGCCGACGGATTCTCGCTGTTCAAGGAGAAAGGTATCTTCGACAAGGAGACAGCCCGCAAGTTCCGTCACCTGCTTGAACAGGGAGGAAGCGTGGATCCGGCAGTCCTGTATCGCGATTTCCGCGGACATGACCCGCAGCCTGAGGCACTGCTCAGACAGCTGGATATCATAAAGTGAAGCCCATTTCCTTATTTCAGGAATGTCGTCACTTTACGGTGACCGTCAGCCTGTCCAGTACGCTCATGTCGGACGATGCGCCATAGAGAAGCTCGTACTTGCCCGGGATGAGGCGCATTTGGTCATGCCGGTCATCGAACCACTCGAACTGTTCCGGAGTGAGTTCAAACTCCACGTTCACGGTCGCACCCTTGGGAATATCCACACGCTTGAAGGCACGCAACGCATGTGAGGGCCCCTCCTTGTCGGAAGGACGGCGCAGATAGACCTGCACCACCTCCTGCCCGTCCATGGAACCGTTGTTGGTCACCGGAACGGTAAGCCTGATGCCGCTGTCTGAACTGACCGACTTGGCCGAGAGCTTTCCCTTGCCATAGCTGAACGAGGAGTAGCTCAAACCGTACCCGAAAGGATAGAGAGGTTTGCCGGTCATGTAACGGTAGGTGCGTCCCTTCATGGAGTAATCCTCAAAGCCGGGAAGCTGGCTGGTGCTCGTGTAGAATGTCACCGGCAGCCGTCCTGCGGGATTGTACTCACCGTAAAGGACTGATGCTATGGCAGTACCGCCAGCCTGGCCGGGATACCAGGCCTGGAGTATGGCGTCGCATGAAGGCTCGACCTCGGTGAGCCCCATAGCCGAACCGGAGAAATTCACGAACACGATCCTGCGGCCGGCCTTCCTGAGAGCCTGCACCAGCTCCGTCTGGGCTGCGGGAAGCTCTATCGCGGTCCTGTCACCGCCCCTGAATCCGGGTATGCTGACGGGCATCTCCTCACCCTCGAGCGACGGTGAGATACCGCCTGCGAATATAATCACATCGGCATCGGCGGTGGCGGCTACCGTCTTCTCTATGCTTATCTCCTCCTCATAGCCCAGGTCGAAGGAAAGCGATGCCTCCCCGCTGCGGCAGTGGAAGGTTATCCTAATTTCATAGTCCTCACCGGCCTTGGCCTCAAGGGTATAGACCTTCTTGGCGGTATCGCCGTTACGGCCCACGGCCACCAGGCTTCCGTTCACATAAATCATGGCATTGCCCTGGTTCTGCATGTAGAAAGCCACATCGCCGTCCTCTTCGGCATGGAACACTGAATTGTATTCAGCGGCAAAGTCCTCAAGGTTGACATTGGGAGCGAACACCGTGGCGCCTGCCGTGGCGAAACGAAGAGGCGTGGTGTTGTGACGGAGCACATCGGGCTCACCCATACCTCGGGCGTTGTTCCAGTACTTGGCATCGAAGCCCTGCAGTCCGCCGGCACTGCACTGGCTGAACAGACTTACCAATGAGAGTGTGCTCGAAGCGTAATCACAGCCCTTCATATATTGCACCTGGCCGCCCATCCGGCGTATCGCGGCAAGCAGGGTCACAGTGTGTGACGGTATGCCGTTGTAGTTTCCCCACTGCATGACGGAATCGTTGGCGTTCGGTCCCATGACCACCACTCTGGTGCCGCGCTTGAGAGGCAGCAGACCGTTGTTCTTGAGCAGTACCATGCTCTCCTGGGCCATCTTGAGGGCCAAATCCCTGTGTTCCTTACTGTCAACAACGCTGTAGGGGATACGGTTCCATTCCACATCCTCATCCATCTCTCCCAACTGGAAACGGGCGGTGAGCAGCCTTGTGACTGAGACGTCAATATCGGACTCTTTGATAAGACCGTCCTTCACGGCCTGGACCAGGGCGCCGTAGGAGCTTCCGCACTCCAGGTCGGTTCCGGTCAGCACGGCCTTGGCTGTGGCATGCATGGCGTCGGGTTCTGTATGATGATGACCCTCGGTATAGAAATCGTTGATAGCCCAGCAATCCGAAAGAACGATACCATTGTAGCCCCACTCGTCACGCAGAATCTGCTGCAGCAGGCGGTCGCTTCCGCAGCAGGGCTCGTCCTCATAACGGTTGTAGGCGCACATCACCTCTTTCACCCCGGCCTCCTGGACAAGTGCCTTGAAGGCCGGCAGATAGGTCTCGCGCAGGTCACGGGCCTCAATGTTCTCGGCATTGAACACATGACGGTTCCATTCAGGACCGCTGTGGACCGCATAGTGCTTGGCACAGGCATGGAGCTTGTCATACTTGGAGGTAGCCGGGCCCTGCAGGCCTTTTACCACCGATACACCCATGCGCGAGGTGAGATACGGGTCCTCACCGTATGTCTCCTGTCCGCGTCCCCAGCGGGGGTCACGGAATATGTTGATATTGGGAGTCCAGAATGTAAGTCCCTGGTAGCGTTTCAGTTCACCGTTCTTTCCGGACTGCACCGACTTAGCGCGCGCCTCGTCACTGACTGCTGTGAACACATCGAACAGCAGGTCGTCATCGAACGATGCCGCCATGCCTATTGCCTGCGGGAATACTGTAGCCAGTCCGGCACGTCCCACTCCATGAAGGGCCTCGTTCCACCAGTCATACGCCTTTATCCCGAACTCGGGGATGGCGGGCGATGAGTTCTGCATGAGTGACACCTTCTGTTCAAGCGACAGTCGTCCCACAAGGTCGGCGGCACGTTTTCCGGCAGGTTGTGAGGGGTCCTTGTAAATGTCGGCGGAGGTCAAAGTAAGTCCGATGGCAGTGAATGTAAGTGCAGTCAATAAAAACCTGATTCTCATATTTGACTATTATATTTTGATTTTTTTCAGTTTAAACAGGTCAAGTGAGTCTCTCCTGTTTTACAAACTTAATAAAAAAGGACAACCTGAAGAAGTTGTCCCCTTTCATTATGCTGTAACAGGTCAGAATCCGCCGAAGCCACCGCCTCCGCCGAAGCCGCCTTCAAAACCACCGCCGCCGAAGCCGCCGCCACCGCCGAAACCGCCGGCACCGCCACCGAAGCCGCCTCCGCCACCGAAGCCACCGCCTCCGCCGAAGCCGCCACCCATCTGCATCTCCTCAACCTTGTAATCGGCGGGAAGCTGGAACAGGGCCGGATCGACACTGGTCTCCTCAAGCTTGGAAACCGACTGTCCCATTGTGCCCCAGTCAGATTCGGTCTCACTCTTCATGGTGATGTTCTTGTATATCCAAACTGTCTGCTCGGTAGTGTAGCCCTGGTTGGACACCTTGTATGAGTACTTCTTGCACTTCACTCCGGCCACCTCTTCCTCACCGAGCTCCTTGATCTTGTTCTTCTTGATGGTCTTGGCATCCAGGTTCTCCCAGTCGAACGCGGGAGTCACGGCACTGGAACCGCCCATGGCGAATCCCATTCCCATTCCGCCGCCACCGCGCTGGGCGTTTCCGCCGCCACGACGACCGAACTGAGGCATCTTGGTCGCGGACTTTTCCTCGTCGTTTATGTTATATGTCTCATCGTCAATCACGAGAGAGCGCGATGTCCCGGCCTCACCGCGTGAGGTTACGGTCACGGTCTTCTTTCCATAGTCATCGAAATAGATTTTGGTGACAACCTGGCTCGGGTCGAAATTCATCTGGCGCTGGCCTCTCTGGCCACCTTCACCACCCTGGCCTCTCTGACCACCCTGAGCTCCCTGAGCACCTGCACCTCTCTGGCCGCCCTGTCCGCCGGGACCGAACTGTCCGCCCTGGCCGCCACGGCCACCCTGGCCCATCGCCGCACCGCCGCCGAAGCCGCCGCCACCGAAGTTTCCTCCGCCGAAACCGCCGCCTCCGTTACGGAAATTGCCCATATCATTGGACATGGTTAATACGCCCGACTTAACGCCGAGAAGCAGTTCGGGCTCACTTTTCTTGTCTTTCTTAGCGGCGAAAGCCGACACACAGAGCACTGCCATGAATGCAGCGGAAAGGAATCTCTTGTTCATTGTTTCAGTAAGTATTTAGGTTGTAAGAAATCTGTTTGGTTATGTTTATGTTTTCGCGGAACAAATATAAACAGATTACTTTTTAATTTGACTCTGTTTTGAAGCAAAAGTTTAGTATCTGTCTTAGAATCTGTTTTAATTTGTTTCATGAATATGACTGTAATCAGACTGGCTTACACGTTTTTAAGGTTCAAGGGTTGATTTTCACCTTGGCGGCACCCACCTTGAACTTGATGTCCATCTGTATTATGGT
>JAGAEZ010000034.1 GCA_017612875.1 Bacteroidaceae bacterium | reverse complement strand
GTCCTCTACCTGCAGCACGGATATACCGAGAACGAGACCGGATGGAGCCGTCAGGGCCGATGCGGATTCATCATGGACAATCTGCTCGCCGAAGGCAAGTGCGTGCCCTTCATCATAGTCATGGAAAACGGTGAGATATCACATGCTCCTTCCGGCGGCCAGGCCAACTTCGGCTCCATAATGACCAATGCCAACGATCTCTTCCCCAAGATACTCACACAGGATGTGATACCTTATATTGACTCGCATTTCCGCACCATGCCCGATTCGTTCCACCGTGCCCTTGCCGGCCTCTCTATGGGCGGTATGCAGACCCGTCACATTGCACTCAACTATCCGGGAATCTTCTCGCAGATAGGAATATTCAGTGGCGGAACCATATCGGTCCAGGATCTGCAGAACTCGCCTCTTTTCAAGGCTCAGAACAAGCTGACATTCATCAGTTACGGCAGCCGTGAGGTGGAGAACCCGCGCGGACAGTCACCCAAGGAGACAGTCCAGGCACTCAAGGATGCAGGCCTCAACGCCCATTACTACGAATCACCGCAAACCGCCCACGAATGGCAGACCTGGCGCCGCAGCCTGTACGAATTCGCGCAGCTGCTGTTCCGCTGATTGCCATCCAAGTACAAAAAAGCAGGGACTCCCATCCGGAATCCCTGCTTTTTTTGTCGAAACGAAAAGTTTATTTCTTCTTCTGATTGGGAGTGAGACGGTACAGGGCCACATCGTGACCGGGTACAGTAACCTTGAGGGCCTTCTTGGTGGTTCCCGTCTTGGCCTTCTTGGCATTGGTCTCCCACAGGTTCTCGATGTCATAGGTTATGGCATCGAACGATGTGGAGAGACCGCTCACCTCATCGTCCGTAAGGTTATACTCCTGCCAGTCGATGTCGCACTCCACAGGCTCGGTGGAGCGGTTGAGCAGGCAGAAAGCCCAGTCACCGTTCTCCAGCGGCTTGAACCAGTACTCTATCTCGTTCTCGGTCTTGTAGCGCAACCCCTGCACGCCAAGCCTGTCCTGATCGATGGCGATCACCTTCTTGTTCAGGATGATGGCGCGGGTGTCATCGGTCATCTTGGAGAGGTCGTTGCCAAGGATGAGCGGAGCGGCCATCATGCACCACATGGTGAAATGCGCGCGGTCCTCGTTCACGCTCATACCGTTGCCGACCTCAAGCATATCGGGGTCATTCCAATGGCCCGGGCCTGCATACTTGCGCAGAGGAGCGTTCTGGTCAATGATGCTCAGCACAGTCTGGCCCCAGCCGCGCTGGCGGGGATTACCTGCAAAACGCGCGGTTATATCACCGGTGGTACGCCATGAATGACCCACCTCGGCAGCCCATTCCCATGGTCTGTTGGTACCCCACTCGCACATACTGAAAAATATGGGACGGCCGGCGGCACGCAAAGCATCGCGCATCAGGGTGTAAGCGCCGCGAGGATTGATGTTCTCAGTAGAACACCAGTCATATTTAAGATAGTCTATTCCCCAGCGGGCGTACTGGATAGCATCCTGATACTCATGTCCGAAACTGCCTGTCCGTCCGGCACAGGTCCTGCGTCCTGCATCCGAATATATACCCAGCTTCATACCCTTGGAATGGACATAGTCTGCCAGAGCCTCTATCCCTGACGGGAAAGTCCTGGAATCAGGCTGCACGAACCCGTCGGCATCGCGCTCACCGTGCCAGCAGTCATCCATATTCAGATAGATGTATCCTGCATCCACCAGACCCTCAGCCACCATCGCATCGGCCTGCTCACGTATCAGTTTCTCACTTATGTTCTGTCCGAACTTGTTCCAGCTGTTCCATCCCATCTGGGGCGTATCTGCCAGACCTTCCCATTTCTGCGCCGTGCCCCATCCCGGAACCAGCACCACTGCTGCAAGCAGCAGGAGTTTCAAACCTTTTTTCATTTGCGAACTACAATTATCTTTCCGTTTTCCTTGCCTGGTATCACCTGCATCTCCAGATAGCCGGTGTTCTTTGTGCCCTCTCCGAGCAGGGTAAGCCTGGCCGTCACTGTGGGCTTGGGATTGGCCTCATTGGAAATCAGCTCCTTCTCGGTAAGCTGGCCGGACCACAGCACAGGGCCGTATGAATGACTCAAAGTCCATGTTCCGGGACTGACCTCACCGAACGAGTACTCGGTCACACCCTCCTTAAGCATGATATACCTTGTCCCGGCACCCTGGGCATAGCCGGCATTGCCGCCTCCGCCACGCTGGGCAAGCTGTATCTCGGCACCCAGACCGATGGTTTCCAACGGGTTTTCCTTATAAACCGGCAGACCGCTTGAGAATGCCTCAACATCGAAATAGTACTCCGGCTTGGTGTTCATGCTGTGCATGTAGAGCCGGTTCTTGCCATAGACTATATAACTGTTATAGAGCTTGTTCTTCTCAATGCCATATCGGATGACATAGCCGTCGGCACCGGCCACAGGCTCCCATATCACGTCAGCCTCGCGGCGGTCCTCCGGGTTGCGCACAGCCAAGAACTTGGTCACCTTCTGGGTCTTCATCTTCGACGTGGTGCCGAATACGCGCAGATCCTTGATTGAGAACTTGGCGTTATCATACGTGGCCACATTGACCACCTTCACGTAACGGGCATTCACCGCTTTCTCCAGTTCGTTGTAGTCATGCTTGAGTTCCAGTTTGTTCTGGGGCTTGCTTATGACCTTTGTCCAGTTGGAGTTGTCGTTCGAGACGAACACCTCATAGCACTGGTAGAGCTGCTCGGCCTGAGCCTGCTGCTGAGGTCTGGCACCGCCCATGCCACCGAATCCGCCCATTCCGCCGCCACCGGCACGCTGTGCGCCTATGTGGTCCCAATTAAGCTGGATGGCATTGATGGATGCCTGAGCGCCCAGGTCAACGGTGAAGAACTCGCCTGCGTCACCTGTAGCCGCTACCCAGCATGTCTTGAAGTCCTCGTCAAGCGCCTGGGCCGGAGAATAGTTCTCAAATGTGGACGACACTATAGCCTTCTTGCCTACTGACAGCAGTTTCCAGTTCACATAGTTATCCACACCGCCCGCCTTGCGCTCATCGGGATAGAACTGAGGATAGTCACCCAGAGCCGTATTTGAATACATTATACCCTGGGCATCGACTGCCGTAGGATAGATGGCAAGCTCGGAACCGCGGCCTCCCTCGCCGTACTGTGCGGGAATCATGCAGATGGTCCAAAGGTTACCCTTCTTGTCATGGAAGGTGCTTCCGTGTCCGGCGCCTACCTGGAATCCGCTTGTCTTGAATGTAAGCGGGTTGTGCTCACTGTAGGTGAACGGGCCCATCGGACTGTCCGACATGTAGATACCGTGCGAATACGATATGAACTCAAGGCCTATGGCGGCATACTGCAGATAGTACTTGCCGTTATGCTTGATCATGTACGGACCCTCTATCCAGGGCAGTTCCTCCGGGCCGTAGTCGCGGCGGCCGCCAAAAATCGAATATATCACATCCTCAGGCTTGCGCACCTCGAATCCGTGGTTCTTGATATCGCTCCAGAACAGCGGCTTGGGCTCGCCCTTCTCCTTGAATGTGGTCTTGTCCAGCTCCACCACCTGGAACGGCATTATCTGAGACCATCCGAAATACATGTACAGACGTC
>JAGAEZ010000033.1 GCA_017612875.1 Bacteroidaceae bacterium | reverse complement strand
CGTTTCCTCCTCCATTCTCTTCTCCTTTTTCGCAGGCTGCAAACGCAAGCATGGTAAAGCCTGCCATGAGTAATGCAAATTTCTTCATTTTGTTTTTGTTTTGGATTATAATATATGTGAGTTATTTCCATTTGTAGTTGTTCCTCCACAGGCCGGGCAGGAAATGGTAGTAGAGCAGGTGACGCCAGGTAACCAGGTCGTGGGCTCCGGGAGCGTCATCGTCGAACTCGTGTTTCACGCCGAGCTCGGTGAGCTGGTTGTGCAGGGTGGTGTGACGGCCCATCATGCCGGTCTCGTACTTGCCGCCGCCCACGAACAGATAGTCTATCTTGTCGTTGATATCGGGCTCTTTAATGGCAGGTGTCTCTTCCAGGCCTATGGCTGCGCTCAGAATGCCGGCGGATCCGAACACGTCCAGATTCCTGAGCACCACATACTGTGTCATGCGGCCGCCCATGGAGAGACCGCTCAGCGCGCGGGCGTGCTTGTCCTTTATGCAGCTGTAGTGTGACTCCACGAAGGGAATCACGCACTCTATCAGCTCCTTCTCCACCATCGGGAAAGCCAGTTCGGTGTGCTGCGGATGGCTGCGGGTCACCATCTGGTCATTCGGGAAGCACACGATCATTTCCTTGGCCTTGCCCTCGGCAATCACGTTGTCCAGTATCCAGTTGGCACGTCCGTGCATCACCCATGTCTCGGTCAGGTCACCTGAGCCGCCCATAAGATAGAGCACGGGGTATTTCTTCTTGGGGTCATAGTTGGCCGGGGTATAGACAATCATGTCCCTCAGCCCTTTGGTGACGGTCGAGTAGTAGTAGTGTGTGGTCAGGGCACCGTGGGGCACGTCCGGCTTGGGATCGTACCATGCGGGTTCGTCGCCGTGTACGAACAGCATACTGAAGGAGGGCATGGCCGCATGGCCGGTGAACTGGTTGCTGGGATCTATGTTCTGCACTCCGTCAATCACGATATAATACAGGTAAATCTCCGGATCCAGCGGGCCTATGGTCAGTTCCCACACGCCGTTCTCGCCCTTGGTGAAATCGGGACGCTGGCGGTTCTGGCCCACGAACATGGAACCGGTCAGCTGCACGGTCCGGGCGTTCGGAGCCATGACGCGGAATGTCACGGTGTGGTCATCGTGCACCTCGGGTGAAAGAACCCTGGCGTTGTAGGGAAGTATGTGCTCCGGCTCGGTGCGCTGAGGGTCATACTGTATGTTCACTCTTGACTGCTGTGCCGTCAGGGGCAGGGCAGCCAGCATAAGGGCCGAAAGGAACAGTGAGCGTTTCATTATTTGAACAGTTCTTTAACGGTCAATTCAAGATAGTCACGGCAGTTCATCCAGGTATGGCCTCCCTCGGGATTGTAGAAGGTGTGCTTGAGGCCGTTGTCGGTCATGTACTTGTCAAGACCTTGTGACTGCTGGATGAGGAAGTCGGTCTTGCCTGTACCTAAGAACATGAACTTGAGCTTCTTCTGAAGGTCCTTAACAGGAGCGTACGTGCCGTTCTGGAAGTTGCCCTCATATTCGCTCGCACTGAATATGGCCGGTGCGTATGCTGCCACATAATGGAACTTGTCTGGATTGCCGAGTCCTGCGGCCAGAGTCTGCCGGCCACCGAGCGAGAAACCTGCTATTGCGCGGTTGTCGGCATCCTTCAGGACATTGTAGTTGGATTCTATGAATGGAATCACCTCCTCGACAAACTCCTTGGTGGTAAGAACCACATCGGTAGCGTTATATGACTGTGCCTTGCCCTGCTGTATCATCTCAGGATAAGGATTGGCGTACGGCATGACCACAATCATGCGCTTGGCCTCACCCTTGGCAATCATGTTGTCCAGTATGTTGTTCATCTGACCCACCTTGAACCAGGTCTCGTAGGTGTCGGTCATACCGTGGATGAGGTACAGTACCGGCAGCTTCTCGTTGCCTGCGGGATCATAGCCTGCTGGAGTATAGA
Source organism: Bacteroidaceae bacterium (assembly GCA_017612875.1). Lineage (GTDB taxonomy): Bacteria > Bacteroidota > Bacteroidia > Bacteroidales > Bacteroidaceae > Colenecus. The sequence goes on along the minus strand of JAGAEZ010000033.1, from coordinate 11,426 downwards.
CGCACATCGGACGCTCTATGCCGCAAGCCTTGGAATAGTAGTAGCGGTATGAAACCTTGCCGTGCGGCACATCCTGGATATCCTGGACCGAGGGAGCCTCGCCACGTACATCCACAAGGCTGTACTTGAAGTTCTCGTTAGGGAATATATGCATGTTGTTCGGGTCGGCCACCTGTGTGCCGTCAATCTGGAAAGCGTATGGATAGATGTCAGGGACTTCGGGCTTGACGGTGACTGACCACACGCCGCGCTCATCCTTCTCCATCTCCTTAGTGCCGCTGAACATCTGGCACTCAAGCACCACTTTCTCCGCATTCGGGGCCTGGCAGCGGAATGTCACGGAGCCGTCGGCATTGTATTCGGGTGACTTTACGCCCTGGGGGAACAGGCTTGACATGAGTGAACCTGTCAGACGTGACGGCTCTGCACCTCCAAGCTTCTCAAGGCGCACCTTCTCGGCCTCCTCAAGGCTCATGCTCTCTGCCACGGCTTTGTCTATAACCTTCTGGTCCTGGAACAGCAGGGGGAATGATTTCTCCAGCCAGTAGCGGGCGTTCATCCATGTATGACCGAACTTGTCATGAGTGAACACCTTCACGTTCTTGATGCCGTGCTTGTCCAGCATGGTCATCAGGTCCTTGGAGTTGCCGTACAGGAAGTCATCGGTGCCTATTCCCGACCAGAACAGATGCACTTTTTTGTTGAATGCGTCGGCATCCTCGAACATCCTGTCATTGACCTGGGTGAACGAGCTGTACGAGCACAGGTATGAGAACTTGTCAAGATTGTTGAGTCCGATGGAGAGACCCTGGTTGCCGCCGCGTGAGAAACCGCCTATACCGCGATGGTCGGCATCGTTTATGGTGCGGTAGTTCTTCTCTATGAACGGCATGAGAACATCCGTGAAATCCTGGTTGAAGTTGTAGCCTCCGCCCATGCCGAATCCGCCCATGCCACCGCCGAATCCGCCCATTCCGCCGCCCTGGCGCTGGGGCTCACGCTCGGTCTTGAGCAGTGTGGGGTTGCCGTAGGGGAGCACAAGTATCATCTCCTTGGCCTTGCCCTCGGCAATCAGGTTGTCTAAGATGAGGTTCATCTTGCCCACCTTGAAATACACCTCTTCGGTATCGGTCGTACCGCTAATCAGGTACATGACCGGGTATTTCCTGTTCCGGTTCTCGGCCTTGTCATAGAAAGGCGGGGTATATACTATCACCGGAATGAACATGTTCAGACCGGGTGACCAGTAGTTCAGGTAATCCACGCTGCCGTGGGGGACATCCTTGAGAACATGTATCAGGTTGCCGTCACCGCGCATGTCGAGAAGGCTGTTCTTGAAGGTTTCGTTGGGGAACCACTCGGCACACCGCGGGTCCATCACGCTGATGCCGTCCACCTCGTAATGGTACGGATATATGTCAGGGACGGCGGGTCCCACCTTTACGGTCCATGTCCCGTCAGCTCCCTTGGTCATGGACTGGGTGCCGCTGAACTGGGTCCAGAGCTTGACCTCCTTGGCGTTGCGGTTCTGATAGTTGAAAGTCACTGTGCCGTCAGGGTTGACGACTGTTGCGGGTGCCTGCTGCTGCATGCCTCCCGGCTGGGCGAAAAGCGCGCTGACACTGATTGAAGCCATAAGCATCAATGCTGTCCTTTTTCTGAAAAACAGGTTCATTGCAGATATGTCAATAATAGGTTTTGGATTCTCACGGCACGAATTTACCTATTTAAATAATCGGAAAGCGGTTTTTGCCTCCGAATAGTGTATTCGGTAAAGAATTATTAACTAATCAGTGATGAATAACCGGTTCTGACACATTTTTTTGAACAAATCCTGATTTTTTCCGTACAGGATATTGGAACGTGTATGAAATAAAAAGCGTACCTTTGAATATAAATACACGGCTTCCCGGAAAACTGAATGGTGAGTTGAAAGGTCTTATCAAAAAAACATATATGGAAGTTATTGATTTTAACAAAAGTAACAGTATTCTCAACCAGTTCATCGCCGAATTGCGTGACGTGAACGTGCAGAATGACCAGATGAGGTTCCGCCGGAATCTGGAGAGAGTGGGTGAGATCATGGCCCTTGAGGTGAGCAAAAAGCTTAATTACGTGACCAAGGAGATAAAGACTCCGCTCGGAATCTCCACTATCAATGTTCCTGAGGAGGACATTGTGCTGGCCACCGTTTTCCGTGCCGGCCTACCGTTCCATCAGGGGTTCCACAACTATTTCGACCATTGCGAGAATGCCTTCGTGTCCGCCTACCGCAAGTATCTTGACGAGGTGAACTTCGATATCCACATCGAGTATCTCGCCTCACCCAAGCTGGACGGCAAGACACTCATCCTGGTGGATCCGATGCTCGCCACCGGCAGCAGCATGTATTTGGCCTACCGGGCCCTCCTGCTAAAGGGAACCCCTGCCCGTATCCATCTGGCTGCGGTGATAGCAGCCCAGCAGGGTGTTGACTATGTCACCAGGATGTTCCCGCAGGACATCACTACTTTGTGGTGTGCCGCCGTTGACCCGGAACTGAACCGCCACGCCTATATCGTTCCCGGCCTCGGTGATGCCGGTGACCTTTCCTTCGGGGAGAAGTGAGTTGATTCCGCTTGCTTCTGCCTGTTAAAGATTTTTATTGAGGGAGTCTGTCAGTCTTTCTGACGGCTCTCTCTTTTTTTAGAATCTGTTTAAAATTGTTCCGTGAAGAATATTTGTCATGAAAAAAGTTTCTTATACCAGGGATAGAGGTAAAACGGCTCAGGTGCTTCCGGGCCTGATGTGCTTCATAATCGTTATTTCCATATTCTGTGTCCCTTGGGACTATTCATATCCGCTTGCTGCGGTAGTCGTGGCAGCCCTGTCCGGCGGAATGGCCGCCGTGTTTCTTTCGTTCCGGCACCCGCAAGGTAACGGATCCGCGGGTGTCAATATCATTTCAATTCTGCTCGTCCTTTCACTTTCCGTGGTGCATTTCAGGGATGGAGGGCCTGAATCGGACCTGAGGTTCCTTCACGTCATTCTGACTGCGGTGCTGTACATCGGTTTCCGTGGAGTGTGGACCTGCTGTGGTAACCTTGGAGACAGGTTTTTTCCTGTAGTGCTGGCCTTGACGGTGATAGCGGAATCGGTCTATGCTGCGGTCCAGGTCATTTCAGGTTCCCCGCTCGCGGAATGGGAATTCATCTGCAGGGGATTTTTCCCGAATCCCGGTCCGTTGGGAGGATATACGGCCGCCGTGTGTGTTACAGTCGCTGCTTTTCTCCCGTTGGAAAGGGGTAAAACCGGCAAGATGGTCTTGTTTGTCTGCCTGCTGGCAGGTTTTTCCCTTCTTCTGGCCACCGGGAGCCGGAGTGCCGCGCTGTCGGTTGCGGTCTGTCTGTTCTGCAGGATAGCCTTGAGCCGCCGGTTCCGTGCCGGTATATGCGGTTTATTCAAAAGGAAGCCGCTCTTCAGTGCAGTCCTGTCACTGTCTCTCTTCATTCTCCTGGCTACAGCCGCCGTGGGGATTTACAGGGTGAAAAGTGCTTCGGCCGACGGAAGGGTATTCATTAACCGCATGAGTGTCCTGGCCATGAAGGAGAACGGGTTCCGGGGCAGCGGACTCGGAAGCTATCCGCGTGCGTATGCATCGGCGCAGTCCGGATATTTTTCAGGGGAGAGTTACACGGAAAAGGAGCGTCTCGGTGCCGACTGTCCCCAAAAGGGGTTCAACGAGTATCTTGAGCTCGGTGTGGAGGCTGGTCTTCTGCCCATGACCTTGTTTATATTATTGATGGCGGCCTCCACTTTCCGGCTTCTGAGGGAGGGCTCCCCTTGGGGGTATTGCCTGCTGAGCCTCTCGGTCTTCTCCATGTTCTCCTATCCGCTGGTTTTCGTCCGTTTCAGGGTGTTGTGTGCCATGGCCCTTTCAAGAGCGTCCGTGCAGGAGCGGCACGGAGGAACCGACGGTGTAAGGAAGCCGGTGCTTGTACCTGCTGTCTGCCTGCTGCTCCTTGTCTGCCAGGCCGCTATGGTTCCGGACATGCTGCGGCATTGCAAGGCGGCAGGCGAATGGCGGGCCACAAGAATCTGGTACGAGAACGGAATGTACCTGACTGTCTTGGACAAGTGGTCGGACCTTTATTCCCGTATGAGACACAATGCCGATTTCCTGACGGAGTACGGAACCGCCCTCACCCGGTCGGGCCTCTATGACGAGAGTGACTCAGTGATGCATGACCTGCAGAGAGTCTGTTCGGATCCCCTCCCGTTCAACATCATGTCCGAGAACAGCCGTCGCCGGGCCGATTACAGCAGCGCCGTCCGATGGAGCAGAAAAGCGTTCAGCATGGCACCCAACAGGATAGGACCGCTCGGCTCCCTTGCGTTGATCTACTTCGAGGCGGGCGATACTCTCCGGTTGCGGCAGATCAGGGATTCGATTGAATGTTTCGTCCCCAAGATAGAGTCAGTCAGGACCGAAGCCGTAAGAAAGGAGGTGCGTAAACTCGGTTTTTGAACATTTTTATAGGAAAACGGACTGAAAACCAATCCTCTTGGAATTGTGCAGGCACTAATTTTGCCAAGCTGGCAGAGGGGTCAGGTGCGGATGCCTTGGCACCTCTGTTCATGTACGTACGCAGCAAACCAAACCCTAATTTTCTAACAATCAAAAACACAAAAGAACTATGAAACCGATTTTCAGGAAGACAATGTTGATAGCCCTCTTTTCGGCAGCGGCTGTCAACGCGGCAGTGATAACCACGATCGAGTCCGGCAAGCGCAAGGAGATTTTTGCAGCCGATGTGGCTGGCCAGGCTGATGACCTTAGTTATCTGATTGACCCTATCTCCGGAACGAAGACGATCGTGGAGTGGGTTATTTCCCTGTTGAAGAACAACAACGGGCCTCTTGATTCCAACCAGCAGGTGGAGAAGTGCAACACCATTGAATTCAGGGCCCAGGTCCAGCAGAAAGGCTACACGACGGGGCAACTGGCCGGAGCGTTCGATGCATATTACAAGAATGAGGACTCCACCTCCGGAGGAAGCGCCAACGGTTCCGGAAGCTCCAGCAGCAACTACAACAACGATACCAGTTCCAGTATCAACGCTTCGACCTTTAATCTCGGCGAGCACCGTTTCAGAGTCTGCTTGGGCAGGAATCAGGGCCATTGCAAGCCCGTGAACGATACCGAGGATTGCAGCGCACGCCTTGAAAGGATAATGAAAATCCTAAAGAAAATGTACAAATGAACATGAGATTGATGATGCGGGTTTCCGCAGTCCTTGTTTCAACAGCCATGGCCGCCTCGTGCAGCCATGGCGTTGGAAACCTGGATTACGGCAGGTTCAGGCCTGACACCTCCGTGACCGACACCGTGGTGGCGGATTTCCGGGAGGAGGGGCTACTCCTGCTTGACGATGTAGTGGAAAGCGTGTCCTACATCAGGTTAGAGACGGATCCCGCCTGTCCGATAGGAAGGGTTGACCGGATATTATTTGCCGATTCCGCCATAGTGATTGTTGATTTCCGGATAGCCAGTGCCGTCTATCTGTTCGATTATGAGGGACATTTCATAAAGCAGGTCTCCAAGCCGGGAAACGGCCCGCACGAATACCTGAACCTGAATTATGTGGCCATGACTGCGGACAAGAGGCATGTGGTGATTCAGGACAGGATGAAGCGCCGTTTCCTGTGGTTCGACATGGAGGGTAACTATGTAAGGACTACCGGCCTTGCCAAAAACGGCGGCAATGTGGAGTATGTGTCGTCCGATTACCTTGTTCATGATGCTGAGGGCATTGGCGGGATAGTGATTCCTAATGACAACTCCTCATTTGTTATGACTGATTCAGCATTGAATATCAGGTATTCTTTCGGGGAGCAGATGTTCTCCGCAAAATTCAACACTACTCTGGAATACAACCTTTACCGTTGCGGTGACAGGATCCTCGGCCGGAGGGTGCTTGACGGGAATATCTACGAGTTCCGTGAGGACGGGGTGCATATCCCGTACCATTTCGAACTGCTTCCGGATGATTACTCGCGTTACAGCTATGAGGATGTCGATACCTATTTTGAGGACATAAACAACCATGTGGTGCTTGACCAGCTTTTCATCGAAATGGACAACCACTCCTATTTCACCCTTATACAGGGAGAGAAAAAGCCATATCTATACAATCACAGGACCAGGAGGGTGGCCGGATTGTCCACCACATTCAATGATCCCATGCTGGCTTTCTTCTGGTGGCCTTTCACAACCTGTGGAGGGGACTGCATTGTCTCTGTGGCCGAACCTTACTCCATTGTCAGTTACAAGGCGGTCCATGAGCAGGTGGGTCCGCTTCCGGAGAGATTCATGGAACTGTATGATGCAGTCTCCATCGATGACAATCCCGTCCTTTTCTTCTATAACCTTAAAGTATTGTAGGGGCACTCATGAAAAAGATCTTCAAGATTATCGCCATAATGATCCTGGTTCTCAGCAACATCTATCTGACAGGGGCTCTCATGTGGCAGAGATTCATAGCGGAGGGAGAGGACTCGGAGGGTTTCATCAAGGAAAAATACATGGCTGCATACAATGCCATGGATTTCCTGCTGTTGAACGGAGGACTGGCTATTGATCCGGCGGCTGTTGCCGGAGTGGAACCGGACAACCCCTTTTCACCGGCAAATCTGTTCGACAGTGGAGAGGAGAGGTGCATGGTGTGCCGTATCAGCCAGTACGACTGCGAGTCCTGTACCGACTACGCGCTGGAAAAGATAGTGCAGAAGACCCGCAAGTGGGGAATGAAACTGATAGTGCTGGCAGATTACCGCAATTCCAGGGAGGTGGGCCTGTTCCGCAGCCGTCATAGCGGAGCGGACCATATAGACTATTACATCATGGGACGGGCCGACCTGCCTATTGAAGAGGTGGGTATGCCCTATTACTTCGTGCTTGATGCGCAGATGAAGGTGAACGATGTCTTTGTACCGGTGGAGTTGCTCCCTGACCTTACCAACCGGTATTTCGCCAAGCTTGAGAGGAAATACAGCCAGACCCGATGACAATTCATGGGAACAGCGGTTCAAGGCGGACAGTCTCACCTTTTGCGGTGATACTGGTCTCCGTGACGCTATCTGTTCTCGGCCTGCTCATGATTCCGGGACTTGCCGTAAGTTCATCGGCCGGAAGCGCAGACCGTGAAATCACGGTCGTATTCCTGTGGCAGGGAGCCGGAGCCGTTGCCATAGAGAGTGAAATGACATCGGTCATCGAGGGTACCCTCAATTCAGTCGCAGGTGTGGAGGAGATAAACTCGACATCGGAGAATGACATAGGAATGGTGACTGCCACGTTCAAGAAGGGGACGGATATGGAGGCCGCGAGATTCGAAACGGGTACCAGGCTCAGGCAGCTCAGACCCATGCTTCCCCCGGACTCGTATTATGAGATCCAGGACATGGTGTCAGGCAAGGGCCGACAGTTGCTGATGAGCTATGCCGTATGGTCTCAGGAGGAGAGGAAAAGGACAGTCGGTTTTGTGGAAAAGTATCTGGCCAAGCCTCTTGGAAAGCTCGGATGCGTAGATATGGTTTCAGTAGGCGGTTCTCCCCAAAGGGAATTGCAGATTGAGTACGATCCCGATGCCTTGCGTACGGCAGGCTTGTCCCCTGTCAACATTGCGGATGCGTTCAGCTCGCTCACGGGCAGTCGTGTGGCAGGGACAGTGCAGGAAGGAGAAGACATGATGCATGTCCGTCTCTTAGGGGGCATAGACGAGACCAACCTTGGGAATTTGCCGCTCAGGAGTGCTGACGGCAGGGTGATGCACCTCTCCGACTTTGCCGGAATCCGGGTCAGGGAGGCTAAGGAACTATCCTACATCAGGATCAACGGTCGGGACTGTGTAAACCTGTATGTCTATGGTGCCGACGGGTGCAATATGATCCGGAGCTGCAAACCGGTCAGGAAAAGAATGGAACAGCTCATGGAACAGATTCCAGGTTCAATTACGGTGGAACCTGCATACGATGCTTCCATCGGCCTGAAACGGAATATCCGTTCCATCGTTTCCAGGGCCGTCTCCTCTCTCCTGATCCTGCTTCTGTCCGTTTTCCTGATAAGCCGAAGCGTAAAGTATCTCTGCATAACTGCCGTATCTATCATGGTGAACATGCTGGTATCTCTCTTTTTCTACAGGATAGCCGGAGTGGAGATTGGGCAGTTCTCCCTGATAGGAATCACGGTATCGTTGGGGATAGTCATAGATACTGTCATAGTGATGATTGACCACTACTCCCGCTGCCGTGACAGGAAAGTCATGCTACCCATAGCGGCAGCGCTGCTCACCACTGTCGCGGCTCTGACCGTGATACTCTTCCTGCCGGAGAACTATCAGTCGGGCATGAGGAGTTTCGTTCACGTGGTGTCAGTCAACCTTGCGGTCTCGCTGGCGGTGGCCATGCTGCTTGTCCCTGCACTGGTTGACAGCACAGGCTATTTCCGCGGTCCGGAATCCGTCCGGTTCGGGACCAGACGGCTGATTGTGAGGATGGGCATGTCCTATTCCGTAATGGTGGGAAAATGCCGGAGGCGCAGGTGGATTATTGCCGTTTCATCGGTTGTGCTGTTTGCCGTTTCGCTCTTCGGGTTCGTGCGTCACAATTATGCCCGCAGTCTGAATCAGAGTGATGACAGGAGTCCCGGGACTATGGAAGTGGCGGCTCTCATGCCTGAGGGCACCCCGACGGAACAGATGAACAGGACCTCCATGATTCTTGAGGAGTGGCTCTCAGGTTGCGGGATTGTGGAGAGGTTCGAGACAAGGGTGTCCGGAAGGACGGCCCGTTTCTCCATACTGCTCAGGGAAGAGTGGCGTGACAAAAGACAGGCATCGGAATTCAGGGACGAACTGTGGAACAGGGTCCTTTCCATAGGCAGCGCTTCATGGACGGTCTTGCCTTACAACAGGGATGACGAGCCTTACAGCAATCTTCTGGAACGGAGTGAATGGAAGAATTACATGAGGCTTTATGGCTACGACTATGTGCAGCTTCAGAAATATGCCCGGAGCGCGCTTGAGAGCATATTGTCACATTCCAGGATATCCGATGCGGCCATTCTCTCGTCGGAGTGGCAGAACAATGCGGAAAGCGAATACCATATTGAATATGATCTGGAACGGGCCGCCATGACAGGTTCAGACTATCTGGGACACTACATGTTCCTGGCCGGGCAGACGGTTGACAGGAACATAGGCCGTATCGGCGGCGGGGAGGGAAGCACGCAGGTATGGCTCAGGTCAAAGGGACGAAACTACTATGACCTGTGGCATATAGAGAACGATGTCATCGGCAGTCCCGGTTCGGAAATATCGCTCCGCAGCATGGGTCGGCTGGCCAAACGCAAGACAGGCGGGGTGATAGAGAGGCAGAATCAGGAGTATGTCCTCAGGATAGGCTACGATTTCGTGGGCAACGACCTTCAGAGACTGATGCTGCTCAGTGATATTGAGGAGAGCATTTCCCGTTCCATGCCTTTCGGTTTCAGGATAGAGGCCTTCGGGGGCGGGGTGGACGGAAAAGCGGGAAAGAGTTCACTCCTCATTCTGACGGCGGTCTGCATAGTGATTTATATGATATGTGCCGGAGTGTTTGAGTCATTGCTGATGCCGCTGTGTGTCATTATGCTGATACCTGTAGGTTTCATCGGCATATTCTGCCTGTTTCCGCTGTGCGGGCTCTATATGGGAAAAGGCTGCATAGCGGCTATGGTGATGATGTCGGGGCTGGTGGTGAACGCCTCAATCTACATAGCGTGTGAGATGAACAGTATCAAGGCCTCCCGGTTCCGTTCCGTTCAGGGTCTCTATGTCAAGGCATTCCACAGGAAGATAGTCCCGACCCTGCTCACCATCCTTTCCACTGTGCTCGGACTGCTGCCGTTTATATGGGACGGCAAGGGTGAGCCTTTCTGGCTGACCTTTGCCGTCGGTGTAATGGCCGGCCTGCTGTTCTCCATCCCCGGCCTTCTGCTCCTTTTCCCTCTATTTATTCCCAGGGGTTACATGAAGTAGTATTTTCTGCCTTTTGATATGCGGAGTCCGCGTGCGGCCTTGCCGGTGCTGCGGCCCTGGATGTCCCAGTAGCGCTGTCCTTCATCATCGGTCCTGAGGGGCTCCACGTATGTGGGATCGGCTATGTCCTCCACAATGTTGAAGGCGGACCAGAACACATCCCTGCGGAATATGTCACCGGAGCCGGCTACCACGTGTACGGTGATATCGGACGGGAATGTGGTATCCTGTATCTGCGGTGGTATGTAGGAGAGGCAATACACGTCCTTCAGGGAGGGACATTTGGAGAAAGCGTCCCTTCCGATGGCCTCTATGTGGGCGTTCAGGGTCACGGATCTCAGGTTTGAGCAGTTATAGAAGGCCTCGGATTCTATGTCAGTGACATTTTCCGGCAGCACCACGGTCTCAATCCCGTCGAATCCTTCGAATGAGTTGGAGCCTATGATGCAGGTCTCGCTCGGGATGACTGTATAGTTGCAGCCCTGCAGAAGCCTGTCGCTTCCCCTTTCCATGACAGCGTTGCTGTTGGTGGGCGAATAGAGATAGGGGTTGTTCCTTACCACAGAGAGTCTCTTCAGGTTGTTGCATGCACCGAACACTCCGAAGTCGTAATAGATGACGGATCTCGGTATCTGAACCGTTTCAAGACCTGAGCAATTATAGAAACAGTAGTCCTGCAGCTGATATACCGATGACGGGATCTTGACTTCCGAGATGAAAGGGTTGTTGATGAAGGCATACGATGTGACAAAAGAAACGGGGTACTCCTTCCCGTCAATGATGGCTGATTCCGGTATATCGAGCACGTGAATTGTATCGTAAGGAGATATTATATCCTCTAAAACGCCGAGGTTCCCGAAAGCAATCTGGCATACAGGGTAGCCGTCCAGCCACTCTCCGGACAGGTTGGGCTCTATTCCTATGGTTATTGACTGATCCCAGTTGTACCTGCTTCCGTCGCTCAGGTTGATTGCCGACGGAAGGAAATATGCGTCCAGATAACCGCCCCAGCCGAAATTGAAATGGAAGTAGTCACGGTTGTCATACCCGTCACATATAAAGGCGTGACCGCCTCCGTTCACATAGTCCTGACCGCTCATGATTACGGGACGGGAAGCGTTAATCTCGTTCTTCAGGATACTGATCCAGACTGAATCCGGGTTGTCGTATTCCGCGTATATGTCATTGTATAAGACCAAACGGGTTGAAGAAGAATAGTTGAAGTATGTCGTCAGGGCCCTTCGGATATCGGTGTCGAAAGCGGAGCTGCCGGTACAGCTGTATATCATGTTGGCGGCTATTCCGCAGTCGAACATGATTTTCTGTATGTTCGCTGTCTGCGCGGAGTCTTCGTCCATGTAGTACTGT
>JAGAEZ010000032.1 GCA_017612875.1 Bacteroidaceae bacterium | reverse complement strand
GCTCAAATTCGGGTTATTGCTCAGATTCGGATTGTTGCTCAAATTCGGGTTGTTGCTCAGATTCGGATTGTTGCTCAGATTCGGATTGTTGCTCAGATTCGGATTGTTGCTCAAATTCGGATTGTTGCTCAAATTCGGATTATTGCTCAGAGCGGGGTTGTTGCTCAGAGCGGGATTGTTGCTCAAATTCGGGTTGTTGCTCAAATTCGGGTTATTGCTCAGATTCGGGTTATTGCTCAGATTCGGGTTATTGCTCAGATTCGGGTTGTTGCTCAGATTCGGATTGTTGCTTAAATTCGGATTGTTGCTTAAATTCGGATTGTTGCTCAAATTCGGATTAAATCCCAATGAACCGAAAGTATAGGAAACACCGGTTATTGTCTGTTGCTGACTTGGACCAAACATACCCAAGGCGGCAGCACTCTGATCGGCAGAGAGCTGATAGCCCTTCTTATCAAGCTCTTCCTTGCTCTTGGCGTCCTGGTTCAGGATAGCGGTCATCTGCTGATATTCAACCCACTGGTCACGGACAAACTTGAGTCCGTCATCGGCAGAGGATTTCTTGAGATAGTTGTCGGCAGTCTCAATAAACCTGTCGGCCAGACTGTTCTGTTTCTGAAGGGTGGTATAAGCCAATGCCGCGTTATTCGTATTCTGTGTAAGATCCCCCCTGTTCTCACCACCCAAAGCCGCGTTAAGGTCATTAGCAGCCGTTTCCATCGACGAACAGACATTGCTCACCATAGGCTTGACACTCTTCATGTCCTTGAGAACTGCATCAAAATCCTTGATTCCGCCAGCTACCTGAGCCGACATATCCACAAGGGCATCAAATTGCTGGGCACGTGACTGCATCACCACATAGGCAACAACAATATTGTTCCTGTATTCCTCATCGTTAAGAAGCAGTTCCTGCATATTGTCTGTCCCTTCCTCTATAGTCTTACGGGAAAACCTGGAAGATTTGGCAATGTCACCGCTTGTCTGGGATTCATCCACAGGCCAGTCGAAATAATGTTGTGTAATAAAACCGGCTAAGCATAACACACACACTACGATAACAGCAATCGTGATGTTTCTTTTTTTCTTCATATCAATCTGTTTAATGACTTTTTACTTATTTGAAAGCGTAAAGTTAAACCTTTTTTAAATATGTTATCCTGCCAAATGTCAAAAATGTATAAAAAATCGGGCACAACCCTGACTGAGTAGTGCCCGATTGTATTTTAATACGGATAATTTTACTTCCGGAAGTTCTTCCGGGCAAGTGCGGCCTTTGCATCAGCAGCCTTGTTGGCAGCCTTTTTCTTTGATTTCTTAGCAGCCTTCTTGTCTGCCTTGGAGGGCTTGAAGTCGCGGACCATGTAATAGGTATCCTTGGGATTCGCGTCCCTGTCGAACAACAGGGGATAGTTGGACACACCTACCCAAGAATCAGCATCAGTTACATTCCAGAAAGTGACTACATCGATAACATCGGCATGACGGCGCAGGATCTCGAAGAAACCGGTGTATTTGTCATTGAACATCTGCCGTTTCTCCGGAGTCAGTTCCTCTCCCTGACGGTTCATGTTCAGCTGGCCGCCCATCTCGCGGTTCAGACGGATGTCAAGCTCGGTGAACTGTATATGGTCAACAATTTCCGAATATTTTTCAATGGCTGTCTCAATATCCTCAAGAGAGGGATCATAAACATTAAAGTGACCCTGCATACCTATTCCGTCAATAGGCACACCGGCAGCCTTCATCTCCTTGACCATGTTGTAGATCTTGTCGCGCTTGGCGGGGACTGCGGCATTGTAGTCATTGTAAAACAGCAGTGCGTCGGGATCGGCCTCACGGGCAAATTCGAACGCCTTACGGATGAACTCGTCACCACCTGCAATCTGCTTCCACTGTGAATTACGCAGAGGATCCGTACCGCCGTCGGAAATGGCCTCGTTCACGACATCCCAGCAATAGACGATGTCCTTGTACCGTTGCATTACAGTAGTGATGTGAGTCTTCATCCTTGCATAAAGTTCCTCTTTGGTAGCCTGGCCGCCATTGGCACCCTCAAACATCCAACGGCCCACCTGGCTGTGCCATGCGAGACAGTGGCCGCGAAGCTTGATGCCGTTCTCGCGGCAGAAATCGGCTATTGCATCAGCATTCCTGAAATTCCACTGGCCTTCCGAAGGCTGTACGGACTGAGGCTTGAAATCGTTTTCTGCCGTAATACTGTTGTAGTTGGTCTTGATGATACTGACATGCTTGTCATTGCTCAGGTTTCTCATATTGACGGCAACGCCGACCGAGAAATAGTCTTTGTAAGCATCTTTCAGGCCCTGGGCCTGTGCACATACGCCTGTGGCAAGAGCCATTGCGCATAAAGTAGTCTTGAAAAGTCTCATTTTTTATCGAATTAGTTAGTATAAGTTGGCTTCCCTTATCCAGGCTCACGGCCTTCACCTCCTTCCGGACATTGCAAATATAGTCATTTTAATGGATTATACTTCCCTACCATCAAAAAAACACGGTCAGAGTCACTTCAGCTCTTCGGCATAGGCACGGGCTTTAGGGAGCAGTTTCTCCAGATGCTTTATGCGGTTGACATCGCTCGGATGTGTACTGAGTTCTTCAGGAACCTGCTGCTTATCCGATTCCGCCATCTTTTTCCAGAGCAACGGGGCCTGGTTGATGTCATATCCGGCGATAGCCATGATGTAAAGCCCTATCTCATCGGCCTCATACTCATGCTTGCGGGAATAAGGAAGCAGGTAACCGTACTGGCTGCCCACGGCGAATGCGGTCTCGAAGAGCGCACGGGCGTTCTCCGATGTCTTCTGCTCGATTATCTGTCCGGTGACGGCACCTACCAGATTGGTCAGGGTCTGCTGTGTCATACGTTCGTTGCCGTGACGGGCTATGGCATGTCCCATCTCATGGGCCATGACGACGGCAACCATGTCAGGGGTGCTCAGCACAGGCATTATGCCTTCATAAAACACCACCTTGCCGTCGGGAAGGCAGAATGCGTTGACCTGATTGCTGCGGACCAGGTAATACTCCCATTTTATACCGTTCAACACATTGGTCTGGCCCTTGGCGACAAGATACTTGTTCAGGGCGGCTTCAAGACGCTTTCCCACCTCCCTGACCATCGAGGTCTGCACCATGTTCGTGGAGGGTGCCGCCGTTGACATGAATTCATAGTATGACTGGGCTGACAGGGATGAAATCTCATTGTCGGAATACAGCAGCATCCTGTTCCGGCCGGTAAAGACCACCGTGCTGCATGAAATGACCGCCGCTACGACGGACAGGAAAAAAACGAGGCTAAGGAATTTCTTCATGACAGTCAGTCTTCGGTTTCAAGAATCTTCTTTATCTCTTCATCGGTCTTGTAGAGCTTGTCCCTGCAAGACTTTATCAACTCACGCGCCTCTTTCAGACTCTCGCCTATCCGGTCTATGTCCAGCTTGTTCTCCTCAATGCCGGAAACTATCTCCTCAAGGCGTTTCAAAGCTTCCTCGTACTTCATACAAATAACGTTTATCGGTTAAATGATTTCACTCTCCACAGTCCCGTCGGGGAAGACCGACGTGATACGGTCACCTTTCCGCAAATCCGATGCAGACTTGACCGCATGTCCGTTACACCTTGTCAGCGTGTAACCGCGTTTGAGGATCAGGACAGGATCAGCCGCCCCGATACCCTTTTCCATCAGTTCAAGCCTATGGAGATGAGCCGTCAACATATTCCTGACACCGGAAACAGCCCTGTTCCACAGATTCTCAATCATCTGCTCATGACGGACCTTGACTACGGCATAAAGAGAGGGCAGTTTCTGAGCTATCCTCTCAATCCGGAGCCTTTCGGTCTCCATCCGCCCGCTCACGGCATCACCCAGGCGCCGTGTCATGTTCTCCAGTACCGAAGCTGTCTCAAACATCCGGTCAATCAGGAAGCCGGCTGCGGCTGTCGGAGTCTTGACCTTGGTATGGGCCACAGTATCGGCCACAGTATCGTCCCGTTCATGACCGATTCCGGTAATGACCGGCAAGGGGAAATTGGCGATGTTCACGGCAATGTCGTAGGAATCGAAACAACTCAGTTCACTCACGGCACCGCCTCCCCGGATAATGACCAGTACATCGAAATCATCGCGTCGGGCAGCCACCGCATTCATGGCGGCAATCACGCTGCGTTCCACCTCCTCACCCTGCATGAGAGCAGGGAACAGTTTCACATAGAAACGGTAGCCATAAACATTACCTGACAGCTGATTGCGGAAATCTCCATATCCGGCAGCAGTTGCCGATGATATCACAGCAATCCTGTGAGGCAGAAGCGGTATCTCCAGCTCCCGGTTAAGGCCTATGACGCCCTCTCTCTCCAGCCGTTCCAGGATCTCCCTGCGACGACGGGCCATATCGCCGATTGTATAGGTAGGGTCTATGTCCTGGACTGTAAGCGAATAGCCATACACCTCATGGAACGTGACAGAAACCAGCAGAAGTACCTTCATGCCCACTTTAAGGCTCTCGCCGGTCTGTGCCTCGAAATAGGGTTTGAGCCGTAGCCATACGGTACGCCACACATTAGCCTTGGCCTTGGCTAAGAAGGTGCGTCCCGAAGGATCCTTCTCGACCAGTTCCATATAACAGTGACCCTGTCCCGTGGGGTTGAGACCGCTTATTTCGGCCTGCACCCAACAGGGATCGGGCATCTCATGCTGGAGCGTGCTTCTCACGCGTCCGTTGAGTTCAAGCAACGTCAACGTTTCCATCTGGCGGCAACGGGTAACGGTTACAAACTTAATACAATTCCGGCAAACAGTGTATTGCTTTTCATCATATTGTTGTTATATTTGCACATTCAATACATCCAAATATGTTACGTAAAACCAGAATCGTACTGGCAGCCCTGTTCATTACGGGAATCACGCTGCTTTTCTTGGGAATCGGCCACAACTGGTGGGGATGGATGGCCAAGCTACAGTTCCTGCCTTCATTGCTGGCCCTGAATTTTGCCGTTATCATCGGCATTCTCCTGCTTACTTTGCTGTCCGGCCGTATCTACTGCTCTGTGATATGTCCTATGGGCATATTCCAGGACCTTGTTTTGTGGATACGCCGCAAGGGCGGGGAAAAGATGCAGAAACGGCAGGCCCGCCGGATCAGAAAGCTTAAGGAACAGGGTTCCGATGCCAGGATCACCGTCAGGCAATATACAAAAAAGTTTGAGTACAGGAAAGAGCACAGACTGGTGCGTTACAGTGTGCTGGCACTCTCTGTTGTGTCCATCTTCGTCAGCGGACAGATGCTGATTGCACTCATTGCCCCGTACAGCGCCTACGGACGTATGGTGCGCTCAATTGCAGCTACAGGTACGGACTCGATGACACTGCCGCTGCTTGTCACCGGACTGCTCACATTGGTGATAATCTGCCTTTGCGCGTGGAGATGGGGCCGTGAATACTGTAATACCGTTTGCCCCGTAGGCACATTCCTCAGTCTGTTCAGCCGCTTCAGCCTGTTCCGTCCCGTAATCGATGAGAGCAAATGTGTGAACTGCGCCAGATGTGCACGCGGATGCAAGGCATCGTGCATAGACTTCAAGACACACAAGATAGACTACAGCCGCTGCGTAGATTGCTTTGACTGCATAGAGACTTGTCAGGAAGGTGCTTTGGAATATAAGTATGCGGGATTCTGCAAGTGTACCCCCAAAGATGCCGGACCTGCTGTCAAGGCCGGAGCGGACAGCGTTGACCAGGGTCGCCGTGCTTTCCTTGCCACAGGAGTTGTGGTGGCTGCCGGGTCAGTTGTCCACGCTCAGGACCACATGCACGGAGGCCTTGCCGAAGTAATTGACAAGAAAACCCCTGAACGCTCCGAGAGGCTTGTCCCGTTCGGTGCCGGAAGCGTCAAGTCTTTCTATGACCACTGCACCGCCTGCCAGCTGTGCGTAAGCGCCTGCAAGAACGGCGTTCTGCAGCCTTCATCGGACCTGGGACACTTCCTGCAGCCCTACATGAGCTATGAGGACGGCTACTGCCGCCCCGAGTGCACCGCATGCAGCCAGGTCTGCCCCGCCGGTGCCATAAAACCCGTAACCGTAGAGCAGAAGCAGACCATCCGCATTGGTGTGGCTAAAGTCAATCTGGACCTTTGCCTTCCCGCACAGGGCAAGGACAGTTGCGGTAACTGCTCATATCACTGCCCGTCGGGTGCCATCCGTATGGTTCGACAGCAGGGCTCACGCAATCAGATTCCAACGGTATCCGAAGACCGTTGCATAGGCTGCGGCGCGTGCGAGAACCTATGTCCTTCACGTCCCATAAGCGCCATAACAGTTGACGGACTATCTATTCACCGTAATGCCTAAGACACTATGAAAAGAAGAGAATTCCTTAAATATATGGGAGCAGGAGCCGCTGTAGCAACCATTGATGCCTGCACTCCCGATGTAGCCAAGAAAGCAGGCAAGGCATCGACCTCAAACAAGGACCTGCATGGAAAGATGCTGCAGAACTATCCAGGCATAGGAGTGCTGGGATACGGTTGCATGCGCTGGCCCCAGAAACGCAACGAGCAGGGCCGTAACGTTATAGACCAGGAGGAGGTTAACCGTCTGGTTGACTTTGCTCTTGAACACGGAGTGAACTACTTCGACACATCACCCGTGTATCTGGGCGGTGACAGCGAACGCGCCACGGCCGAGGCGCTGAACCGCCATCCGCGTGACAAATGGAAGATTGCCACCAAGATGTCTGTCTTCAATGCTACGACTTATGAAGCATGTGTGGAAATGTACCGCAATTCGCTCAGGATATTCAAGACTGATTATCTGGATTATTATCTGCTTCACGGAATAGGTACCCTGAATGATTTCAACACCCGCTTCAAGAATACCGGAGCAATGGATTTTCTGCTCAAGGAGCGTGAGGCCGGCCACATAAAGAATCTCGGATTCTCATTCCACGGCAATCAGGAGGGCTTTGACCAGATCATTGCGCTGCATGAGCAGTACCACTGGGATTTTGTACAGATCCAGATGAACTATGTAGATTGGGAGCATCCCAACGGCCGCAACACACGCGCCGATTATCTGTATGCCGAACTTGACAAGCGTGAGATACCTATCGTAATCATGGAGCCCCTTCGCGGCGGAGCGTTATCGGACGTACCCGCACAGATTGCCGACCAACTCAAAGCACGCGAGCCTGAGCGTTCCATTGCCAGTTGGGCATTCCGGTATGTGGGCAGTTTCCCCCGTGTACTTACTGCCTTGAGCGGAATGACATACATGGAACACCTGCAGGACAATCTGGAATCATTCCTTGATTTCCAGCCCCTGGATGATGAGGAAAAGAAGTTCCTGCTTGATGTGGCAACCCTGATGGAGGATTATCCGTTAGTGAAATGTACCGCCTGCAACTACTGCATGCCCTGTCCCTACGGCATCAACATTCCCGGCATATTCAAGTTCTACAACGATAATATCACAGCCGATACATTCGTAAAGAGCAAGGAGCAGAAGGATTATACCCGCAAGCGCCGTAAATATCTGCTGGCATACAATGAGGCTATCCCCACTGTCCGTCAGGCTGACCACTGCATCGCCTGCCGCCGCTGCGAGCGCGATTGCCCGCAGAACATACGCATCCCCGATGAGCTGCGCCGCATAGACCGTTACATAGAGAGTCTCAAACGCGAGACACTGGAATGATACGGCATAATCCGGAATCAGATACTTAACCGGAACGGACCGGCCGGCAGGATTTTCCTTTCCTGCCGGCCGGTTCCCTGTTCAGTACGTGAACCTGAACTCGTCCAAGTAGAGGGTACTGCCGTCGCCACCGGTGAAACAGTCTCCGAGTGCACTCGATGACGCCACTATCACAAGATACTTCGGGATACGGTCGTTCCGGTATTCTATACTGACGGAGAACTGCTCATAACCGGACATCGTATGGTCAAAAGTCACCTTTCCGTAACCGATTATGGCCGGGTCATTGTCAGGGTCAACGAAGGATGACAGTGCCGGATCGACTGTGAACTGTTCAGTCCAGTCACAAAGTATCACGAAAACATGAGCGTTGTCCGTCTCACCCAGCCTATGCTCATACGGAGGCTGGGCATTGCTGACCGCCACCGGTTTATAGCAGGCGTAGCCCTCCATCGACTTGGGGCGGAGAGTGAACGGCACTCCCCACTTGAGCGAAGCGTTCATGGTGGATATGCTGATATTGCCCATCTGTCCGGTGAACAGGCATCCCGACGCCAGTTTCTTGGCAATAAGGGCATTCACCATCCGGGTCTGAAGCTTTACGGCCGTCTTGCCGGGACCTGCGGCAGCCACGAAATCCCGTTCAGGAACACAAGTGGGCTTGCCAAGGAATGCTGTCGTGGAGTTGGGCGAACCCCATACGCGTTTCTCCGCATCAGTGGCATCGGAAGCATAACAGAACTCGTTGGAGCCTTCCCTGCTCCAAAAATCGAAGTTCATGTTGTAGAGTTGTCCGTCCGGAGTGGTGATCCGTGACTCCGAATCACCTTCCTCGCCTCGATCTTCCACCTTATATATATCGTTCTTCCATTCGCCGCAAGCGGACAAGGTGACAACGGTCAGTATGATTGCCGGCAACTTTCCCATAGTCAGAAATGATAGACAAGCCCCATCCTTAGTCCTGTAAGATTCGGCTTGAAATTCAGGAATGCGCGTGACAGTGTGCCGTCGGTCGTCGTCCCGTCCTGTTTCTGCCGGCGGAAACCACCTTCAAGCAGGGGCATCGACACCTCGAATGCCATATTCCGCGTAGCGAACAGACTTATTCCCGGATAGAGTCCTGCCGAGGCTCTCCACACGTCATCATAATCACCCTCCTTGCCATTGGAGGTAAGCCTGTAGTTCTTGAAATAGCCCGCCGAACCTGAAAGCCTTCCCTCCAGGAACATTGCGGCTATCCTGCCGTCAAACAGAGGCAGATACCTCCTGCATGTCAGCGCCCCGTCAAATGCCTGTCTTGAGACATGCCTGTCAGGAATCTCAATATCAGCTAATTGAGTGCTGTCCATTGAAATCCTCGTGTCGGAATAACCGAACCGGAGTCCTACGGACAGGTTATCCCTCACGAACCATGCGCCCTGGACATCCACATCCGTCTCACGGACATATCCGTCAAGCCCCCGGATGATACCAAGCAGGTCGAAACCGTTCCGGCCCGAAGCTTCCCAGGAGTCAAACCCGAACGACACACCTGTCGCTACAGTCCCTTTCCCGATGAATACCGCATCTCCGTTATAAATGCCACGCTCCTGTGCACCTGCACCGATGCCGATGCAGAGTAAAGCAAAGACAAGAATATGTTTATTCTGAAAGATACTCATAAAGACTTTACAACCTTCCGTTCAATCCGACACCATACTCTCCGAGAAGTAATAGTCCCTAAGAGGTTTGCTGACAGGCGCTCCGTTGATGGTCACGGTCTCCTGAAGCCTGATATCGGCCGAAGAACTTCCCACCTTGACCATATACTTGCCGGGAACGATGTTCCATTGACGCTGACCGTCATTGCTGTAGTAACCGAACTGCTCCGTGTATAGCTTTACACGCACAGCCTTATTCTCGCCCGGTTTCAATGATACCCTTGCGAATCCCTGCAACTGGATCGGACGGATATGCTGCCCGCCGGTTGCAGGCGAAATGTATATCTGCGCCACCTCATCGGCAGCCACGTCACCTGTGTTCCTTACAGAGAAAGAGACAGTGAGAGACTCGTCGGCCGTACTTGCATCTTCAACTTTGATATTGCTGTATTCAAACGTGGTGTAGCTCAACCCATAGCCAAACGGCCACTGGACCCGGGGATCCTGAACCGCTGAATAGTTATAGCATATAGGCTCGAATATTTCAGTATTGGGATAGCTCACGGAGAGTCTGGCCGATGGTGATACTTTGCCGTAAAGAATGTCGGCTACGGCATTTCCGCCCTCCTCACCGGGGTACCAGGCCTGTATGACTGCGGCACAACGCTCGGCCAGCCCCGACACCACCTGCGCCCTGCCGCCGAACATCACCAGCACCACAGGCTTCCCTGTCTTGATGAGTTCCTCCACATACTGCTCCTGCTTTCCGGGCAGACGCAATCCCATGCGGTCGCGGTTCTCTCCGCACAACATCACGTTCTCACCCATGGCGGCAATGATCACATCGGCCTGACGTGCCATACTGAGTGCCTCTTTCTTATCGGCCACCTCGCCCGACTGCACCATACGGTGGAGAATGTACCAGTCCCATGCACGCTCGTCACCGTCCTCACGGTATTTGGTTTCAAGTTCCTCTGTCCAGTCACAGCCGCGGGAGTACATTATGTTCACACCTTGCGGCTTGCGGCCTTCCATACCCTCAAGCAGTTTCACTATATGCGGCTGGTCCTGGTCAGCTATATCCTCCACCCTCTTCCAGAAATATGACATGGCGGGATAGGTGTAGTCGCCGCACATGGCCCAGATGGAGTTGGCATTGGGGCCGGTAACCAGTATGTTCCTGACAT
>JAGAEZ010000031.1 GCA_017612875.1 Bacteroidaceae bacterium | reverse complement strand
ACCAACGGTTACAAGATCCGTCGTGCCGCCATTGACCTTAACATCCCGCTGATTACCAACGCACGTCTGGCAAGCTCGTTCATCAATGCGTTCTGCACGGTTGACATCAATGACATACCCATCAAGAGTTGGGACAGCTTCAAGTAAGCTGCCCCAACTCTTGATGGGTATGGACCTTGTCTATAGCCCCTAAATCCCCACAGGGGACTTGGTCGCTACGCTCCGGATTATTTTACAGTTACTTCTGTTATGCCGTAGCCGAACCAGTAGCCTATGGCACCTTCCAGATTCCCTTTCAATTTGTTGGAATAGGGCAGTATGACTACCGGGCTGAAGAGCTGGGCCTCATTGTATTTGCTCCAGTATTCATAGGAGTCATATCCTATTGAGGCCATCTTGATGCGGACAGTGTTGCCTGTGTGATAATAGGGGGTCTGGTCAACCAGCGGATTGCTTATTCCGCGGTTTATGACGATCATCTCATCCTGGCGGACAAGCTCACTGTCATAAAGGTTGCCCGATGAAGCAATGTATGTGGAGTCAATGCCTGTTTCCTTGCTGAAAAACTTGTAGTATGTATGCTTGCCCGGGGTGGGGACTACATGGACTTTAATGGAGCAGAGTGTGTCGGATCCGGCTTTTCGGTCAACGACGATTGAGTCCATCATGCCTGGTTCCGGTATAGTGGTTGTGCCGGTGGCATGCATGTCATGCCATCGGATATCGAGTTGGTATGTGCCGCCTGTCTCGCCTTTTAGATTGGGATTGGTGTAATACATACCCAGAAAATACTTGTTGGTGAAATGTGGTTGAAGAGTGTATGCAGTTCCCTGATATGTTACGGTGACTTTGGCGTTGAGAGCTATATGGCTGATGAAATCCTGAAGGGTCTGCTCTGAGAATGTGTCGGTGACGGATGATGTCACGAATACTACGGGAGCTTCACCGTTCTCAATCCAGCCTTCCACGACAAGCTGATCCTGACTTGGCTCATGCTTTATGCATCCTGTCAGAATGAGGAGAAGGGATAATATGTATAATCGGTGTATCATATCAGAATCGGCAGAAATAGCTTATCGAAGGAATTACCGGTACTATAAACTGAGCGTAATCGTATTTGACAGTCTGCTTGTCAGTGTCAAGGTTCAGGTACCCCATGAGTTTGTTGGGGAACCCGCAGGCGTTATACAGGGATAGGTTTATACCGTGACTGTATTTTCCGTGACTCCTGAGATTGTAGGTGGCTGACAGGTCAAGCCGTGTCATGGGCGGCAGATATGAAGAGTTGTACTCGTCGTAATAGATTATTACTGTGTTGGATACTATGTAAAGATTTTTGGCTGGCGTGTAAGGGATTCCTGAAGCGAGCAGGAACATCCCGCCCAAGTCAAACCGTCCGGCCTTGTAAGAGACGACGGCGTTGAACTCATGCCTGCGCTCAAATGATGAATGAAACAGTTTGGGGTAGTTGATACCATCGCCCTCACGTAGGGATTGGTTGTAGGAGTAGCCCAACCATCCTGTAAAACCGCCGGCTTGCTTGGTGAGCATCAGACTGACTCCGTAGTTATAGCCGGAACAAATCAGGATGTTGTCCTCAAGACGGTAGGGGTGGGACCAGATATCATAGAAAAAACCAGTGTATTCAATCTGGTTCTCAAGGCGTTTGCCATAAGTCTGGAACGTTAAGGCATATTTGCCGTTAAGGAACTCCAGGTCATAGGATAGTGTGGCAAAGAGTGATTTCTGGGGCTTGAAGTAGTGTCCTGATGCCACATAGAACTCTATCGGGAGTCCTATGTTGGTCATGCCGGTCTGTGTCAGATACTGGTGCTTGACTCCTGATTCGAATGTTATGTTGCCGCGGCGGAACATGTCGTATTCGAGAGTGAGGGCGGGATCTGCATTGATGTCCTTGTAATGGCCATATTCACGATAGCCGGTAATGAGCAGAGTGGGGGTGATGCTGAGGCCGCCTGAGCGGAAAGTGCGGTTGATGACGGCATCTGCCTGTAACACCTGCTGAGTCTCCTGGACGGCTGTTTCGGGCTTGTTCAGACTCATTTCAGGACGTTGTGGAAGGATGGAGTAGTATGAGGCATCGGCCAGAATGCGGAATCTCAGCGGGAGCTGGACATCGGTCTTGATACTGTATTGGGTCAGGTATGATCTCAGTTTGCTGGTTATGTTATCCTGTAAGATTGTGGATTCAAGCGTGCGTCCGGTTACAAATGCCGATGTGGAAGCCCGGAGATGAGGTGAATTGTGCCGCCAGCGCAATGAAGCGAAACCATTGTCCCATGAACCTGATACGCTCATCTTGTTTTTCCCATATTTGGTGCTGCTTTCGTCAAAACTATAGAACATGTTCAGATCCAGCTTGTTATGTTGGTCAAGCTGATGGAGCAGTGTTAAGTTGAGGTCAGTAAACCCGAAGGTGACGGGGTTGTCGTCATACATAAGCACGTTACCATATACTGCGTTCATGAATGTACGTCGGGCCGACACGGTGAGCGCAGTCTTGCCGCCAAAAGGTACGTTAAGGCTGCCCTGGGCCGAAATGATGCCGAGCATGCCTACACCGGACATGTGGTCAGGGATGGTGTCGGCATGGTCAAGAGATAGCTGAGCGGCCAGGAAAGGGGCGTAAGTGGAGGTGCTGAACCTGACTTGCGGCACATGGTCCTGGTTGAAGATGGAGAAGAGTCCTAACAGATGCGTTACACTATAGACCGGGACATCGGATAACGTTATGAGGTTTTGTGAGGTTTCACCGCCCTGGACGTGCATCCCGCTCTCACATCCGTTGATTGTGGTTACGCCGGGAAGGGACTGGATATACTGCATTGGGTCGGTGTAGCCGAACAATTTGGGGTAAGTCTCCATCTTCTTGGAATCTATCCTGATGCCCTGTACCATTGTGCCGGATATGGCAGATACGTTGCGGTGTTCAGTAAGTGTTATCTCGTCAAGGGTGTAGTTTAAATAAACCGTATCCTTCTGGGCAAAACCCCAAATAGATTGAAACGTCAGGCTTATTAAAAAGAGTATCTTTATTTTACAGGTCATACATAGAGCGTTAAACGTCAATAAAAAACAATTGGGCCGGCCCAAATCGCTTTTGACCCGATAAAGTTACACATTTCAATGTAGAATCCGGCTATCACGGCCGGATTTTGCATTATGAAGCGTCCTTCCGCTTAAAGTACCTGTGTAATCTATTGTCCATATCATAGATTCATGATTAATATCGTGCTGCCAATCAATTTGTTGAAAAAATCAGAAGGTTGCCGGCATAACGCATGGAACCTGTAGTTTTCTGCCAATCCTTTGTTTTTAAAGGGTATTGTTCTATTTTTGCATAAAAATGTATGGTTATGGAAAGGACTCTGTTTTTGATGGTATGTCTGATATTATCCGTTCCTTTTACACGGGCTCAGGAGTTCGAGAAGGCTTCGGATGCTGTTGTAAACATGCGTGTGGGCTGGAATCTGGGCAATACTCTCGATGCCAGTTCCGGTGACACCGCCAACATGTGGATTGAGGCATATACAAGCCGCAGGACTTCGGATTACGAAACATCTTGGGGGCAGCCTGTCACCGGGCCTGAACTTTTCAGGATGTTTAAGGAAGCGGGTTTCAATGCCATTCGGGTTCCTGTCACCTGGTATCCCCACATGGGACTCAAGACAAAAGGCAAAATTTGGTATAAGACTGCTAATCCTCTTGGCAGAGAGGTCGATGCCGCCTGGATGAAACGTGTCCGTGAGATTGTCGATTATGTTATTGGCCAGGGGATGTACTGTATCCTGAACGTCCACCATGATACAGGTACGGCTAATACGGCATGGGTGGTGGCCGATAGGGACAGGTATAGGGAGAATAAGGAGAGATACGAGTCCTTATGGACCCAGATAGCCCGGGAGTTCAGGGATTATGACGAACATCTTCTGTTCGAGGCATATAACGAGATGCTTGACCCGTTAGGGTCATGGGGTTATCCGTCGGCTAAGGCAGATGGAGGCTATGACGAGAAAATGGCCGCATCGGGATACGATGCCGTAAACAGTTATGCCCAGTCTTTTGTCAATGCCGTCCGTGCCACAGGCGGAAACAACAGATACAGGAATCTCATCGTCAACGATTATGCTGCAAGCAGCTGTATAGGTGACGGGACTCACACTAAGGAGCCGTTCACCCGTTTCAGGATACCGGAGGACAGCTGCAGGCATCATCTCATCTTCGAACTGCACTATTACATCTATCTCAGGAATCTTGCTTCTGCAAAGACACAGTCCTTACAGCTGCTCAATGAACTTCGTGAGCGATTCATCTGGAGTAAGGACAGCATCCCTGTCATCATAGGCGAATGGGGGACATTGGACAGTGATGAAATGGATGTCCAGACAGACCCGAGGTATGAGGAGTTCGTTGACTGGTGCAGATATTTCGTCCAGCAGGCCAAGAAGAAAAAGATAGCGACTTTCTATTGGATGGGGCTCAGTGACGGCAAGGCAAGAAGCGTACCGGAGTGGAGCCAGCCAGCAATCAAGGATGCCATCATAACCGGATATTACGGCAAAAACGGATATGTGGCAGGAGTGGAATCTGCCAAAGAGAGTGGTATTAAGCCCTCATATTCCGATTACTGGCTGCCCGGTGGCATAGTGATACGGAACGGTAGGAAATATCTTGTCAGATAGTCCACTTGAGAATTACTCCCGACAGAGCCGGGATATTGAATCTTATGGGAAGGTCGGCGTCAAGGTCGGCCTTCATCTTCTGTCCGGTAAGGAGTTCCGTGAAAAGACATCCCCGTTTCTCCCTGAGTCCCATGTAATCGAATGCATGCTTAGGGATAACGACGGCCGAACGGAGCGGTTTGTCGCCGAAGTTCACGACAACGAGCAGGGAACACTTGCCGTCACTGCGCAGAAAGGCGTATTCCTGATGCGGGTTGAAGTCTTCTGAATAAGGGTTTACGTACATCAGGTCAAAGAATCTGCCATCGGATATGGATTTTTCGGATGTGCATATTTTCAAAAGAGAAGTGTAGAAACGTCTTAGTTCAATCTCATCTTTCGTCAGCAACTGGTCATTCCATTGGCCATCATTGTAGAGACGCCGAAGCTTGTCCGGTGCCCAATAATCGAATATGGTGGTTCTTCCGTCCAGTCCGCTGAACCCCTCGCTGTCCATTCCAGGCTCTCCTATTTCCTGACCGGCATATACCATCACGGGGCAGCTGTCCATGAGCGCCGAAACAATCATGGGAGCACGTCCCTTCAGGGCGTTTCCGGCAAAGAAGTCCGATGCGATGCGCTGTTCGTCATGGTTTTCCATGAAGTGAAGCATGTGCTTCCCGTTTTCACCGTTTTTCTGCCAGCAGCGTGTGATTTCCGTGGCCGGTTGGTAACCGGTGGTGACTGCCCGAAGCGTATCGTAAAGTCCCACCTTATCATATATATAGTCGAATCCACCGAAGTTGATGTATCGGGAGTAGGAACCGGGGTTGTAGATTTCGGCTATGAATTCGATTGCGGGGTGTCTTTTCTTGACGGAGCGGATGGCCCAATGCCAGAATTCAGCAGGCACCATCTCGGCCATATCACAACGAAATGCATCTATGTCTCCGGATGCCCAGAAAAGCAGTATGTCGCGCATCTTGAGCCAGGTGTCCGGAATAGGGTCGAAGAAGGTTGTCCCACCTCCTTGGTAATCGACTCCGTAATTCAGTTTTACTGTTTCGTACCAATCTGATTTTGAAGGTGTTGATGAAAATCTGTCATTGCCTGTCGCCTTGGCTGGAAACTCGGAATAGTCACCCCAGTCAATCTCTCCCGAGAGCGGTTGTCCTGTGATGTAATAGAAATTATTTCCGGGACTGAAGGCAAGGTTGGAATCATCGGTTTCCCCAAGGTCGGCAACCCCTCCCGGACGCGAAACCGAACGGTATTCACGGGCCACGTGATTGGGCACGAAATCCATGATGAATTTCATTCCGGCTTCATGGACTCTTCGGACCAGTCCCTTGAACTCCTGCATCCTGTCCGGAACTGATTCTGCCAGATCAGGATCGATGTCGTAGTAGTCGCGTATGGCGTATGGTGAACCGGCCTCACCCTTAACGGTGGAGTTATGGGATTCCGGGATGCCTGACCCGCTGTAACCGGTTCGAGATGCATGGGCGATAAGCCCCGTGAACCAGATATGGGTTATACCCATCGACTTGAGTTCCTTGAGAACGGTGGGAGTATAGCTGTTCATCTTGCCGCATCCGTTTTCCGTTATGGAGCCGAAAGGTACGTTCCTGTTTGTACTGTTACAGCATACTCTGGTGAAAATCTGATAGATAACCTTTTTGCCCATATTTGCTTCCGTAAAAAAAGGACGGCCAAATCAGGGAGATATGACCGTCACTTATGAAAAGTTTTCTTATTTCTGGATTCTCTTGATGAGGTTGGTGAGTACGGTACCGGGACCGCACTCCGTGAACTCTGTTGCCCCGTCGGCAATCATGTTCAGGACACTCTGTGTCCAGCGTACCGGCGAGTTGAGCTGGGTCACGAGATTACGGCGTATCTCTTCGGGATCGGTATGCGGCTTGGCATCGACATTCTGGTATATGGGGCAGACCGGCTTGTTGAAAGCGGTCTCGCTGATGGCTTTCTCCAGCTCATCCTTGGCCGGTGTCATGAGAGGGGAGTGGAATGCTCCGCCCACAGTGAGCGGAAGGGCACGCTTTGCTCCGGCCTCCTGCATCAGGGGGCATGCTGCGGTGATAGCCTCCTTCGATCCCGAAATGACCACCTGTCCGGGACTGTTGTAGTTGGCGGGGACCACCACCAGGCCTTTTTCATTCAGCTGTGCGCATATCTCCTCAATCTTTTCATCGGCCAGTCCGATGATCGCGGCCATAGTGCCAGGTATCTTCTCGCAGGCTTTCTGCATGGCGCCTGCACGTTGTGCCACAAGTCTGAGACCGCTTTCGAAAGAGAGGGCTCCGGAGGCGACAAGCGCGGAAAACTCTCCGAGAGAGTGTCCGGCTACCATGTCGGGACGGAAACCGTCAAGTGACTTGGCCACAGCCACAGAGTGTATGAATACGGCGGGCTGGGTGATGTCGGTACGGCGGAGGTCCTCCTCTGTGCCGTTGAACATGATGTCGGTGATCTTGAATCCGAGGATTGAGTCAGCCTCGTCAAAGAGTTCTCTTACAAGGTCGTTCTGCCCGTAAAGTTCTTTCCCCATACCGGGAAACTGGGCTCCTTGGCCAGGAAATACATACGCTTTCATAATTTCATTAGGATATCTTAACGTTAATCACTACCTTTGCAGGCCGTCAGTGACGGAGTGCGTCTTTTTCAGCCGCAAAAATAGTGTTTTTGGTTGACACAGACCGCATTTTTTGATTTTT
>JAGAEZ010000030.1 GCA_017612875.1 Bacteroidaceae bacterium | reverse complement strand
TGTGAGGCAGAGCGATTTCACGGGCGGCGGGATAAACGTGGTGACCAAGTCCGGCACAAACAGTTTCAAGGCATCGGCATACACATATTTCTATAATGAGGAGTTGCGGGGCAACAGTGTGGATGGCAGCTGGTTAGGTGAGCGTCCGGGGGAGAGCCGGAGCACTTACGGCTTGACGATGGGCGGTCCGATAGTGAAGGACAGGCTCTTCTGGTTCGTGAATGCGGAGCGGGTCTCCACGCCGGGGCCAATCACCGAGTGGAGGCTGTCCGAGGATGGCAAGGCCGATGCAGGCTCGATGGTGAGCCGTGTGACCCAGGAGGACATGGAGCGGTTCAGCGATGCGCTGTCCTTATCGGGATATAACGCCGGGAGCACAGACCTCTCCAAAGGAGACCAGACCAACAACAAGATACTGGCCAGAATAGACTGGAACATTGCCGAGGGGCATAACCTGATGCTCAGGTATAACTGGACGGGCAATACGCAGTGGAACACGCCGAACGCGAGGAGCACGGTGGGGACCAAGGCTGCATCGGAGAGGATTTCGCAGAATGCGTACGCCTTCCGCAACAACTGCTACACTGTGGAGGATGTGGCCTGGTCCGGGGTGGCTGAGCTGAACAGCAGGATAGGGCGCAGGATGAACAACAACCTGAGCGTGACGGTGTCCGATGTGAGCAACCTGCGCGGTTCGGAATCGGCCTGGTTCCCTCACATTGATATATGGAAGGACGGGGACCAGTTCATGAGCGCGGGGTATGAGCTGTTCTCAAACGGCACCGGCAATTATGTGCGTACATACAGCGCGAGTGACTACATAAGGACTGTACTGGGGCACAGCACAATCACTGCAGGTGTGAGCTACCAGTACCAGAAGGGTGCCACAAACTACCGTATGTACGGTACTGGTTATTACCGCTATGCATCCCTTGATGATTTCATAAACCACGCGGCACCAGTGGCTTTCGGCATGACGTACAACTACGAAGGGGTAGATGACCCGGCCTCCCGGACGTCATTCGGCCAGAGCGCGGCTTTCCTTCAGGCTGAGACACGGCTGTTTGACCGGCTGTCAGTGACATACGGCATAAGGGCTGACCTGATGCAGTATTACGAGCAGATTGAGACCAACGAGCTGTTCATGACACTGGATTTCACGGACCATTATTTTGCCTCAGGGACAGCTCCGTTGGGTTTTGTCTCTCCTCGGATAGACACGGGACGATGGCCGGACACCCGCATCCAGTGGTCACCGCGCGTGGGGTTCAACTGGGATGTGACCGGGACGGGCGATGCCGTGATACGCGGCGGTGCAGGCGTTTTCAAGGGCCGTATCCCGTTAGTGTTCTTCACGTGCGTGCCCAACTACAGCGGTATGCTGCAGAACACTGTGATGGTGACCAACGATAATAACGGCATGCTTTCAGGATTGTCAAATAACGGATTCAGGTATGATGAGGAGTCACTAAGGGGTTATATCTCAGGACAGGCCGATGGTTCAGGTAACCTTATATATCCCATGCAGTCCGGCACGGGCACGGTGATAAGCAATGCCACGGTGTGCGGCGTGGATCCGGAGTTCAAGCTGCCGTCGGTTATGAAGGCCTCCCTTGCAGCGGATGTGAAGCTGCCTCTGCCGTTCCCAGCATCAATCACCGTGGAAGGTATATGGAACAAGGATATCAATGCTGTATATACGGAGAACCTGAACCTGAGGAACGGTGAGTCATTCGCACGGTTTGAGGGTGCCGACAAAAGGATTGACTATCGCAGGAACGCGGACGGCACTCCGAGCGGCTCGCCGCTGGTGGATGGACGTGTGTCACCGTCGGGCGGAGCCATGATAATCCGT
This sequence comes from Bacteroidaceae bacterium, assembly GCA_017612875.1. GTDB lineage: Bacteria > Bacteroidota > Bacteroidia > Bacteroidales > Bacteroidaceae > Colenecus. The sequence continues at coordinate 8,619 of JAGAEZ010000030.1, read as the reverse complement.
AACACGGACAAGGGCTACAGCTGGTCGGCAGGCGTGACGCTTACCGCAGAGCCGCTTAGGGGGCTGGATGCGGAGGTGTCATATATCCATACAGATGCCCGGTCGGTATCGGACATGACGGGCTCGGCGCTCTATTCCACATGGAGCAACACGGCATCGGTGAACAGTCCCAACGAGGTTGTGGAGAGGATTTCGGGTTATGTGATACCGGACAAGGTGACGGCGGCACTTACGTACTCGTTCCGCGGCCGCCACGTGAAGACCAGTGCGGGCGTGTTCTACACCGGCCATACCGCAGGCACGTACAGCTATGTCTATTCCAACGACATGAACGGGGACGGGGTGAACAACGACCTGATACGCATCCCTGCCAGCAAGGAGGAGATACAGTTTGCCGATAACGGGGCTTATACGGCCGCTCAGCAGCAGGAGGCTTTCTGGGCGTTCGTGAACCAGGACAGCTACCTGAGTGCCCACAAGGGCGAGTATGCCGGGGCTTTTGCCGCGAGGATGCCTTGGCTGAACCGTTTTGACCTGCATGTGGGGGAGCGGTTCAAGGTGTTCGGGGTACGGGGCAAGGCCAACTGGATTGAGCTGTCGGCCGACCTGATGAATGCCGGGAACCTGATTAACAGCAAGTGGGGAGTGTCACAGACTCCTTCGGCCTGCAACAACGGCAAGCTGCTCAGCTATGTGCGGACCGACGAGAACGGACGCCCCGTTTTCACTATGGCCTCTAATTCCGGCGGCCTTGTCACCAGGACATTCGAACCGCTGAAGTCAACCGCTAACTGCTGGTACCTGCAGGTCGGGGTCCGGGTCATTTTCGAGTGAGATGTATAAGCTTTGCTTGAATATAGGCTTAGCCTCGGAATAAAAAATGAACGAGTTCCTTTTTTCTTCTCTCGGCTTGCTCTAGTTTAAGCTTCGCTTGAATATAGGCTGCGCCTCGGAATAAAAAACAAGTAAACTTCTTTTTTCTTCTCTCGGCTTGCTCTATATTTGTAACATATTCCGGGACTCTGCATGGAGTATTCCGGTTATATGCGATATTGGCTTATGAGAAAAACAGTTTTGCTTGTGTTATTGATTGCGGGACAGGTTCTTGGAGCGAGTGTGTCTGCCCAGGACAGACTGCCCAAGGTGACTCTGAAGGACCTGAACGGCAAGGCCGTGATGGCAGATACCCTTTCCAACTCCGGCCGTCCGTTCATAGTGGATTTCTTTGCCACCTGGTGCAAGCCATGCAACCGTGAGCTTGATGCGATAAGCGATGTGTATGAGGATTGGCGGAAGGAGACCGGTGTCCGGCTGATAGCGGTGAGCATCGATGAGGCCCAGAACAGCAGCAAGGTGAAGCCGTTCGTGGAGAGCAACGGCTGGCAGTATGACGTGCTGCTGGATGCTAACGGCGACCTGATGCGCGCCATGGGCTTCCAGAGTATCCCGTATGTGATAATCGTGGATGGTGACGGTAATATAGCCTATAGGCACAGCGGATACACGGATGGTGCGGAGGAGGAACTGATAGAGACTGTAAGAAGGCTGTCGAAGAAGAAATAGAGCCTTGTCTGAAATGAGGTGCATGATTGTTCCAGGCAGGATTGGCAGATTAGCGGTGTTCTGCCTGATTCTTTTTTCATCGGTGGCGCTTAATGCGCGAGAACGGGGGAGAGTCAGGCTCGTTGGCAGCATCCAGAGTGATATCCTGTTCCAGGACGAGGATGACGATGCGGCCACGGACGACAGGCAGCTCCTTTCCAACACTTACGTTGACCTGATGCTGTACGGCCGGCATTTGGATGCCGGGACACGCATAGAGTACATGGAACATCCTCTGCCCGGTTACGAGAGTGATTTCAAGGGGTGGGGCGTGCCTAGCTTGTGGGTCAAGGGAAGGCTTGGAACCACTGAGGTCACGGCAGGCTCGTTCTATGAGCAGTTCGGGTCGGGAATGGTGCTGCGTATATATGAGAACAGGTCGCTGGGTATCGACAATTCCCTGACTGGAGGGCGGATCGTTGTAAGGCCGGCGAAAGGTTTCACCGCCAAGCTCCTGTCCGGCCGCCAGCGCCGTTACTGGAGCCTGAACGACTCATGGGTGAGCGGGGCGGACTTGGAGGTGTCCTTAGGGCCCTCAATCACGTTAGGAGGGTCATGGGTGAACAAATACGAGAAGGATGAATTCATACTTGCGGATGAGAGGCACCGGTTCAACCTGCCTGAGTACGTGAATGCATGGGACGTGCGCGGCTCTTGGAACAACGGCCCCTGGAGCCTGTCGGTGGAATATGCCGGTAAGAGCCAGGACCCTTCGTTCGACAACGGCTACAGTTACGGCAAGGGGTCGGCGGCTTTCGTTTCCGGCTCATTCTCGAGGAGCGGCATGAGCATCCTGCTGCAGGGCAAGCGCAGTGAGAACATGTCGTTCCGGAGCAAGCGCTCCATGACGGGGATTTCATCGTTCATCAACTATATGCCTGCCTTTACCCATGACCAGACGTATGCACTGGCCGCCCTGTATCCGTACTCTACCCAGATGGCGGGCGGAGAACTGGCCTGGCAGACTGAGATAGGCTATAACTTCAGGCGCAATACCGTTCTGGGCGGCAAGTACGGCATGAACCTGAAGGTGGATTATTCACATATAGGCTGGGAGGAAGAGACTTATTATGAGGATCTTGGCATACTGCTGTCACGCAAGTGGTCCAATGCCCTGAAACTGAATGTGATGTATATGAGGCAGCGTTACAACATGACTGTGGTGCAGGGACACGGAGGCATGGTGGACAGTGATATCTATATCCTGGACGGGAAAATCCAGGTATTCTCAGGGTTCTCGTTACGGACCGAGTTGCAGTATCTGAACACGGATAACGATGAGGGGGACTGGAAATACGGGTTGGTTGAGTTGTCACTGGCTCCGCATTGGATGTTCTCGTTGGCCGACATGTATAACGCGGGAGTGACCCGTGAGCATTACTGCCAGGGGAGCGTGTCATTCAGCAAGGGGGCACATCGGGTCCAGCTGGGTTACGGACGGACGCGCGCGGGGTATAACTGCTCCGGGGGAGTGTGCCGTTATGTTCCCGAGACCAAAGGCGTGACCGTGTCATACAATTGCAGTTTCTGATTACGGATTAATGGTGATGTCATGATTCCAAAGCTCTACAACAGGATAAGGAAGGCCGGACGCTGTCTTACGGGGCTGTCCGTGATGGCCTGGCTGTTAGTGTCATGCAGCTATATCCCTGAAAGCGAACGTCTCATCCCGGTGCTGCCTGCTTCCGTGAACAGGAATGTGCTGATCGAGGATTTTACGGGACAGAGGTGCATGAACTGTCCCACAGCGTCGGACATAATCGAGGGGCTTGTCAGGGAATATGGCGAGGAGACGGTGGTGCCTGTGGCTATTCATTCGGGGCCGTTGGGGTTCGTGACCAACGAGCGGTTCAAAGGGCTCAAGACTGTGACAGGCGATGAATACTTTGCCCGTTGGGAGTCCGACCATCAGCCTGTCGGTATGATTGACCGCAAGGGATTGACGGATTATCCGGTGTGGGGGGCAAAGGTGTATGAGGAGTTGCAGAAACCGTCAACGGTGGATATCGCTGTCAGTGCGCATGTTACGGACAGTGGTCTTGATGTGGCTGCCGATGTGACGAGTCTGGACGGCGAGGTTAACGGCAGACTGCAGCTGTGGGTGGTGGAAGACAGCGTGACTGCTTTCCAGATGATGCCTGACGGCACACGCAAGGATGACTATGTACACAGGCATGTATTCAGGGCTGCCGTGAACGGGACATGGGGTGAGGATATCAGTGTGAGGAAGGGTGAGACCGTTTCCCGCCGACATGAAGGTTTCATCCTGGATGATGAGTGGAATAAAGGCAGAATGTACGTTGTGGCTTTCGTGTATGATGAGAGCGGCGTGCTTCAGGTGGTAAGAAAGAATTTAAGTCATTGATCATGAGATATCGCAGGCTTTTTGTCGTTGCGGCCGTGATGGCGTATGGCGCATGGGTGAACGCCCAGGGCATAGGGTTCCTGTTCCATGGGGAGAGCATTCCGGAAGAGGGGAATACCATAACAATCCCGGCTGTTGAGGATGAGTTCGGTTTCGGGGAACTCTGGTGTGAGAGCAATCCGGGCAGCAATCCCGGCGAAGGGTTGATACTGAAGCTCTATTCGGGTCAGGGAGCCAACATCAAGGCTACGCTCAAGATAGAGCACAACACCATTGACGCGGCTACGCTGAAATGGTGTATGGGAGGCGAATGCACCATCTTGAATGGCAAGACGGAAATGACCAAGTCATTCAAGGCCAGCGGGGAGAGCATACCTGTGGAGTTCGATGCCGAGAACATAAGGAGTGAAGGTTACCTGCAGGCGTTGCTGACCGTGACGTCGGGTGTGGAGAGCTGCTCGGTGAGGATTGTGTTCACCAACGGCGGGCAAACCGGCATCAAGGCGGTAAGGCAGACAGCTCCCGGGTCTGGAGCCTGCCATTCGGTTGACGGCCGCCTCATGATGAATCCTGCTGATGGCGCTATATATATCATTGACGGCAAGAAAGTGTATTCAGATAATCAATCAATTAATAATTAATAATATACGAGTATGAGGAAAAAGCTACTTATTTCAATTGCACTGATGACGGTGCTGTTCTGCAATGCTGAGATCATACCCACATCGACACAGTTGTGGTGGGGGTATATATCTGAAAGTGACTTACCCATTCCTTCCAACGGAAGCCTGGGATATGGAAGTGCCTGTACAATTGACGCTGCCATACGTGTCCCCGCCAATGACGCATTCGTCGGGTCAAGTACAATCATGGCTGTGAGATTATGGATAGGCGACGACATGTCGATGATTTCGGGCGATGTCAAACTCTGGATAGCCAGGACCAGGCCTACAGACATTGCTGCAGCCGATTATGTGCAGACTGTTCCGTTGTCTTCCCTGACACCAGGAATAAACGACATTGAACTGGCGACTCCGTTCGCTGCCGATAATTCCGAGCTCTACATAGGCTATACATTCACTCTCCGCAGTAGAGCCTATCCTGTCGTGTGCGGAGGTACGGATAAACCCGATGCGTTCTACTACAGGGTTTCAGGCGATCCGGAGTGGATGGACTTTTATGGCTACGGTTACGGGTGCCTGGGTATCCAACTCCTGTTGGACGGCGGGACGTATCCCCAGAACCGCGCCACAGTGGATGATTTTGTCCAGTACATTTCGATGAATGATGAGATTGTGGCCATCCCTATCTCTGTAACCAATGGCGGCCAGAATCCAATCAGCTCGCTGTCATACACGGTTACCACTGACGGGAATACTTCAATGGAGGAGACGATAAATGTTAATCCGATACCGTACAGCGGTTCAAAAACGGTCTTTTTCCTTTTCGAGGGAGTGCCCGAGGCAAGAAAGTATGCCGAGACACTGACCATAACCAAGGTTAACGGTGTGGAGAATACCGCGGATAACAGGACTTCGACCGGAACGCTGATAAAGTTGACTGAAAAACTGCCGGTTATCCCGGTTGTGGAGGAGTTTACCGGAACCTGGTGCGGATGGTGTCCCAACGGTATGATAGGTATGCAGGAGGCACACGAGCTTTACGGGGACAGCGTGGTCCTGATAGCGGCTCATTCCGGTGATGTTATGGAGATAAGTGATTATTCACCTATCCTGGCCATGGCCGACGGCTATCCGAGCGCGATTCTGAACAGGGAGGAGGATTTTTATCCGAGATATACGGTGTCATTTACGGAATTAGGGAAAAGGAAGACTGTGTTGGGGGCAATCAGTGTGGAGGCTGAGTGGAGCAGCGATGCAAAGAGTGCCATAAACATCAATACGGTTACCACTTTCGCATACAATGAGGACAACGGCCAATATGGTATAGCATACGTCCTGATTGAGGACGGAATGACAGGTTCAGGGTCAGGTTGGGCCCAGTCAAACTATCTGTCAGGAAGAAGCGGGTATGAGGATGAAACTTTCTGGTATAACGCCCCGTCACAGGTGACAGGCCTGGAATACGACCATGTGGCTGTGGCGGCATGGAGTATCAAGAATGGTGTGAGCGGTTCCGTGAAGCCCGTGTTTGCGGCCGATGAGCCACAGTATTATTCATTCAGGGCGGATATTTCAGGGAAATCCCTGATACAGGACAAGTCCAAGCTGAAGGTTGCCGTATTGCTCATTGACAATTCGACAGGTGCTATTGTCAATGGGGCTCAGACTGCCATCAGGGATTTCCAGACCGGTGTGATGAAGACTGAGGATGCTCAGGCTGTCCGGTACTATTCGATTGACGGACGCGGCTGGACCACTCCGCAGAAGGGCCTGAACATCATGAGGATGAGTGACGGGACCGTGAAAAAGGTCATTGTCAGATAATAAGGCCCTGCTCTAGATGCAGAGCCATGCGATTGAGACCGCAGCGAGTACCATTCCGAGTACTTGGTGCGGTCTCATCTTTTCATGGAATGCCCATAATCCAACGAATGCTCCAATGGCCACTATTCCTATGTTGTGGATGGGGAAGAGTATGGAGGAATCGATGGATTTCATGGAGAGCATGAGGGTGTAGGTGCAGAAATAGTTGACCAGGCCGAGCGACATGCCTCCTATGATGTTCTTGAAACTGAGCGGGGTACGTTTTCCGTCCGGACTCTTCTGGAAGAATGAGTATGAGCAGAGGAGCATGGCTACAAGGAAGACCGATGCGGTGACGAGCGAGAGCTCGCTGTTGATGGCCTGCTCCGTCATTCCTGCCTGGGTATCGGCCACGGTCACGCGGTGCTGTATGACCTTGAGGAACGAGTTGCTGAGCCCGAATGTGATGAACACGATTATCGGGGCCAGTATGTCACGGAAGGTATAGCTGCGGCCATCCTCGGGCTTGCCTGTCCAGACAGTCAGGGTCATGGCCACAAGCACGAGGCAGATAAGCAGCCACCTGGGCTTGGCACTGCCTTCAATGGCCATGTAGGACACGATTATGGGGATGACCATGGATGCACGGCTGCATACCGTGGATATGGCCACACCTACGCGGCGTGTGGAGTCGGAGAGGAGAACCATGCCTGCCATGAAGATGAATCCCAGGATGAGCACAGGCACGAGCCAGTGCGCCTTGAGCGGATTTACCGCCAGTTCCCCGTGAAGCGAGAACAGGATTCCCAGGATGAAGGCTGTCAGGTAGTTGAAGAAGATGGCCTGTCCGGAGTCTATTCCCTTGATGTGGAATATCTTGAACAGGATGGAGAACATTGCGGCGCAGACGGTCGCTATTATCAGGTAGATTATTCCTAACATTTCTTTCCTTAACAGTCAGTCATTAAACTTCAGTCAATAAGACCACGGTTACGCAGCATGGCCTCGGTCTTGGGATCGCTGCCGCGGAACTGGCGATACAGCTTCATGAGGTCATCGCTGCCGCCTTTTTCAAGAATGTTCCTGCGGTAGCGCATGCCGGTCTCCTTGTTGAGCAGGCCCTCCTCCTTGAAGCACTGGAAGGCGTCGCAGTCCAGGACCTCGGCCCAGAGATAACTGTAGTAGCCTGCGCAATAGTCGTTGTTGAATATGTGGTTGAAGAATGTGCCGCGATAACGGTATTCTATCTCAGGTATCATACCCAGTTTGGCCGATATTGCATCCTCGAACTTCTGGTCATCGAAATCGCTGTAGTCCTTGAGGATATGGTACTCCATGTCAAGCAGGGCGGCTCCCACGAGCTCCACGGTCTCGAATCCGGTGTTGAAATGACCGGCGTTCTGCATCTTCTCAATCAGGTTGTCGGGGATAGGCTCGCCAGTCTTGTAGTGGAAGGCGTACTGCTTTAATATGGAGGGTTCTATGGCCCAGTGCTCCATGATCTGAGAGCACATCTCCACAAAGTCATTGGGGGTTGCCGTACCGCTTACGGTAGGATAGTGGCACTGGGTGAGCATTCCGTGAAGGGCATGTCCGAACTCGTGGAAAACGGTGCGGGCGTCATCGATTGAAAGCAGACAAGGCATATCATCAGTAGGTACTGAGAAATTGCAGACGTTCACTATGGTGGGACGCTGGCTCATGCCTGCGTAGTTGAACGCATCGGTAAAGTTGGTCATCCATGCACCCTGACGCTTGGTGGGGCGCACGAAACAGTCGGTGTAGAAGTATGCCAGGTGGCTGCCGTCCCCGTCCAGGCACTCCCATGTCTCGACCGACGGGTTGTAAACGGGCAGGTTATCCACTTTCCTGAACTTGATTCCGAACAGGGTCTCGGCAACCATGAAGGAGCCTTTGCGCACATTCTCAAGGCTGAAATAGGGCATGAGCTGTGACTCGTCCAGGTCATATTTCTGCTTGCGGAGCTTCTCGGCATAATACCACCAGTCCCAGGCGGCCAGCTTGAAATTGCCGCCCTCGGAATCGATTATCTTCTGCATCTCGTCACGCTCGCGCTTGGCCTGCGGGACGGCGTATTTCCATATCTCCATGAGGAGGTCGTATGCAGCCTGGGGGGTCTTGGCCATGCGGTCCTCAAGCATGAAATCGGCAAAAGTCTCATAGCCGAGAAGGTTGGCAAGCTCAAGACGCAGCTGCAGGGTCTCC
>JAGAEZ010000029.1 GCA_017612875.1 Bacteroidaceae bacterium | reverse complement strand
CCATCATTATAAACAAGAATGTCAAGTACCATAAAACCGTCTGACACGGTTTGGAGATCAATAGTCCATGAAGTGCATATATCCTTCACTACTGCCCGTTTGCCCCAGACAGGTCTCCATTCACCATTGAACTTGATAGGTTTTTTGCTTTTAGGCATTAAAACACTAATCTTATCGGCAGTTCCTTCAGGACTCATGGAGTATCCGGTACCTGACCAGTCAATCACATCTTTCCCCTTTACGGAAACCTTATACACCAGATTCTGGTCTTCATCAACCTTAAAGCTGAAACATATCTTATTATCCGGTGATTTCACTTCATAAACTTTATTCTCTGCACCCACCCTGCAAAGGAATGACACCGCAAACGCAACAAAAATGATTATTCTCTTCATAAAAAAAAGTATTTTGTCCAAAGGTAAGCAAAAGTTTCCATTTGCAGAGAGACAGACCATGGAATAAGAGACCATCAGCGTAGGGCGTATGCGAAGAGGCCACCGAGGATCCCGTTAAGAACGGCGCATGTCTGAGGCACGTCAGGCCCCGTAGGGGACTAAACGGCCGAGTTCGACGTTTAGGGTCCGAATGGCCTCGTAGTAGCCCGGAGCTGTTGTGTCTCTTATTTCATGGTCTGTCGGTGCTATTAAAAAACGTTAACACAACTATGCTCGCACGCGCATAAAAGTCAAATAAGTAAATTTGCACAATCAAGAAGTTTCAAACCTTAAACTGAATATGAGCAAGACAACCAAATGGGTGCTTATTGCCGTCATAGTGATTGGAGTGGCAATATTGGGATTTTACAATCTGAAACCTAAAACCAACAAAGACATTCCGGCAGGTCCGGGGCCGATGCCCGCAGCAGGTATGCCCATCGGTCGCGGCGGTCAGACTTTACTTGTACGCCATGTGATTATGCAGCCCACAGAACTTGTAGATGGCATCAACATAAGCGGCAGCCTTATCCCGAATGAGGAGGTAAACCTGTCGTTCGAGACATCGGGCAAGATAACAGGAATATATTTCGAGGAGGGCTCGAAAGTAAGGAAAGGCCAGATTCTTGCCAAGATAAACGACGCGCCGCTGCAGGCCCAGCTCAAGAAACTGCAGGCACAGTACCAATCCACCGAGGACCGTCTGGCCCGCCAGAGAGCTCTCTATGAAAAGGAAGCCGTAAGTAAGGAGGCCTTCCAGACCGCCGAAGCCGATTTCAACAAGCTTCAGGCTGATATCGAGGAGTGCAAGGCCAAGCTTGACCAGACCGAACTGAAAGCCCCGTTCGACGGGATTATAGGCTTGCGACAGGTAAGCGTAGGCGCATACGCATCGCCCAGCACGAACGTGGCCACTCTGACAAACACGGAGAAGCTCAAAGTAGAGTTCGCGGTTCCGGAGCGTTACGCCGGAGTACTCCAGAACGGAGCCAAACTGACATTCACAGTCGAGGGCAGCGATGATGTACACGACGCTAAAGTATATGCCACGAACTCCAAGGTTGATCAGGGTACCCGCACCTATCTGGTACGTGCCATCTATGACAACCGGGACGGCAAGCTGGTACCCGGACGCTACGTGAGCGTAAGCCTCAACACCCGCACATTCGAAAACGCCCTTGCAGTACCCAGCGAGGCCGTGATATCCGAGATGGGAATAGACAAGGTGTTCCTGTACAAGAACGGCCGCGCCATCCCGCAGGAGATAACCAAGGGCCTGCGCACCGACGCTATGGTACAGGTGCTGAGCGGACTGAACGTAGGTGACACCGTGATTACCAGCGGCACCATGCAGCTGCGTACCGGAATGCAGGTCGAACTGAAATAATCCTCCCCCAAGATGAACATTTCAGAACTCAGCATAAAGCGACCGGTACTTGCCACAGTGCTGGTGCTCATAATAATACTGTTCGGTGTGGTAGGCTACACCAGCCTTGGCGTGCGCGAATACCCGTCAGTGGATAACCCGATAATTTCAGTATCGGCCTCCTACCCCGGAGCCAACGCCGAGGTTATAGAGAATCAGATAACGGAACCTCTGGAGCAGCAGATCAACGGTATTCCCGGCATCCGCTCACTCTCATCGGTCAGCCAGTACGGAAACAGCCGCATAACCGTTGAGTTTGAACTCTCAGTCGATCTTGAGACCGCCGCCAACGACGTACGTGACAAGGTATCGCGTGCCCAGCGAATGCTGCCGCGAGACTGCGACCCGCCCACCGTATCCAAGGCCGACGCCGACGCCATGCCTATCCTCATGGTGGCCCTGCACAGCGACAAGCGTTCCCTGCTGGAGCTCAGCGAACTGGCCGACCTTGTAGTAAAGGAACAGCTCCAGACCATCCAGGACGTAAGCTCCGTGATGATATGGGGTGAGAAACGCTACTGCATGCGCTTGTGGCTTGATCCCGTCAAGATGTCCGGTTACGGCATAACGCCTATGGACGTAAAGAACGCACTGGACCGCGAGAACGTGGAGCTGCCGTCAGGCACCATCGAGGGCAATACCACCGAACTTGAGATACGCACCCTCGGCCAGATGCACACCACTGAGGAGTTCAATAATCTGGTCATCAAGCATGACGGCACAAAAGTCATCCGCTTCAGCGATGTGGGACAGGCCGAACTCAGCCCGCGTGACATTAAGAGCTACATGAAGATGAACGGCATACCTATGGTGGGTGTGGCTGTGACCCCGCAGCCGGGAGCCAACCACATCAACATAGCCAACGCCGTCTATGACCGCATGAAGCTCATGGAGAAGGACCTGCCGGAGGATGTGGGCTACGAGTACGGATTCGACAACACCCGGTTCATCCGTGCCAGTATCAACGAGGTAAAAACCACATTGTATGAGGCATTCGTCCTGGTTATCTTCATCATCTTCCTGTTCCTGCGCGACTGGCGCGTAACGCTTATTCCCTGCCTTGTGATACCTGTCTCCATAATAGGCGCATTCTTCGTGATGTACATCATGGGATTCAGTATAAACGTGCTTTCCATGCTTGCTGTGGTACTCTCGGTAGGACTTGTGGTCGATGACGCCATAGTCATGTCCGAAAACATTTACAACCGTATAGAGAAAGGCATGACACCCATGCAGGCCGGAATTGAAGGTTCAAAGGAGATTCTGTTCGCTATCATCTCCACCTCTATCACACTGCTTTGCGTATTCGTACCGATTGTGTTCATGGAGGGCCAGACGGGCCGTCTGTTCCGTGAATTCGCATTCGTTATAGCAGGTGCCGTCGTGATATCGACCTTTACTGCCCTTACCTTCACGCCTATGCTCTCCACCAAGATTCTGGTGCGCCGCGAGAAAAAGAACCGCTTCTACTCCTGGACAGAACCTTTCTTTGACGGTATGAACCGCTATTACAGCAAAAGCCTTGACTTCATTCTGCGCAAGCCTTGGATAGCTCTTGCCACAATGCTGGCGGCCCTTGGATTTGCCGCCTGGATGTGGAGCAAGACCCCGTCCGAGATGGCTCCCATGGAGGACCGTTCACAGGTCACCGTACGCACACAAGGCCCCGAGGGCGTGACCTACGAATATATGCGTGACTACACAGAGCGGATAAACGATGTGGTCGATTCACTCATGCCCGACGCCAAGTTCGTGACAGCACGTGTATCATCAGGAGGCGGTAACATCCAGATAACCCTCAAGGACATCAACGAGCGAAGCTATTCGCAGATGGAGGTGTTCGAAAAGCTGAGCGCCGCCGTACGCCGCGAGAACGATGCCCGCGCATTCGTGCAGCAGCAGTCATCATTTGCCGGAGGCCGAGGCGGTATGCCGGTACGCTACGTGCTGCAGGCCACCAACATTGAGAAACTTCAGGATGTGCTGCCCACCTTCCTGGCCAAGGTCAACGAGAATCCCGCTTTCCAGATGGCCGATGCCGACCTCAAGTTCTCCAAGCCCGAAGTCCGCATTTCCATCAACCGCGAGAAAGCCAACCTTCTTGGTGTGAGCACCCGCGACATCGCCCAGACCCTACAGTGGGGACTGAGCGGACAGCGTATGGGTTACCTCTACATGAACGGAAAGCAGTATGATATAATAGGTGAGATAAACCGTCAGCAGCGCAACACCACACAGGCGCTCAAATCCATATACATGCGCAGCGGAAGCGGCGATATGATACAGATGGAGAACCTGGTTGACCTGAAGGAGGATATCGCTCCCCCGCGTCTGTACCGCTACAACCGCTTTGTATCGGCCACAGTGTCGGCCGGACTGGGTAAGGGATACACTCTTGGCCAGGCGCTTGACGAGATGGACAAGATTGCCAAGGAGACTCTTGACGACACCTTCCGTACAGCGCTTACCGGTGAGTCCAAGGATTTCCGCGAGAGTTCCAACAGCCTGCTGTTCGCATTCGGACTGGCTTTGCTGCTCATTTATCTGGTGCTTGCCGCACAGTTCGAGAGTTTCAAGGATCCTCTCATAGTCATGATCACCGTACCGTTGGCTGTGTTCGGGGCACTGGTATTCATCCGTGGCGGCGGACAGACCATGAACATATTCAGCGAGATAGGAATAATAATGCTGATAGGACTTGTGGCCAAGAACGGTATCCTGATTGTGGAGTTCGCCAATCAGAAGCAGGGAAACGGCATTGACAAGGCTGAGGCCATCCGCCAGGCATCCGTGCAACGTCTCAGGCCTATCCTCATGACCAGTACATCGACCATGCTCGGCCTTCTGCCGCTTATGTTCGCTCACGGCGAGGGCAGCGCCGGACGTGTGGCTATGGGTACAGCCGTAGTAGGCGGTATGCTCATCTCCACCTTCTTTACCATGTACATTGTTCCGGCCGTCTATAGTTACATTTCAACTGACCGCAAAAAAAGAGACAAGAAATGAAACCGCTCAGAATAACAGCAACCGCAGCAGCCATAGCTATTTGTCTTGGTTCCACAGCTCAGATAATGACTCTCAGGGAGTGTCTTGAGGAGGGTATCCGTGAAAGCTATCAGATAAGGCTCGTGAACATATCCGAGGAGAAAGCCGCCAACAACGACTCATGGGCATACGCAGGCGGAATGCCTACAGTATCGGTATCGGGCGGTTACTCCGGCTCCATGGCCAGCAATGACGCCACTCTCGCATCGGACGGTTCCACCGTATCCAACCGCAACGTGCTGGACCACACTCTGAATGCCCAGATCCGTGCCGACATGACAGTATTCGAAGGATTCAGCATACAGGCCACCCGTGACCGGATGGAGGAGCTGCACAACCAGGGCACCTTACAGACACGCATCACCATTGAGGATTACATAGCAAGCCTGACTACCGAGTACTACAATCTGGTCAGGCAGACCATTCACCTCCGGAACCTGGATTACGCTACCGCCCTTTCACGTGAGCGTCTGCGCATTACGAGCGAGCGTTACGACATGGGCGGTGATTCCCGTCTTGACTACCAGCAGGCGCAGGTCTATTTCAATTCCGACAGTGCCAAGAGCCTCAAGCAGCACGAGGCTGTGGCATCGGCCAACATCCGGATAAACCGCCTCATGTCCAACCAGGACCTCCGTGCGGTACATGTGGCCGCCGATACCGCCATCACCCTGCTCACCGGGCTGGACTATCAGTCGCTATACGATGACATGATGAGGACCAACTCGTCGCTGCTCAGGGCTGAAAGCAACCGTGCGCTCGCCCGTATGGACCGCAGGACCGTACAGTCCCGCAACTATCCGTACCTCAGGCTGAATGCAGCATACGGGCTTACTCAGAACTATTACGGGAACAGCACATATACCGACCGGACCAACTGGGGACCGAGTTTCGGCGCGACCTTAGGAATGAACCTCGTGAACGGCAAGCAGCGCACACAGGAGCGCAACGCCATCCTGGACGAGCTGAACGCCGATATCACCATTGACCAGCTCGAGCTCCAGCTCCGTGCCAACCTGGATGATTTCTGGCAGGCATACTGCAACAACCTGCTTCTTCTGGAGCTCCAGGAGCAGAACCTCAAGACCGCACAGGAGACAATGGAGATAGCCCAGGAGCGTTACATGCTCGGCAACCTATCTGGAATAGAGATGCGCGAGGCGCAGAAATCCCTTCTGGATGCCGAAGAGAGCCTCCTCCAGGTCCAGTACGACACCAAGGTTTGCGAGATCTCCCTGCTGCAGATCAGCGGAAGGATCATGCAGTATTTGGAGTGAACACCTTCAAAACAAGCCCTGCAGTATATTACTGATGGCTTTTCCGGCCATCAGAATCTGTTTTGGTTTGTTGGTTGAAAAGATTATGGAAACAAATCAAAACAGATTCTTTGTTTTTTAGGAAAATTCCCCCGTAAGAATAGGGGTTTTCCCTGATCAGAGTAATATTCCAGGATTATTTTTGCATTGGAAACAAACGCAAAAACGATATGTCTAACTTTTTAAAGAATACGGTTATGAAAAAGTCAGTTTTAATGATGGTTTTTCTGGCAGCGTCAGTAACAACCTTTGCACAGAGGAATGACTTGTATTCAACTGGCTCATCAGGCAAGTCCGCCTCAGTATCAGCTCCGGCAGCATCGGCTGCTCCGGCAACTACAGCTCCCGCCACTACACGGCAGATAATAGAGAATCGTGATCCCGATGAGTACAACCGCCGTTATTCATCCGATATACAGAGTGTAGAGTTCGATGATTTCGCAATCATGGATGCGCCTGTCTATATACATGACACCGTCTATGTGCTCGCCAACGGCGGCGGCTCATACTCCGACGGCTACAAGGACGCTATCGAAGATTACGAGAACACCCTGCGCCTGTACCGCTTCCACAGGAACGGACGCACCTACTGGGGGCTCTATGCCGACCTCATCTGGGATATGGCATACTGGGATTTCATACTCTGGGATCCCGCATGGTACCGTACCCATTATTTCAACAGGTATCTCTACACACCTTATTATTATGATCCCTGGTACTACGGTTATTACTCCTCATGGTACTACGATCCCTGGTACTATGATCCCTGGTATTATAACACATGGTATTATGATTCCTGGTATTACAGCCCCTATTCCTACGGTCCGTATTACCCCCACGCCTATGTGGGCCCGGTTAACGCACGTGACAGGAGAATCGTATCGCGTGTAGAGAACTTCAATCCTTCAAGGCCTCAGGGTCGCGGATGGGACAGCGGTCTCTCCGGCAGGTCAGTGGCAACGAGAGGTTCATCACTGAACGGCTCCAGGAGCCTTGCCTCAAGCGCATCGGCCTCCTCCGCAAGGAGCGTGAGCAGCACCGCTTCCAGAAGTGCATCCGCTGCCACCTCTTCAAGGAGCGCATCCGCTGCCACCTCTTCAAGGAGCGCGTCCGCAACGACCTCGTCAAGGAGCGTGTCACAATCCACAGGCAGCCGCTCCGTGACATCCTCCGGCACACAGCAGGTAAGGAGCGTGGCTCCGGCCGCTTCAAGCCGCTCGGCATCCACCTCCACATCGGCAGGCTCATCCAGCCGTTCGGTCTCCGGTACCGGCACGAGCAGCCGCACGGCCACCTCTACACAGGCCACGCAGGCTACCCGTTCCACGCAGTCATCGTCGGCTTCGACCTATAACCGTCCGAGCAGCACCAGTGCCAACCGCACCGTGACCGATGAGAGCAGCGCTTCACGCAGTACAGGAACCACATCATCATCAGTCACCAATGTCTCACGCAGCGTGAGCGCAGGTTCAGCCGGTACCGTGGGGACACGTACTCCCGTGACGAACCCGACCCGCAGCTCAAGCAGCACGAGCCGTACCATAACCACTCCGAGCAGCTCAAGCAGCCGTAGTGTAAGTTCATCCTCATCGCGCAGTTCAAGCAGCTACAGCAGCAGCTCAAGCAGCTACAGCGGCAGTTCAAGCAGTTACAGCAGCAGTAGCAGCCGTAGCGTGTCATCATCATCGGGCTCTTCAAGCAGCTTCAGCGGTTCCTCAAGCCGCAGCTCTTCCGGCAGCTCCTCCGGTGGCGGACGCAGCAGCTCCGGCGGCCGTCGTTGAGATACCCTACCGACAATGAGTGATTAAGGACAATTTCAATAACGACATAAAAGATACAACTATGAATAAGAGAAGATCATATATGCTGATTGCAGCAGTCGGGACGGTCATTACCGCCGGTGCACAGACCTCGTTCGACGCAGCCAAGCTGTTCGAGGAGGAGCTCAACGGAACCGCAAGATATGTGGGTATGGGAGGTGCCATGAGCGCACTTGGCAATGACATGTCAGTCATCAGCCACAACCCCGCCGGCATTGCGGCCTATCATAAGAGTGAAGTCAATGCCACGCTTTCAGGGTTCGGGACATCGGTAGAGACATCGCCCTTCTCAAGCGAGAGCCACGAGATACTCGGATATGACGGTTACACCACCTACTACTCCGGCAATGACAAGTCGGATATAGGCATGGACCTTGACAACCTCTCGTTCGTGGTATGCGGGAATGAAGGTGACCACGGTTACGTGAATTTCGGATTCTCATACCGCCGCCTGCTCAACCTGGACAAGACCCTCACATTCTATGAGTCATTCAACGACGCCAACAACGACGAGATCTGGTGCGACTTTGAGGACCATCAGAAGAACAAGGTAAAATCCTTTGACTTCAACATATCGTACAACGCCAAGGACCTGTTCTATTTCGGAATCACACTTGGTCTGCTGTCAACCGACACATGGTCGGAGGGTTATATCATGGACTACTACGCCAAAGCCCCGGAAGGTGTGAACCAGAAGTACAAGCTCAATGCGGCAAAGATGAATACCGCCACAGGAAACGGATGGAATGTGGCAGCAGGCATGATTGTCCGTCCCATCCAACCCCTCAGGCTCGGAGTAGCCGTGAAGAGCCCCACATGGTTCAGGCAGGAGATGGGTTACTCCGATGTCATGTTCGCCCACAATCTCACCGAATACAATGACCCTGACAAGTTTGAGAGCTATACAGACTACAGCATATCATCACCCCTGTCACTCAACCTGAGCGCCGGTTTCACCATCGGGAAGACTGCCTTAGGAGTCGAGTACGAGAACCACTTCGTGGAGCGTGCATCGCTTTCGGTCGGCAACAAGAGGATGTCAGGACAGGGAGCCATAGATTACAAGGATTATTCAACACTTTCGTGCGGTATAGAGCAGAACATAGGAAAGCTGAGCCTCAGGGCAGGTTACAACACCACAAGCCCCATGATCAGGGAGGATGCATTGGTCTATTTGGGAGATTCGGAATTCAATGCAGGTACGAACGGAGAATTGGGACGTCTGGATTTCCAGACCGAGAGATTGGGAAGGGTCAGGAACTTCACTCTCGGGCTCGGCTACTGCTCTGCCGTCGATGAGTCGGACTCACAGTTCTACATTGATGTGGCCTACATCCACACCAACAGGCAGAACGGGTTCAACCTGAACCAGTATGACGACGACATCGACATCGACTATATCACGAAGAAAGACAAGCTCATGGTCACAATGGGCTGGTGTTTCTGACCTAATATAAATCCGTAGTTGTTAGTCAGGCCTGGACGGTATCAAAGCCGCCCGGGCTTTTTTTCGGGGGGATAAAACGGAATATGTTCTTTCAGAACTTGCCCAGAATACGGTCCATGACCCAGTTGGTGGGCGTGGCGCTTATGCCGTCACAGGTACATACGGACTTTCCGTTCAGGTGGTCAACCACCGCCTGGACAAGAGGGAACTGCACATGCTCGGGGTTGGGGATATCGAATTCATGCCGTCCTTCAGAATCGTGCAGCGCTATGGGCTGGAAGGTGAAAACGGAGAAACAGAGCATACCCTTGTCACCCACGATCTCTATGCGGTCCTCCTTGGCTGACTCATCGGCCACGAAACACCATGAACCCGAGCCAACAAGTCCTGTCTCGAACTTGAAGCAGGCACTTACCGTATCCTCGGCCTGATAGAGTCCGGCCCGGTTGCTGCACACCCCGTAGGCATCGATTATACAGCCGCACAGCTCCTGTATCATGTCAATCTGATGCGGGGCAAGGTCATAGAAGTAACCTCCGCCTGAAATATCGGGAATGACCCTCCAGGGAAGGTTCGTGCTGTTATAGTCCAGCTCCTTGGGCGGCTGGGCGAACCTTATCTGCACGTTGATGAGCTTGCCGATCCTTCCCGTCAGCTCGCGTACCTTATCGAAATAGGGAAGATAACGGCGATAGTATGCCACGAAACAGGGGACACCGGTATCACGCGACACCCGGTTTATCCTCATGCACTCATCGTAGCTCTGCGCCATGGGTTTCTCGATATAGACAGGCTTTCCGGCCTTCATGGACATGATGGCGTATGTGGCATGTGACGACGGTGGTGTGGCTATATATACGGCATCCACATTGGGATTGTCGATTATATCCATGGCATCGGTGAACCACTTGCCTATAGAGTGACGCTCTGCGTACGAGCGGGCCTTGGCAGCGTCACGGCTCATGACCGCATATATGGACGAACCCTCGGCCTTGGCGAATGCCGGACCGCTCTTCTTCTCGGTCACCTGACCGCACCCTATGAATCCCCAGCGTATCATTCGGAAAAATCAATCAAACAACGGCCAGCTCAGTCCGAACTTCACCATACCCGGATTGGCCGGATAACCCGGCACCATGAAAGAGTCGGTATTGTTTAACAGCCCGTCATTGGCATGATAGTACATCACATAGAACCGCACGCCCCGGATAGAGCAGTTCAGATACCCTGTGATAAGGGGGTATCCGCCCACCTCCTGTATGCACTGGCTGCTCTGGGTGTGATACATACCCACTGCAGGACAGTAGGACGGGGCTTTGTAGCGTGTGAACCAGACGGCATTGGCCCCTATCTCTATATGAAGCCTCTTGTAATATATGAATTTGAAATAGAGGTCGGAGAAAATGTTGAACGCGGGCAGCGGAATGACATCCTCATCGCCTGACAGCTGCCATGTCACGACATTGTCCCAATGCAGCGGACCGGCCTTGAGGTTCTGCCGGAGCTGGGCACTCAGGACCTGTATGGAGCCTTTGTCCTGGGTAGCGGTTATGTTATATGTGGGAATCTCTATGCCACTGCCGTTGTCATAGCCTATCCCGGTGTTTTTGAGATATGTGTAGTTGGATACGCTCTCCACGTCCACGCTCAGGCGGGTACCGGTCTTCCCGAAATCAAGCCAGCCTCCTATCCGGGTGCGCAGCTCCTTGTCAAGACTGTTGTCCCACCAGCTGAAGGTGGAGTGGTATTTCTCCATGAAGAACGATGGTGTCAGGGCGCTTACCGTGACATCGGCACCGAGCCTGGCTTCCTCCCCGAAAAGCATGTGGTTCAGCTCAATCTCGCCGTTTATTTCTATGTCTCCCAACTCGTCGCCGAGAATGACAGTCATGGCGTCGGCACTGAACGAGAGGTTGTCGCCGGTTTTCCTCTCCAACCGGCCGCCCACAAAGAGATTGTTCTCCCCCCAACGGCGCATATACTCACTGTTCCAGTCACCTCCCAAGGTATCCGGCATGGAATAATTCTTGTGCTCAAACCCGATGTATGCCGACAGGCCGGCCACAGCCCACTTGCTGAAGCCTTCCAGAAGCGAGAAAGACAATGTGTTGGTCACATAGAAATCGGATACCCTGTCAACCGAGTCATTGTTCAGGAAGGTACGCTCGTAATAGAAATCGGGCAATGACCACGACTGATACTTGCGTGAGAGCTTGCCTATCTCAAGGGTATGGGCCACCTTTCCGTATTCTACGGTTCTCCTCCGGGCAAAGACGGTGTCACCTATGCTGTCCAGATAGCTTATCTGCTTGCTCAGCAACACGCTCTGGTTCAGCAAGGCCTGCTTCCTGTCCAGATTGTTCCAGTTGCTGTATAACCTGAACGGGATATCCTCGGCGCTGTACTGCTTGCGTCCTTCCGCCATGGCCTCGGGGCTGGTTATGTAACGGTAGTCAAGAATACCTCCGTTCTCCGCAAGTTTCATCTTGTCCCTGTTGACAGTGACATATATGCTATAGACCTCGTCCCTGTGGTAGGCATAGAGCCGGCTGTCAAAGAACGATGTCGATTGGTTCTCGTAACGGCCGCGCCCCAGGAGATAGTCCATGTCAAAGCCTATCCCTGTCTTCCTTCCGAAATTGGCAGCAAAGAATCCCTTGATACGCTCCTCGCCCGTACGCTTGTCACCACCTTTATAATAATCTATCTTGAGGATAGGAGTCTTGGTATCGGTGAACCTGAAGTCCGACGGCTGCCTTATCCAGAAGTCGAACGGTGAGTCGAACATGAACGACGGAATCTCCTCACGTTCGAAATAGAGACGCGAAAGACGCGGCGAACCCATATTGCCCAGATGGCTGTAACTCCCTTCAAGACCATCAGTCAGATGGACATATTGGAACAGATGATGCAGGGAATCAGGTTCGACTTCCTCAGGCAATCCCGTATCAGGGTCCATGACCCACTGGCTGTACTCATGCGAGACCACCCGCTCCACGACGGTTGAATCCTTGGAAGGCTCCATATTCATGAACCCGTCCATAAGCTCCCCGTTGAACCCGTCCTGATTCTGCGAAAGGGTGCTCTGGGAGAGGCATACCCCGGAAACCTGCAAAAGCAAGGCAACGGAAAACAACCGTGCCGGTATCCCGTGAAAACGATGGAATATGTTTAGGCAGACCGCCATCTATGGAATAAGCCTGAGAATATATTCAGTTAATTTGATGACAAGCGAAATACCGCAAGCCCAATAGAAAGGAGTGGTGCTGTAGCCGGAGAACTGCAGCAGGAACAGGACCGCTGTCACCGCCGCCCCAAGCAGGAAGACCGTATTCAGTATGCTGCGGGCCTTGTCAAGATTCCGGTTGGAACCGCCCCTGGCACGTCTTGTCTTTTTTCCGGTCTTTCCGGTAATGTCATACTCGGCCCTTTTGGATATATCGGACAGGACGGAAAAGGCATAGTCAATCTGTGCACGGTGAGGGTCGGTTTCGGGATATTGCACGCACAGCCGTCCGTATGCGGCGGCTATCTCGCTGTCCGATGCACTCTCATCCACCTCCAGGAGTCTGTAAAGTCTGTCATCCTTGACCATGCCCGTACCGGTTCAAAAACGTTCATTCACCTGCCAACTCTTCCTGCACTCTCTGGAACAGCATGTCCTTCATGTCAATTGTCTTGATACGGAACTTGCCGGTCTTTTTCAGGAACTTGGTTTTCTTGCGGTTGTAAGCCTCCTCATCCGTGATCCAGTCCTCGGCTGTGAAAGCCACGCCTCCTCCGTAGCGCTCCTCCTCATAACGGTACTTGATGTCTGTTACCGTAACGTTACAGTTGCCGTCACTCAGGTTCAAGGCGAAATTATAGATTATCCTTGATTCATCACTCTCAAATGCCGATTTCTTGAAAACCAGGGTCTGCTCCACATTGAACACGAAACGGTGGCTTTCAGGATTCTCCGATACAATATAAGCGTTCCTGGCATAAGGCAGCGCGAACCGCCCCTTGGCCCAAGACAGCATTTTCTCGTAACACTTGTCAATGTCAGTTCCTGCAGGCAGTGGGATGGAGGTCTTGAAAGTAACCTTGCCGTTCTCGACAGGAACCGCGCCCGGACCGTATTTCGAAGAGGCCGAAAGATTGTCCTTTGAAAAAACCCAGCCTGTCATCAGGCAACTCAGGAACAAAAGTAAAAGTTTTCTCATACGTTCACATTGTTTGCAATACAACAGCAAAAATAAGCATTTACATTGAAAATATCTAATGCGGAGGCAGCAGAATCTGTTTTTATGACTTATAGAGCATATTTTAAACAACTTTTGCAACTTTTCTTAAAAAAAACTTCATCGACCTTTGCAACATAAAGAAATAGTGCTATTTTTGCGTCAACATGAATTAATTGTTCAATCATTTCAATAACAAACAACTATGGAAGAGATTTTGAAAAAGGCTGCTGAGCTTTACAGCGCATTTGCTAAGGATGCCGCCGCTCAAGTGGAAAAAGGCAACAAGGCTGCCGGTACCCGTGCCCGCAAGGCTTCTTTGGAACTTGAGAAACTCATGAAGGATTTCCGCAAGGCTTCGCTCATTGCAGCAAAGTAAATTTATTCTGAAAAAAGAGAAGGGACGCAATCTCAATTGCGTCCCTTCTCTTTTTTGGAGCAGTAGTGGTTTGCTGCAATGAGCGAAGCCTTCGGCCGTTTTTTAGTTCGCTGCGCGAACGGCTGGCTCACGCCAGGCAACTCACGCGACGCGTGAGTTACTATGACTGCAGGTAGAAAGTTTTTCTGTCTTTTTTAGAGCGGTATTCCTCCGCTACCTATTTCTTCAGGCGGAGGGAATCGAAGGCGGTTTCGGTTCCACGGAAGACATCAATATCCGTGAGGCCATAGATTCCGTCAATCCGGGCGCGGTCCGAGAACTGCCAGAAAGACCAGTCCAGGTCGGTGGCAGGCTCATCGACATAGTAATGCGCCACCCAGAAACAGTACTGGCTGAAAGCGGGGGCGTTGAGGTAACGGCGACGGAACTTGACCGAGGTATATATGACCGGTTTCACCCCGAAAAACGACTCCACAGCCCCGAGGAACTCCGACAGGTCCTTCTGCAGTTTCCTGACATCCTTGACTTCGGTCTCCACATCGACCACCGGGACCAGGTCACCTGCCGTGAGCTGCACATTGTCCCTGAAGAATGCGGCCTGGACCGACGGCGAGGAGGCCGGATTGAAGAAATGATACACCCCGCACACGAAACCTGCCTCCCTTGCCGCAGTCAGGTTCTCCTCCAGATTAGGATCCTTGAACGTGCCGCCCTCTGTGGCCTTCATGATAACGAACTTGAGCGGATACTCGCTCACTGCCGATGACGCAGCCACACGCTGCCAGTCTATCCGTCCCTGGTGATGGGACACGTCAATCCCGTAATACAGGTATCCTGAAGGAAGGCACACACTGTACTCCTTCTCACCGAAACAGGGTTTCCATCTGTAGAAATAGGGTTTAAGCAGCACGAAGAAAGCTCCCGCCGCAACTAGAGCAAGCAGTATTATTGTGCCTGACCAGTGAACCCACCCCGGCATAGAGCCGGAAACGGAGGAACTTCCCTTCACGCGTTTCCGGGAATTCCCTCCTTTCCTTTTTCCTGCGGCCTTACCGCCCTTGCGGGCAGTGCCGCTTCTGCCGGTTGAGCCTTTACGGGCCGACATCAATCCTGTCTTTTATTTGTGCTCCAACTTGAGAGTCTTGGTGGGCTGGTCACATACCTCAGCGGGACCGAAGTACTGAATGGGACCGGGATATACGAAACAGGTCTCGCGGGCCCACTCCTCACGATGCTTCACGAACTCCTTGAAGGGAGCGCCGTCCAGC
Organism: Bacteroidaceae bacterium; assembly: GCA_017612875.1. GTDB lineage: Bacteria > Bacteroidota > Bacteroidia > Bacteroidales > Bacteroidaceae > Colenecus. The sequence continues at coordinate 16,049 of JAGAEZ010000029.1, read as the reverse complement.
TCAACAAGAGCCTTGCGGATAACCGGCTTCATCTCGCCGTTGCGCTTCTCCATGTTCATCATCATGGTGATAGGAATACCGCCTGCAATCCACTGGTCAGCGGGAGCGACCGTGTTCTTGATTGATGACATGTAACCGGTCTTGCCCGCTGCAATAAGCATGGATGCGTTGTAACCCAGGCTGTAACAGTAGTCAGCATCGAAATTGGACGGAGCTGCGCAACGGCCCTCGTATCCGCAGAAGTGGTGCTGTGTGGCATACTTGCCCTGATACTTGCCCTCCTTCTTCCACTCTGCCAGCTTTACGCCAACCATATCGGCCAGCAGCTGCTCGGTCTCTATGAGTGACACCTGAACGTTTCCGTGCGGGTCACGCTCCAGAGCCAGCTGACGGCTCACGCTCTCCGGCAGACTCTTGAAGATAGCCGCATTGGCAGCAGAGAGTTTGCCCACGATATACTGGATCTTCTTGTCGGCAGCAACGGTATCGAACTCAGCCTGATTGGCGGCGAGCACGTCGTTCAGCTCAGCTATGAGCTTCTTGATGGCGGGTATGAACTCTATCAGACCCTCCGGGACCAGCACGGTACCGAAGTTCATACCGCGTGCCGCACGGTCGGCAACAGCCTGAGCGATGTATGTTACAATGTCATCCAGAGTCTGGTTCCTGGCTTCAACCTCCTCACCTATCAGGGTGATGTTGGGCTGGGTCTGGAGAGCGCACTCCAGGGTAACGTGGCTGGCGGAACGTCCCATCAGCTTGATGAAATGCCAGTACTTGCGGGCTGAGTTGCAGTCACGCTCTATGTTACCTATGATCTCCGAATAGACCTTGGTAGCTGTATCGAAACCGAATGAAGTCTCTATCTCCGAGTTCTTGAGGTCGCCGTCAATAGTCTTGGGGCAGCCTATCACCTGCACGCCTGCGCCTATAGCCTTGTAGTACTCAGCCAGAACACATGCGTTTGTATTGGAATCATCACCGCCTATGATGACCAGAGCCTTGATGTCAAGAGCCTTCAGTATCTCCAGACCCTTGTCGAACTGCTCCTTCTTCTCAAGCTTGGTGCGGCCTGAACCTATGATGTCGAAACCGCCCGTATTGCGGTACTCGTCAATGATATCGGCTGTAAGCTCCATATAGTTGTGGTCCACCAGGCCACCGGGGCCCAAGATGAAACCGTACAGCTTGTTGGCAGGATCCAGTCTCTTCAGTCCGTCAAACAGACCGGCTATCACGTTGTGACCGCCGGGAGCCTGACCGCCGGACAGGATAACACCTGCGTTAAGGGTCTTCCTGGCCACTGAACCCTCAGTCGGCTCGAACTTGAGATACGGCATACCGTATGTGTTGGGGAAGAGCTTCTTCACCTCTTCCTGATCGGCAACTGACTGTGTGGGCTCACCCTCGACAGTTTTCAATGCACCGCGGAGAGCCTTGGGAAGTTTGGGCTGATAAGCGGCACGGGCAATCTGTAATGCACTTTTTGTACTCATTTCAATTTTATGTGATTATTAAAACTCCTTGCAACAGTAAAAGTGACGCAAATTTCGTCAAAAATGCGCAACCCTACAAACTAAGCACACTTAAGTTTTTATAAAAACCTGTCAGAATCTGTATAGGATTGAGATATTCAAATCAAACATCAGTCCGGCACCGTTCAGCCATTCCCATACATTCTCACCGTCATCGCCCAGTTTCCAGTCCGATTTGATAAAAGTATTGGTATCAATGCCCCAATGTGAGTTCCTGCCGAAATAGTATTGGCAACCCATTCCGAATCCGCATCCCAAGCCATAGACCATCACTCCGTTCTCATGGCCGAGACGCTCCCAGTCACCTTCGGAATAATTGTCCACACCCTCAATCAGATGCAGTTTCTTTATATCGAACACCTCCCTGAAGACGCCCATGTCCGTACGGGCGGCAAGATAAAAGCCCCTGGCCGGTTTCCTGCCCACATAGAAACGTCCTTCCGGACATATCATGACACCCTTATAGCGGCGGTCCCACTTGATGTCATACTTCTCTCCGTCCCCGGCCACCTGCTTGCCCGGACTCCTTTCCTGGTCCCTGAACGAACTCCGGTTCATGAAATGAGCCTGCGCATACATCCCATAGGAGAAACGGGTATCCGTAAAGTGCTCCCACTCTATCTGCGGTGAGAGGAACACAAGTGATGCCAGATCGACCTTGAAACTGTTGCGGTACAGTTCAAAGCCATCGGTCTCAATAGGTTTGACGGCCATGACCGACCCGCTCAGGCAGAGCGTGAAAACAACTGCAATGACACTCTTTTTCATGTTTTAATATCTTTTTGTAGCGCTAAGATATACAAGAAGTGCTTTCGTTTTTCCTTAAAAGCGAAAAAAAATGTCCAATTAAACTGCGCTTGCACTATATTTGCAAAACTTTTTACTGTAAAACAGATATCTGTAACAAATATGAAATACTGTTTTATCATCAATGACGAGCCCAGCAAAGCCGGAAACGCCTACAAGATAGAGGCCGACATCAGGCAACTGGACAAACCCATAGAATTTGAGATATACAGGACAACCGCTGAGAAAAGCGCCACCCTGTTCGTGAAGGAATATTGTGCCGAACATCCTGACACAGAGACCTGCTTTGTGGCCTGCGGAGGCGACGGCACCATCAACGAGGTAGCCACAGGAATGGTGGGAGCCCAGAACAAGCACCTGGCTGTCCTGGCATACGGCAGCGGCAATGATTTCATAAAATATTACAAGGACAAGGATTTCCTGAGCATCAGGGACCTGGTGAACGGAACACCCCACAAGATTGACATTATGAAGGTGAACAGCGACCGCTACTCCATAAACGTATGCAATTTCGGTTTCGATTCCGTCGTAGCATCCACCGCAAACCGCCTGAGCCGCAAAGGCTGGAAGAACCCCTACCGCTGGGGCATAGCCAAAGCCATATTCTGCGGACGCTTCAACCGCATCAAAGTCCGTGCCGACGGTGAAGAGCTCAATCCCGACAAGCGTATGCTCCTATGCACTCTCGGCAACAACAACCACGTGGGAGGCGAGTTCTTCTGCTCACCACGCGCCAGGAACGATGACGGGCTCATAGAGGTGGGATACTGCAAGACCACCACCCTGCTCACCTTCCTCGGCCTGCTCAAGTTCTATTCATTAGGGACACATCTGGATGACCCCAAGGCCAGCAGGCACTTCATCTACCGGCAGTCAAAAGTGGTGAGGGTGCACAGCGACGAAACCATAGAACTGTGTCTTGACGGCGAGATGCTGTCCGGCCAGGATTTCCGCATCGAAATAATCCCCCAGGCCATCAGTTTCATCATCCCCGCCTGATAATCAGTAGTCGGCATCCAGCACGTATGGTGTGCCGCTGGCTGTTATGCCTGCGCCGCTGATACTGAAACGGCGGCTGAATGAGTTGTTGTAGAACTCCACTCGGGCATTGCCCTCCTCATCCGTTATCACATTAGGGTTCCAATATAGCGTGCGGCGGTAGTCCACATCGCCTATAACCGGTCCTGTTGGATAGGTGGGACCGTAATACTCCACCGGTTCGGAGAACCCCTGCACCAGCGTGACCCTGTCGCTCAAGTTCCTCAGCTCCTTCCTGGTGGGAAGCTCATGTTCCTCCTTCAGCAGGATATCTATCAGGAAATACTTTGAGCTTATGTCCATCATTTCGATGAAATACTCTGTGTTCATCTGGTGCTTCATCTTTTCATTCAGCAGAGGGACAAGGTCGTATATGTGTTTCCTGTACATAGGCTCGTCATATACCAGGACACTGCGGATGGACATCATGTCAAGCGTGTACGGGTCCGCCATAATGGCATCTCTCGGGACTTTCTCCTTATAGTGGACATAGAAGAAAACCGGATAATGGAAATGATACCCCAACTCGGTCAGATAGCCGAACAGGTCCGTGGTGTATTCCCCCTTGTCAAGCTGGAACATAGCCTCCTGCTCCACGTTCCAGGCCCTGAAAGTGTCATAGTCTATGAACTGCCGCTTGGCTATAATGTCCACCTCGTCCAGCAGGATGCCTTCATCTACATCAATAACTGTGGCAAGCGTGTCTTCGGGCTGTCTGGCGGTGGTCTTTTCCTCTTTCTTAGGTTTCAGGGGCTTGTTGTCCTGCATCTTCTCCATTTCAGTGATGGCTCTCGGCTCCGGAATGTCGGTATAGTCAAGTTTAATCCTGGTGCTTGTCTCGTACTTCACCTTGCCGTTACGTTTGTATGAGGTGAGCTTTATGGACATGCGGGCCCAGTTATAGAAATCGCTCAGGTCAAACCCGAAGTATCCGGTGGAGTCCGTGGTGTATCGGAATGACTCGAATGCCGTCTTGTCGTCATACGGGGTTACTGTGGCCAGTATGTTCATGCCGGACACGGGATTGTGCCCGGAGTACGTCAGCAGCTGACCGTTCACGTTAATGCTGTCCTCAACCCTGTATCGTTCACGGAACCCTGTCTGGCCGGTCATGACCTTCCACTCGTAACGCTCCCATCCCTGGACAAGGGTAAGCAGGTCCAGAGCCTTCCGGTGGATGCTGTCATCGCTCTCCATGTAGTAGTCAGGATTGTGGATATACCCGCGCAGGTCCGACGAGAGCAGCAGGTTGGACATGAGGTTGTCCACACTGCCCGTACCGTAGTCCGCCGCGTCCCTCACGGACAGGCAGAACCGGTCCCTTAGCGGTGCGCCGTCCTGTCCGGTCAGCTTCATGCGGAGCACCTCATGCGAGAAGGGGCTGCGGCTCAGGCTGTCGGAAAGGATCTCTATTGACGGAGGGGTGAACTCCGTGTTGTTGTGGAAGAAGCTGCGGGATGACAGTATCTCGCCCTTCTTGCTGTACAGTGTTATGCGGCATACACCGATAGGCCAGTCAGATGCGTCCATGTCCGTGCTGACGCTTTCCTGTCCCTTCACCTTCTCAAAGTGTATCAGCTCCCCGCGACAGGTAACAGATATCCCCAGCTCGTCCTCCTTGCGGTCACTGGTGCGGTATATGTCAGCCCGGATGCTCCGGTCATCCTTTATGTCAAGCAGCATGGAGTATCCGCTCTTGAGGGCCGAGGGCAGGCGTTCCCTGCGGCTGTTCCCAGACTCGTCGGTGAACTGTACAGTCTCCGCAATCGCGCCTGAGGGTGTGGTCAGGAACGAGCCCATACCTTCATGTATGGTCACAGTCTGACCAGCTCCATCGGGCAGTGTAAGCGTTCCTGAAAGGGGAAGGCCGGAGGCATCGGTAGCCTTGAAGGCCACATTGCCCGGAAGCCCGCGAACCAGACTGCCTCCCTCCGGATAGAACGTCAGGTTTACCTTGCGGTTCCCCTGGTCCTCATCCTCGCGCACAGGCTCCAGCTCCAGCGCCCCTTTCTTGGGCTTGGGTATGGTACCTGAATCGAAATCGCCGTCCTTCTTGGGTTTGGACAGGACTGGGAGCACCCTGGAAAAGAATGACTCAGGACTGAAATCCAACATGTTCTGCGTGTAAGCCCTAACCTCATAGAACCCGCTCGGATAGTTCTGCATTCCCTTGAGTGCACGGGACTGCGATGTGGACGGGTCAATAAGCGGGAAAGCCCCGTCACACTGTCCGGCCACAATCTTGAGTTTCTGCTGCTCCACGATTATCCCTTCCGGTGACAGCAGGTCCACATACAGCACCTTGCTAGGGGCACGTTTCAGGGTGGTGGCGTGTGTGACGAATGCCTTGAACCATATCACTTCCCCCTGGAAGTAGGCCGTGTTGTCAAACTGCAGATAGACCTTCTCCTGCGGGAACTCGCTGTTGAATTGGTGGATGTTGCCGGCAAGATGCATGAGCGTATCCTTGACTGCACTGACAGCAGGTATATTCCCCGCCGCCAGCAGCATGGCCATTGCCGATATCATGATACGTCTGAGCATACAACAGTATATATGTTCAAATGATTGATTGAAAACAGATTCAAAGATATAAATAATATTCATTCCAGCCAAAAGATAAAGCCGGACACTAAACGGAGAAAAACACAGATAATATTGGCAGCTTTTTATTAGACTTTTGAAGCCAGGGCCTCCTAGGGAGGATTTTTTTCTAAATCATTCTGGAAAAATAAACATGTTTCATTATGCTTATTTTTCCATCCTAATTTAAAGGTGTGATTAACAGTAAATTATAATGGAAAAATAAGAAATGCCAAAAGATATCAGAGAGAGACGAGCTTTATGATATATCTGACTAATCCATCGCTAAGATGCGCTCTTTTTCAGCCCATAGAAATGACTGACGATGAAATTGGCGATATGTTGGAAACATCTGTATTTGCCCAATGGATACCCCGGATAGGAGCGGACAGTTGCCTGTTATGCATATACTGTTGCTAACAACACATTGGGAAACGCCCGTTGCTTATATGGGCTATAGCATTCCGGAAAAATAGCATGATGAAACATGCTTATTTTTCCAAGCCATATTAAACATGTGATTTACAGTGTATTATGACGGAAAAATAAGAAACGGCAGTATCCGGGAGTCAATAAAATATCTTCTCATAATTCTTTGTTGCATCATGAATCATCCGTTTTTTGTTTATATTTGAACCGGGTTTCAGTCAATCATTTAAACACATATACTGTTGTATGCTCAGACGTATCTTGATATCGGCAATGACCATGCTACTGGCGGCGGGGACGGTTCCTGCTGTCAGTGCCACCAAGGATACGCTCATGCATCTTGCAGGTAACATCCACCAGTTCAACAGCGAGTTCCCGCAGGAAAAGGTATATCTGCAGTTTGACAACACGGCCTATTTCCAGGGCGAGGTGATATGGTTCAAGGCGTTTGTAACCAATGCCACCACTTTGAAGCGCGCACCGAGCAAGGTGCTGTATGTGGATCTGCTGTCGCCTAACGGTGTGGTGCTTGAGCAGCAGAAACTCAAGATTGTAGCCGGACAGTGTGACGGGGCATTCCCGCTTATAGACCCATCTACATCGCAGTCCCGTGCACTCAAGGGATTCGCTGATTATCCGAGCGGATTCTATGAGGTGAGGGCTTACACTCAGAACATGTTTGATTTCAGCACGGAATCATTCTTTTCCAGGGTTCTTCCCGTCCTGTCCAAACCTAAGAAGGACGGCGATTTCGATTCAGGGACAATACCCCCACCCAAGAAAGGGGCATTGGAACTGGAATCCATACGTGAGGAGGATGAGAACGGGAACCGTAACATAAACGTGGAGTTCTATCCTGAGGGCGGCAGCCTGGTTCGTGGACTTCCCGGCAATGTGGCCTTCAAGGCGACCGATGCCTCCGGCCTTCCCCTGTCAGGCACGCTCACTCTGCCGGACGATGCAGGAGAGGCGGTTACCCTGCATGAAGGAATGGGGTCGTTCCGCGTGGTTCCGTCCGGCACAGGTGGCGCCACACTGCGTTTTGTGGACCAGAACGGCAAGAGCCGCAGGGTGCGCCTGCCCTCGGCCTTAAGGAGCGGCTATTCCATGCTTCTTGACATAAAGGATGACAGGAGCATCCGGGCCGACATATACCGCACCAGTGACCGCAAGGAGGACGAGTTGGGAATATCTGTTACATGCCGCGGGGAGCTGATACACTTTGAGAAGGTGAAGGGACAGGACAGCGTCAGCACGGACATGGATGCCTCCGACTGGCCAATAGGTGTGTGCCGCATAACACTCTACAGCAAGAAGGGAGAGATACTCTCTTCAAGGAGTTTCTTCCATAACAACACGGAGTTCACCCCTCCGTCCATAGAGGTTATTACGGACAGCCTGAACCGCAGTCCCTTCTCGCATGAGGTGCTACGTATGAAGCTGACCGGACAGGACGGCACACCGCTAAGGGACCGGTTCTGCATCTCCGTGAGGGATGCGGCGGACTACGGTACGGGCAGTGTAGATAACCTCATGTCCAACCTGCTGCTCTCATCGGACCTGCGAGGATATATCCATAATCCTGACTACTACATGGAGAGCGATGACAGCATCCACCGCAAGGCTCTGGACTTGCTCACCCTGGTACAAGGTTGGGAGCGTTACGAGTGGAAGGTCATGACCGGCCAGACCGGGTTCCGTGAGCGATACAGGGTTGAGGACAGCCTGAACGTGAACGGGCAGGTCCTGTCATATTCAAGGCGCAAACCGGTGAGTGACATTAACGTCCTTTCCACCATTACCCCGTATGATGACAAGACTGCGTTCGAGTCATTCCAATATACCACGGATTCCACCGGATACTTCGGGTTTGACCTGAGCGATTTCTACAACTGGGCCCGCATGTCCATAAAACTGACCTCCCACAAGCGTAGCGGCAAGGTGAAATATGAGAAGAGTATCAGGATAAAGCTTGACTATACCGGCATTCCGGAGCCGCGTGCCATAAGCGAACTGGAGAAATTCCAGGACAGCAATAAGCCCAGCAGGTCCGCGAAAAAAGTCTTGTCGGGTGACAGGCAGTCCGAAGACACGCTGGCCACAGTCATTGATGTGGATGAAGGCATCCTGCTGGAGGAGGTGGATATCATCGGCAAGCGGCAGTTCATAGACTATGACACGTTCAAGGCGTGGAATGTGGAGCAGGAGGCGTATAAAGTGCTGGACAAGGGTGAATTCACCACGGACCTGTACGGGTACCTGCACGAGCTGGGTTATCATTTTGACCATCCGGTATTCTGGTATGTCCATTTCAAGGATAAGGTTCCGAATGACGCCCTTATTGAGGATCCATTCTCTCTGGACATGCTTTATGTGCGCAGTGTCCTGGTATATGACGAACCCATGACCAAGCCGCATATCTATCCTCTTGTGCCATTGCTGAATGAAAAGATGAGGCACGAGATGAACAATGAGTATTTCATGGACATGATGGACATGAACCCCGGAGGAGGCGCCAGAGGAAGTATTCAGAAGTATTACCTGATAGATGTTCAGCTGAAGGAGGAGCATGAAATACCAACCGGAAAGGAAATAAGGAACCTGAGTGAAAGGACCACTTTGATCCATGGGTTCTCCGAACCGGTGGAGTATTACGGTCCCACTTATCCCGCAGGACCGGTTATAGGCGATGTGGACTACCGCCGCACGCTATATTGGAACCCCAACGTGATAACGGATGAGGAGGGTAACGCCCGCGTGGAGTTCTACAACAACTCCTTCAGCCGCCGGTTCAGCATCAGCGGCGCAGGAATAACCGCCAGCGGCACCCCCTACATCCTTGACACAGCCTACTGAAAAACCGGTTCCGCCACCCCATCCCCACGTCAGGAACCCAACGCCACCCGCAGGACGAAAGCCAACACCAAAACCAACGCCAAAGTCAACGTAAAAAAACCACCCCGCTATTGTAATTGCCGACCAATTGCATTATCTTTGCTCTATACTCTAAAACCACTACTATGGCAAGTCGCAGAAATCTGAAGAAAGAGATCAGTTACGTGATTGGTGACCTGTTCACCGAGTGTCTGATTTACAAGGAGCTGGTTCCCGGAACCGACAAGGCCGCAGCCGATGACCTCATGGTGGAGCTGCTCAAGATTGACAATGAATTCACGCAGCGCATCAACCACACCGAACCTGGTAATGCCAAGGCTTTCTATTGTACATTCTACAAGGACTTCAACGAAAGCATCACGAATGTGGTTGACAAACTGAACAAGTTGAAAAAATAACGCCCAACCTTCATGTCCAGGCTGACAAGGACACTGTCCGTGGTTATTGCCGCCTTGCTGTCTGCGGGTCCTGTGGCTTTAGCACAGACCAACAGCGCCCAGGTGCGCACTTTGTTGCGGAACCAGTTCCAAAAATACCGGAGTGATGTCAACATCAGGCCCATCCGGGTCGAGAAGGTTGACATAAGTACCAGGAACCGGACCGTTGACATATACATGAACCAGCCGTTCAGCTACCAGCTTTTCCGACGGGAGCTGAATGATTCCATATACCATCTTGTAAGGGAGGCACTGCCCGCTGAACTGAAAAGATACGACATCAAGGTCCATGCCAACAACTACGACATTGAAGAGATGATCCCAAACTGGACAAGGACCAATGTGATAAAGGAGAATCTCTGGAATGACGTCCGATATAAGGGCAAGCCCTGGAAACAGAATGAAGACCTGCCCTATTCACCCGTATCCGGCCTGTCCGGGATACACATGGCTGTCACCCCGAGTCACGGATATTACTACGATGAGGGTGACACACTTTGGGAATGGCAGCGGCCTCCGCTATATTGCACGCACGAGGACCTGCTGAGCCAGTCATTCGCCTACCCTTTCCTCATTCCCATGTTAGAGAATGCGGGTGCTGTGGTCTATACCGCCAGGGAACGTGACTGGCAGAGCCGGAGCGTGACCGTAAAGGCTGTCCGCGCCGATGATTTCCGGACCGACGGTCGCTGGATGACATTCGTTGGCGGCGGTTACCTGCCCGAATCCGACCGTATATACCCTTCGGCCAGCGGGGTCACCACACTCACGGCCACCACCGGAGGCGGGCCGGGCACAGTGATGTCCACCGCCATGTGGATGCCTGATATACCCGAGGACGGCGACTACGCGGTCTATGTCACATACCAGTCCGATTCCACACGCGTGGATGACGCCCGTTACATAGTATTCCACTCAGGCGGCACAACCACCTTCCACGTGAACCAGCGGATGGGCGGCGGCACCTGGCTCTACCTCGGTACGTTCCACTTCAAGAAAGGCCAGACTCCGCAGGGTATGGTCACGCTTGACAACAGCAGCTCCATCAGGGGCACCGTGAATGCCGATGCAGTAAGGTTCGGAGGCGGTACGGCCCGTGAGACCCGCCAGGACCTGGATGTGGAGATTGAACGATATAATATCGGGTCCAAGTACTATACACGGTTTGCCGGTGCCCCTGACAGCGTCCATAGCAAATACAACGGGGCCGATGACTACCGCGAGGACATCTGGACCCGCCCGTACATGACCAACTGGATTTCCGGAGGCTCGGTGTTCAACAAGGCGAATCCCGGTCTGGGAGTGCCCATCGAGCTTAATTTCGCCCTCCATACCGATGCCGGATACCGCTATGGCGATACCATCGTAGGGTCAATAGGAATATGCACCACCGATTTCAACAAGGGCCTTCTGGGTGACGGGCACGACCGCATAGTGAGCCGTGACCTGGCCGATATGGTGGTTGACGGGCTGATACGTGACATAAAGGCCGGGATTGGACGTGACTGGGGTTGGCGCGGCGTATGGGACAGGAACTACTGCGAGAGCCGCGAGCCTCAGGTGCTCTCCATGCTGCTTGAGCTGCTTTCGCACCAGAACTACTGGGACATGAAGCTTGCCATGAACTCCAATTTCCGATTCATGGCCTCACGTTCCATATACAAATCCATGCTGAGATACGTGAGTTTCATGCATAATGTCCCCTACGTGGTGCAGCCGCTTCCTGTAGATAAACTCCAGCTGCTCGAATCCGGTGACAGGCTCCAGCTCCGCTGGCAGGCTGTGCCGGACACTCTCGAGCCTACCGCCGTCCCCGAAGGATACATTGTCTATACCGCCATTGATGACAACGGGTTTGACAACGGGACGCGCGTGCAGGAGGAGAGTTACAGCATGACGCCTGAGAAAGGCCATATCTACCGTTTCAAGGTGACGGCCGTGAACAAGGGAGGCGAGAGCATGCCTTCCGAGACGCTTGCCGCCGGAATGGTGGCAGGCAGCAAAGGGACGGTTCTGGTGGTGAACGGCTTCCAGCGCCTGAGCGGACCGGCCATCATAGAGAATGACTCCACCCTCGGGTTCGACATACTCTCCGACCCCGGTGTGCAGTACATGAAATCGCCTATCCTGTGCGGCGCACAGTATATTTTCGACCGCAAGGCAATTGCCTACGACGAGAAGATTTCACTCGGCATGAGCGATGACCGCTACAACGGCTGTCTGCTTGCCGGCAACACCTTTGACTATCCGGAGATACACGGCCGGGCCATAATGGATGCCGGATGGTCATTCGTGTCATGCAGCCGCGAGCCTGTGCAGGACGGCAGCGTGCACTTGGAGGACTATATGGTGGTTGACCTCATCCTGGGGCTCCAGAAACGCTCGCTCGGGGACACGCTCTACCATAAGGACTATTCCACCTTCCCGCCATCCCTCCAGCGCAGGATAGAGGATTACATGGAGAACGGCGGATATCTGCTTGCAAGCGGCTCGTACGTGGGAGCCGACATGATATCCACCCTGTCCGACGAGGCTTTCACTACCAACTGCCTCCACTACCGCTGGGAGGGTCCCATGCCGGACTCCACCGCCCAGGAACTGAAAGGCCTGAAGAACAGTTTCCTTATTCAGCGCGAGGCCGACGAGTACCGCTACGGCGTGACACGTCCCGATGTGATAAGCCCCGTGAACAACGGGCAGGAGCTTTTCTTCTACTCCGAAACTGGCCTGTGCGCCGGAGTGGGTTACAAGGGACGTGACCACCGCTGCGTGACACTGGGCTTCCCGTTTGAGGGCATAACCAGGCCCAGGGAGCAGTCCAGGGTTATGGCCTCCATACTCAAATATCTGACAAACTGAACACTGAAACTATATGTTTACAATCCAAGCAAACCAGTCGGGCACCAGGAGCATAAATGTCTCCGAGGAGAACCTGCGCACCATACGCCGGTTCTCACTCTTCCAGCTGCTCATAGACAGCAACGGGATAGTGACCGAACAGTCGCTTGACAAGCTCAAGCTCAACATCCGCTCCCTGCTGACAACCCCCGAAGGATCGGCCAAGGAGCTGCTGGACCTCTGTATAGACGTGATATATCATCGCGACATGAAGGCCTTCGGACTCCAGAACCTGATGGCCCTTTATGAACGCTGGAACAGGGAGAACCCTCAGGCGGAGGAGTAGCCTGTGCCTATGGGAGGGTGGCTTCCTACAACCGTCAAGGAGTGTGAGCGGTTAGGCTGGGACCGGCTGGACGTGATACTGTTCAGCGGCGATGCATACGTGGATCATCCCTCCTTCGGGAGTGCGGTGATAGGGCGTGTGCTCGAGGCCCACGGCTACAGGGTTGCCATTGTCCCCCAGCCCAACTGGCAGGATGACCTGCGAGATTTCCGGAAGCTCGGAGCTCCGAGACTCTTCTTCGGTGTGTCCGCCGGCTCCATGGACTCTATGGTGAACCGCTATACCGCCGGCAAGAGACTGCGCTCGGAGGATGCCTACACCCCCGACGGCCGCCATACAGGCCGTCCGGAATACCCTTCCATAGTCTATACCAAGGCCTTGAAGAAGCTCTTCCCGGACGTTCCGGTGGTACTGGGAGGGATAGAGGCTTCCATGCGCCGTTTCACCCACTATGACTACTGGCAGGACAAGCTGCTTCCATCCATACTTGAACTCAGCGGGGCAGACTTTCTGATTTACGGTATGGGCGAAAAACCTATCGTGGCTATTGCCGATGCTCTCAGTGACGGCAGGAAGACCGATATCCTGAGCCAACAGCAGGTGGGTTTCATCTGTAAAGAGATACCCGGAGGCATGAAAGACGGAGACATAATGCTCGCACCGCATGAGGAGTGCCTTGAGGACAAGCGCAGGCAGGCCGCCAACTTCAGGATTATCGAGGAGGAATCAAACAAGATAGAGGCCTGCAGGATAATCCAGCCCTTGGGAAAGCGGTTCGTGGTAATCAATCCTCCATACCCGCCCATGACCACCGAAGAGCTGGATGCCGTCTATGACCTTCCCTATACACGCCTGCCGCACCCTCGCTACAAAGGCAAGCGCATCCCCGCCTACGAGATGATACGCCACTCCGTAACCATCCACCGGGGCTGTTACGGAGGCTGCTCGTTCTGCACCATATCGGCCCATCAGGGCAAGCAAATAGTGAGCCGCAGCAAGGAGAGCATCATGAGGGAACTGCGGCAGATAACCCGCATGGAGGATTTCAGGGGATATGTATCGGATCTGGGAGGGCCATCGGCCAATATGTACGGCACAGGTGGTAGGGACAAGACCAAATGTCTCAAGTGCAAGCGCCCCACCTGCCTCACGCCCAAGGTATGTCCCAACCTGGGCACAGACCTGACACCGCTCACAGAGCTGTACAAGGCTGCGGACAAGGTTCCCGGAATAAAGAAGACCTGCATAGGGAGCGGCATCAGGTATGACATACTCCTGTACCGGGACCCTGACCCCAAGGCCGACAAGTCACACGGCGAGTATGCCAGGGAGCTGATAACACGACACGTGAGCGGCCGCCTCAAGGTGGCGCCGGAACACACATCGGACTCCGTTCTTGAACTCATGCGCAAGCCCCCGTTCATGCAGTTTGAACAGTTCAAGAAGACATTCGACAGCATAAACCGCGAGTGCGGGCTAAGGCAGCAGCTCATTCCATACTTCATAAGCAGTCATCCGGGATGCACCGGGCAGGATATGGCCGAGCTGGCAGTTATCACCAAAAGACTCAACTTCAAGCTGGAGCAGGTCCAGGACTTCACCCCCACCCCCATGACACTGAGCACCGAGATTTTCTACACCGGCATTGACCCCTACACAATGAAGGAGGTCTATACCGCCCGTACCGACAGGGAGAAACAGGCACAGCGCCAGTTCTTCTTCTGGTACGACAAGACCCAACGCAACCGACTCATGGCGGAGCTGAAACGCATCGGCCGCCCCGACCTCATCCCCCTCCTCTTCCGGTAACAAGGGCAGAATAGTATCGTTAATTTTTATAAAATGTCTTAACTTTTCGTTGCCACCGATATATTTTGTTCGTAGTTGGCAAGCGACAATGACAATTTATAAAATAATGACAATGAAAAAGTATTTGATGGCAGCTGCACTGCTGGCAGTTGTGTGCGTTACGGCAAACGCCAAGAAAAAGGAGGTTAAGGAAGTTCTGTTCGGTATTAAATCAGGTGTCATAACCATATCATCGGATATGGGGGAAATGCCTGACTTCTCGGCAATGGGAGGCATGGGCGGAGGCGGTCTGGCCGCATTCGGCGACAGCACTTTCCTCAATATGATGAACAGATTCAACTCTGCCGACATGAGAGAGCAGATTTACTTTGACGACTACGGCCGTAAGACCGCAAGAGTCAATGTTTACGGAGATGAAATCACCCGCACGATATCTTTAGGTGACTCAACCTACACCATAAATGAGAATGAGAACACAGCAACCGTAATGCCGATATTCGGCGGTGGACGCAACGGCCGTGGCGGTATGGGAGGTTTTGGAGGCGGCTTCAGTATGGGTGGCGCCCAAATAGGACAGATAGGTCAGATTGACTGGCTCAACCTGGACAAGAAAACCATCCGCCGCAACAAGATCAAGGAACTGGGCGAGGAGCAGGTGGCAGGTGTTACCTGCAAGAAATACTCCATGAGCCCCACTAACCAGATGGGATTCACACAGAATATCACCGTATGCGTGTATGAGGGTATTCCTCTCTCCACAGTGACTGAGAGCGACTGGGCTACAACAAGCCAGACTGCCGTAGGTTTCCTTCCTAATGATGATGTTCCTGCCGAGATGTTCACACTCCCCGAGGGTTGCAAGGTCAGCGAAATGAACATGGGCGGTTTCGGTGGCGGAATGATGATGGGAGGTGACTTCGACTTCGGAGGCGGCTTCGGAGGCGGCGGTGGCTTCGGAGGCGGATTCCCCGGTGGTTTCGGAGGCTTCTGATTCCCGACTGGCAAGACCGTTTCATTCATTATAAGAACCGTGCAATCGGGATCCCCGACTGCACGGTTCTATTCTGCTACAGACTCAATCCGTAAATTTTGGCAAAATGTCAGGCACGACTATTCCAAGGTGAATCGGACCTTGGAACTGACCTTGTCCGATGCAGTACCTATAAGTGCCTCGAATACGCCTGGCTCAGCCACCCAGTCCTGGAGGGAATCGTCATAAGAGCTCAGGGCTTCACGGTCCACTGTTATGGAGACTTCACGGGTCTGGCCCGGCTCAAGATATACCTTATTGAAGCCTTTAAGTTCCTTTACAGGACGAGGCAGGGAGGATTT
>JAGAEZ010000028.1 GCA_017612875.1 Bacteroidaceae bacterium | reverse complement strand
TACTGGCGCTACAGGATGCACATCACGCTTGAGAAGCTGCTCTCTTCCCGTAGGTTCAACGAGGAGATCCGCCAGATGCTCTACCTCTCCGGCCGGTAAATTCAAGCAGGACTTTTCGGGGTATCGGTATAATTCCCATTTGCAGAAGCAGAACTGTCAGTTAGGGGACCATCGTGGAGAGGCGTAAGCGGAGAGCCCGCGGAAGATCCCGTTAAGAACGGCGTCTCGTTCAACGACCGTTAAGCCCCGTAGGGGATTATGAGGGAGGCGTTCGCCGTTTAGGGTCTGGAGGGGCTCGCAGTAGCCTCGGAGCGTTGTGTCCCCAAACTGACAGTTCTGCGTAGTTTCAGAAACCGATACCCTGAAAAGTTCTCCGTCCATTGCGTTTTTTTTATTAAATTCGCGCCTTGAAATAAGAATGTTATGTTTGAAAATCTCTCGGAAAGACTTGAAAGGTCACTCAAGATACTGAAAGGTGAAGGCAAGATCACGGAGGTGAACGTGGCCGAAACCCTCAAGGATGTCCGCAAGGCCCTGCTTGACGCCGATGTCAACTACAAGGTGGCCAAGCAGTTCACCGACTCCGTCAAGGAAAAGGCCTTGGGCATGAACGTGCTCACATCGGTCCGCCCCGGCCAGCTCATGGTCAAGGTGGTGCATGACGAGCTTGCCGCACTGATGGGCGGCGAGGCCGTCGATATCGACATAAAGGGGCATCCCGCAGTGATTCTGATGGCAGGTCTGCAGGGTTCCGGTAAGACCACCTTCAGCGCCAAGCTGGCTAACCTGCTCAAGACCAAGCGGGCCAGGAAGCCCCTGCTCGCAGCCTGCGACGTGTATCGTCCCGCAGCCATCGACCAGCTCAAGGTGCTGGGTGAGCAGATAGGCGTGACAGTATATACGGAGGAGGGCAGCAACAAGCCCGTGGAGATTGCGCAGAACGCTGTAAAGGAGGCACGTGCACGCGGATATGACGTGGTCATCATCGATACTGCCGGCCGTCTGGCCATAGACGAGATGATGATGCAGGAGATAACCGCCATCAAGGAGGCCGTCTCACCCAATGAAATCCTCTTCGTGGTCGATTCAATGACCGGCCAGGATGCGGTGAACACCGCGCGCGAGTTCAACGAACGGCTGGATTTCAGCGGCGTGATACTGACCAAGTTAGACGGTGACACCCGTGGCGGTGCCGCGCTGAGCATCCGCACAGTGGTCAACAAGCCCATCAAGTTCGTGGGAACCGGCGAGAAGATGGACGCGTTCGACGTGTTCCACCCGGACCGCATGGCCGACCGCATCTTAGGCATGGGCGACATAGTATCCTTCGTGGAGCGTGCGCAGGAGCAGTTCGACGAGGAGCAGGCCAAACGCCTCCAGAAGAAAATGGGCAAGGGCAAGTTCGACTTCAACGACTTCCTTGAGCAGATAGGCCAGATCAAGAAGATGGGCAGCATGAAGGAGCTGATGGGCATGATACCCGGTGTGGGCAAGGCCCTGAAAGACATTGACATAAGCGATGACGCATTCAAGGGCATCGAGGCCATGATACACTCCATGACCCCGCAGGAACGCGCCAATCCGGAGCTCCTGGACAAGAGCCAGTCCCGCAGGAACCGCATAGCCAAGGGCAGCGGCGTTCCTCTGCAGGAGGTGAACCGGATGCTCAAGCAGTTCGAGCAGACCCGGAAGATGATGAAGAACGTGGCAGGCGCCAAACTGCCCAACATGATGATGCGAAGGTAAATAATACAGGACAATATGCAACTTATTGACGGAAAGGCGGTAGCCGAACAAGTAAAACAGGAGATTGCAGCCCAGGTGGCCGCAATGGTCGATAAAGGGATGAAGCGTCCGCATCTGGCCGCCATACTGGTGGGGCATGACGGCGGTTCGGAGACTTACGTGGCGGCCAAGGTTAAGGCGTGCGCCGTGTGCGGCTTCAAATCCACGCTGATAAGGTTCGAGAGCGACATCACCGAGCAGGAGCTGCTTGACAAGGTGGCCGAGCTCAACAACGACCCCGATGTGGACGGATTCATAGTGCAGCTTCCCCTGCCTAAGCATATCAACGAGCAGCACGTGATAGAGGCCATCGACTACCGCAAGGACGTGGACGGTTTCCATCCTATCAACGTGGGCCGCATGAGCATAGGCCTGCCCTGCTTCATATCGGCCACACCCAACGGAATACTCGAGCTTCTGCGCCGCTACAAAATTGAGACACGCGGCAGGAAATGCGTGATACTGGGCCGCAGCAACATTGTGGGCAAGCCCATGGCCACCCTGCTCATGCAGAAATCCGACCCGGGCGACTGCACCGTGACCGTATGCCACAGCCATACCAAGAACATCAATGAGGAGTGCAGGCAGGCCGACATCATCATCGCCGCCATGGGGCAGCCCGGATTCCTCAAGGCCGACATGGTCAAGGAGGGGGCTGTCGTGATTGACGTGGGCACCACCCGCGTACCCGATGCAAGCAAGAAGAGCGGATTCCGTCTCAGCGGCGACGTACAGTTTGACGAGGTGGCTCCCAAATGCAGCTTCATCACCCCCGTTCCCGGCGGTGTGGGCCCGATGACCATCTGCTCACTGATGAACAACACACTGCTTGCCGGACAGAAAGCCATCTACAAATAGAACGCCATGACACGCTTGGCGGGCAGGAAATATACGGCAGAACCGCATGGACACGTATCTGTGCGGTTTGTTCTTCTATGCCTTCTGGCAAGTGTCACTTGTACGGCCCGACCGCAGGCCGCCTCCGAACGCCTGTCCATATATTTCGCCGGTGACATAATGCAGCACAAGGACCAGCTCAAGGCTGCCCGTACATCGGACGGCACCTACCGCTACGACAGCTGTTTCAGCAGGGTCAAGGGAGAGATCCGGGCAGCACATCTGGCAGTCTGCAATTTCGAGACCACATTAGGAGGCGCGCCCTACTCCGGCTATCCCAACTTCTGCTCGCCCGACGAGCTGGCCAAAGCCGTGCAGGATGCCGGATTCGACATCTTCCTGACTGCCAACAACCACTGCATGGACCGTGGAGCCCGCGGACTGAACCGCACCATAGCCACCCTGGACAGCTTAGGGATAGAACACCTCGGGACATACCGGAACCAGGCCGAAAGGGATTCGCTATACCCTTACATCATACAGAAAGGGAGCATGAGGATAGCCCTGCTGAACTATACCTACGACACCAACGGCATACCCGTCCCGGAACCATGCATCGTGAACCTCATTGACACGGCCGTCATCAAGGCCGACATAGTACGTGCCCGCCAGCTCAAGGCCGACTGCATAATAGCCTGCATGCACTGGGGAACGGAATACCGGACCATACCCGATGATTCCCAGACAGAAATGGAGGAGTGGCTTTACGCCCACGGGGTAGATCATATCATAGGGGGACATCCGCATGTGGTCCAGCCGGTCCGCACCCTGCCCGACTACAGCGGCCGCGCATCGGAGCATCTCACGGTGTGGTCACTCGGCAACTACATATCCAACATGAGCGCACCCCGCACCGACCACGGACTGGCGGTGACGCTGCATCTGCTGAAACGGGGGGACGTGACCCGCATGACAGGGTACGACCTTCATCCCAACCGCACAATCCGGCCGGAGTTCATGGTGGTTCCGGAGTAACCGGAAGCCGGATATCCCGTCTGTGCACACCTTCAGAATGTCAGGCCGGTGACGAGGCCTATGCTGTTAGGCTCTTCCAGTCCCATGTCATGGAAGAGCGAGCCTCCGTTGTAAGAGTATCTCAGACCCACTTTCATGGTGTTGTTGACGAACAGGAACTTCTCAAAACGGAACAGAAGGTCTGCCCCGGCACTGTAAAGATATCCGTCAGAGCGCTCTTTTTCCGCAACCATATAGTCACAGAAAGGTATGAGCTCCATGTTACGCATATACACATAATGTCCGAGAGACAGATCGACAGGCAGGACGGGCATGGCATAGTCAAAACCTATCTTGTAAGTATTCCGGTAATAATGTTTCAGTATGGACTCAGCGGATGATCCGATCAGTCCCCTTGGAGCCATGTCAAACGACTCAAACGCCCAGACATCGGCAGGAGTGTTCCCGGAAGAGGCTTTCCTGCTCTGCATGGAGGCCGACAGCTTGAGTCCCTGCACTGTGGTCATGCCCGGCAGATAACCATAGAGCGATGCATAGAACGCCCGCGTGAAGGGATTGCCGGAATACTGGACCCCGCCGCCGATGCCCAGGCGGGGATATACGCCCGACGAAGGGACTGGCCGCTCTATGCTTCCCGTGATTCCGGCAGCATAGCGCACATGGCTATGGAGACCGTCCTTGACCTGTTTCGAAGGCTCGTACATGTGATTTTTATCATTCCACCGGATTGCCCTGTATCCCTCACCGAGCTTGTCATTGGAGGCAAGGACGGATGCGAACGGTGTCAGGTATCTCTCCCATCCGCTACTGGAGAAATTGAAAGGCAGCGAGACAGTCATGCTTCCGCCCATGAAAGGTGACGAACTCTTGACACTTGCCGGATAGTCAAGTCCGTCATCAAGGTCTATTCCCATTACGGTATTGACCGAGTTACGGCTACCGGCATCGAAGGCGAAGCTGAATACCGGGAAGAGTCCGGTGTAATCGACCCTGCCATGAAGAGCCAGCTTCAGGTTCTCATAACCTGTTCCCTCCGGAGCATCATCATCCAGCTGATAATTGACTTCAAAGGGGTCCGTGTTCAGGGAAATGCCTAACGAGCCGCTCACGGTAGAGGTAGGGTTCTGAAAGAAAGCCTTGAATCCGAGCGAAGCGACCTCATTGGCGAAACCGGTCATAGAACCCGTTATGCCGTCCATGCTGTAGTATATGGGAATCCACGAATGGAAATTCAGGAAATGCGCCTCCTTCGAGTATCTGGCCGGGGAGAAAACGAGATATCTTTTGATGTTATCCGGACAAAGGCTCTCCTGTTCTGTCAACTTGTCGGCGATGGGATATGTTGCATGGTCACTGTAACTTACCTCCTTGCCGAACGGGACGGATGAGAACGAAGGGACCCTGCCCTGGGGAAGCATGGCGATGAAACAGAGCCTGTCATCACGGAAGAAAGGCCCTGAAACACCGTACCTGGTGTTTGTGAGCTGTTTCAGGACTCCGCCCTGACCGTTACCCGGCGTATATGAATAAATCTCCTCTGTACCGTTCTTGTCCGATGTGAAATAGACCACACCGTCACGCGATATAAGGTCATGGACCTTGAAGGGAACAGCCTCCTCAAGTGTCCTGACCGAGGTGAAGTCCGTCAGGTAGAGTCCCATGCCGTCATCGTCCACACCCGTAAAGAGTATATCGGAACCCGTGAAAGCCACCTCATTCACCTGCAGACGTGAGCCTGCGGTTATGGAACGTATCTCCCTGCCCTCCGAAAGGTCGAGAAGGACTATCCTGCAACCTCCCTCCACGAGGTATTCGACGGCTGCGAGATAACGGCCGTCGTCCGAGACCGTCGGATTCACATACCTTCCTCCGGAAGTCAAGTCACTGATTTTCTTGTCTCCCACCCTCATCATACGGACCGGCGAGCTCTGGTACATCTCCCATCGCATGTCAGGGACAGCCTCAGACCAGTATATGCAACCTGTCAGAGCCGAATAAACCAGTTTGCTGTCGGCTTTGAACGGACGTATGGTCCTGACAGTGCCGTCCGGCAGTATCTCTACCAGTTCTGAGGCCTTGTCCAGGGCGTTGCGCACTGCAAGCAGACTCCCGCCGGCAGTCTCCACCGTACCGGAATAGACGGGGTAATATTCCGCATCGTCCATGACAACGGGCGTTATCTCCTGGAACGGCCCGCGCTCCCTGTCATCGGCTTTCCAGACCGAAGCGAACACACTCGTGATATCGGCCCATGTGTTGGAAAACCGCTTGCCTGAGTATTTCCTCATGGTCGATGACATGGCGTTGAACCGGAACGGGAATGAAATCTTGTACAGGTAATCGGACATGAACATGGGTGCATCGTAAAGATAGCGGGTACCCGCCACAGTCATATACCCCACACGATAAAGGTCAGGAGTATAGTATTTCTGTGAGCCATAACGCCAGCGGTACCAGTTGCGCATATCACCGTTGTCGAAGGCCATACGGTAATATGAGAGGAAATCGGCAGTGCGGCCGCGTCCGGATGAGGTCAGGGCTGTCTCTGCCACCACGGCATCGCCCTCAGCCAAAGCCGGGTTCAGATGTAAATTATCCACCAAAAGCATTGAAGCCTCGCCGAACACCTTGCGGAACCCTTTCCAGAATCCGGTTGCCGCGAACTGGCTCTGCGCGGCATGTCGGCTTTCATGTATGGATACCAGCGTCTCCCACGATATAGGAGGCAGGCTTGAATACGGGTCAGAGAATGTGAACATCTCTATCCTGCGCGGTGCCAAGACCGATGCTCCGTTGGTGATGGCCGTATAGGGATGTAGCACCACAGGCAAAGAGGTATTGAACTGCTGATTGGGAAGATACCCGGCCGTATATCCCACAAGCGGCCGGTATTTTTCCAGAATGGTGGCGTACCGTATGCCGAGGGAGTCGTATCCGTCGGGATAAATGACCTGGTAATTGGAGGTGGTGATCTCCGTCCATAAGGTGGACGATTTTTCACCTGGCATGATGATGAACTGGGCTGATGCCTGAAGATTGACTGCAAGCAGAACTGCGGAAATGACTGTCCTGGTATGTGCAGGAAAAGGTTTGCGGGTAAACATAAGACTATCAGTTAAGGTTTTATGCCGTAAAGATAAGCTTTTTCCGGTTCAACAAAGACGGGACAGACTTTTTTTGCATTCATTATTTCAGGACACGACAAAATAATCGGGGGTCAAGATTGACAATCTTTGCTTTTTTTTCGCTTTCTTTGCGTTAACTTTAACAAACAACTTATTTTTCATGAAAGCTTTACTTGTAGGGGCAGCAGCACTGATGCTGTCGGTTTCGGCCAGGGCTGAGCTGAAGATCCGGGAGATCCGCACAGCCGCCGACAATGTGATTGAACTTTTCTGGGTGAGCGACCAGCTTGATGTGAACGAGGTGGATATATCCGACCCGGCCCAGTGGAAAGTGAACGGCAAGGAGGTCATAGGCGTGAACAGGGTAGCCGCACCTGCCGACAAGTGCGACCATTTTGTCTATCTGACAGTTCCCAAACTCAAGAACGGCAAGAAATACAAGATCGAGACCCCTTACGGCAATTACAGTTTCCGCTTCAAGGACAAGAACGTCTATTGCGAGGCCATCAAGACCAACCAGGTGGCCTACAGTGCGCTCTCAACCAAGCGTTTCGCCAATTTAGCCGTCTATGTGGGTGACGGCGG
>JAGAEZ010000027.1 GCA_017612875.1 Bacteroidaceae bacterium | reverse complement strand
GTGGAGCTTCCATCGGCTGGAGTCGAGAGTGGATGTGAATACCGTGAACCCGTGTTCCGACGCGTAACGTGCGGCACTCAGCAGGCGCATCCTGAAACATTCTGAACAGCGGGCTCCGCGTTCCGGCTCGCCCTCCAGGCCTTTTACACGGCATTGCCAACCGGTATGGTCGTAATCTGCATCAATTATCTCCAGACCAAGGCTGCTGGCGTAGCGGGAGCACTCCTCCTTGCGGACCAGATACTCTTCCTGCGGATAGATGTTGGGATTGCAGTAGTATATTACAGGGGTTATGCCGTTCCGCATCATCCACTCAATGATGGCGCCGCTGCATGGGGCGCAGCAGGTGTGGAGCAGGACCTTTACGGCTCCGCCCGGCACATCATCCGGTGTACGGTTCCCACTGCCCATTATGCGTAATGTACGTGTCGGAAAGGATGTTTTCCTTCTTTTGTGGCACACTCCGGGCAGATGCCCTTGGCCATATAGTTCACGCTCTCCGTCAGGAAGCCGTCAGGATACTTCACCTGGGGGACCGGAATCTCCTCAAAGCAGAAAGTGCGGTGGCACACCTCGCAGTGGAAATGCACGTGGCGGTCATCATCGGTCTCTCCCTTGGCACGGCACAGCTCGTAGCGGACACCTTCACATCCATCGTCTATCAGGTGGAGCAGATGGTTCTCCCTGAAAAGTGTCAGAGTGCGGAAGATGCCGGACTTGTCAATGGAGTCGATACGGTCCTCTATCTCAGCCATAGTGACCGGACGGTCACTCCCGGCCAGAGCCTTGAGCACCAGCAGCCTGTTCGCAGTGGGCTTTATCCCGTGCTCCTTCAGTAATCTCTCTAACTCTTCCATCAATAACTTATGGTTATGGCCTATGTCAGTGTCAGTCCACCAGACAGGCGTCCAGTTCCTTCCTGATGTAGGCCTTGTCTATGTTCTGACCGATGAAGACCAGTTTCTGCATGCGGTCCCCGTATGTCTCGTCCCAGTCCGCAGCGAGGGTGGGGTCGGTGCGGAGCATGTTTGCCAGCTGGTCCTCGGGCATAGTGGCGTACCATTGTCCCGCGTTCTTGAGAGTCATCTGCCTGCCGGCCTGCTCGAACAGGTAGCAGATGTCAAACTCGTCGGTGAAATAGCACATTCCCTTGGTGCGGATAATCCCTTTTGGCCAGCGCTTGGACACGAACCAGTCGAAACGGTTCAGGTCCATGGGACGGCGGGCGTAATAGACGTATGTCCCTATGCCGTACTCCTCCACTTCACCGCCTTCATGGTCGTGGTGATGGTGATGATGCCCGTGGTCGTGGTGATGATGCTCATGCTCTTCATCTTCATCATCATGGTGGTGCTCATGCTCATCGTAATCATCGTCGTCGTCATCGTCATCGTGCCGGTCAGCGAGGGCGTCGCCGCGTTTCTCTATCTCCTGGATCCAGGTGGCGCTGGTGGCCACCTTCTCAAAGTCAAACATCCCGGTGTGAAGGATGGAATCCAGCTCTACATCGCCGTAGTCACACTCCATGATGCGGGCGCGGGGCTGCAGGGCGCGGACAATCCTGCGGATGCGCAGCAGCTCGTCGGCACTCACCTCCGATGCCTTGTTCAGCAGCACTATGTTGCAGAACTCTATCTGCTGTATGACCAGATTCTCCAGGTCCTCCTCGCCGATGTCCTTCTTCATGAGGTCATCGCCGCAGCCGAACTCGTCGCGTATGCGGAGGGCATCGACCACAGTCACTATGCAGTCCAGCTCAGGAATCCCTTCCTTGGTGTATTTCTCCTCCATGCGGGGAATGGAGCAGATGGTCTGGGCTATCGGTCCCGGCTCGCATATCCCGCTGGCCTCAATCACTATGTAGTCAAAACGGTGCAGGGCGATTATCTGGCGCAGCTGTTCCACAAGGTCCATCTTGAGGGTGCAGCATATACAGCCGTTCTGGAGAGCCACAAGACTGTCGTCGTTCATGCCTACCACACCTCCCTGCTGGATGAGGCTTGCATCGATGTTCACTTCGCCTATGTCATTCACTATCACCGCGAACCTGATTCCCTTGCTGTTGCTGAGAATCCTGTTCAGCAGGGTCGTCTTACCGCTGCCCAAGTAACCGGTGAGCAGCAGGACCGGAGTTTTTTCTGTCATATAGAGTCAAACGATATGTTGTTTCCGGACAGGGACTGTCCCGGTCCGGTTTCTGTCCGTGATTCTTATTCTGAAGTGACGCTGTTACAGTGTTCCGTGTAGAAACGGCGGAAGTCAGACCACTTGTAGTATGGTGCATTGTCAGTAGGCACAGGCAGTGCAGCCTCCGCACCGTTCAGCATACATTTCACAAGAATGTCGTCCGGAGCCTTCCTGTTACGGTAGAATATGAGCTGTATGTTCGATGCCTTGCATGTCTCCCAGCTCTGGTAACAGTTCTTCACCTCATACGGGTCTTCCGGGTCAAGGTCGGCACCGTTGATTCCCATCAGCACGGTCAACGGCCCTAAACAGCTGTCATGTCCGAAACGCAGGTCCGCCACATGGTCACTGCTTCCGTTTATTACGGCATCGGCTTTGTCAATGATGTCCTGGAGGATGGGAATCATGGTATATTGGCCGGAGAACACCCAGGAGTAGGACCCCAGGTTGGAACTCTCCCATTGGTCGGCTATCTCCTGGTCGGTTATGATGTTACCCATCATCCCTTCATGATAGATGTTGGGAAGCGAGGTATATAGGTTTATGAGGTCGCCTGCTATGCGGTTAACGTTGCCGGGCAGTCCTTCAGTGCCGGTGAACACACGTGAAATGATGTTTCTCCGCAGGGAGTTGTCGCTCCTGAAACTGCTCCTGTTCTGTTCGTAGCGGGGCCGCGCAGTGGGATAATTGTGCTTGACCGGGTTCTGGCTGTCGTCGGGCACCACCCCGTCCAGCGTGAAACGGGATGACTGCTCGCGGATCTCCAGCTTGGGGTTGCACTGTACCAGCTCCTGGCAGAATGCGGACATGCTGAGCACGCACCGGCCGGACAATGATGAGATGGCCAGTATATTGCCGCCTTTCCTGAACACTTCCGGGAAGCGGTTGTACATGGTCCTTGCTATCCCCTGGTGCTGCTCCCATCCCAATTGGGTGAGTTCGCTCACTCCGGTCTTGAGCTCCTGTTTGGCAGCCATGAACTTGTCATAGAACGACTCTCCCTGGGCTGTAAGCAGATGCTTGTCGTGGGCTGCGGTAAGCAGGCTGTCCAAGTCGTTGTATAGCTGGTCATTCCAGTAATACCTGGAGCCGTGACGGCCGTAATGGCTTATATAGAATGGCTTGTATCCCTTGGGGGCTTTGGTCAGTGTGGTCTCCTGTGACCGGTAGGGGTAATCTGTGCCGTAGGCTTTACGCGGATCGGCCTTCAGTTGCTCAAGCGGATCCACCTGCGCATACAGCAGTGTCACGAGCGGCAGCAGGAGGATGGTGGTGATGATTCTTTTCATTGACATTTCATACGGGATTTAAACAGATTCTGATTCAAAATTACAAAAATCATGCCAAACTTTTGTCTGTTGTTTGTACTGTTTTGATTAAGTTTGCTGAAAAATGCGTTTCCCATGAATCTGTTACAGCTCTTCCGGAACATACGTCCGTTTGTAAGGCCATACCGCCTTCTGGTTGTTGTCACGCTTGCCCTCACTTTAGTAGGCTCTTTCATGCAGCAGGTCAACGCCATCGTGCTTGACCGTACTGTCGATGCCATCAACGCCCTCATCGGGACTGATTTCACATGGAACCAGGCCGCCCGCATCCTTATCATAATATCGGTTGTGCTGTTAGGTAAGGAAATCCTCTCCGCCGGAATAACCTTCGCTCAGAACTATTACGGTGAGAGAATGCGCATATTCGTCTCCAAGGACCTCTCCCAGAGCGTAATCGAGAAAGTGCTTACATTCCGCATGGCCTTCTTCTCATCGTCGGACAATGCCACGGGAAAGATACAGGCCAGGATAGACCAGGGAGTAAGCAGCCTGTCCCGCACGGTGCAGAATTTCTTCATTGACCTGCTGCCCATGTTCACGAGCGCATTGCTGGCCCTCATCCTCATGTTCGCGGCCAATGTCTATGTGGGCCTTGTGGCCATGTGCATAGTCCCGGTCTATTTCTGGATAACCTACAGGCAGGCCCGCAGGCTCAAGGGCTGGCGTCGTGAGATGCGCGGATACCTGGAATCCAAGAGCCAGGGAATCAAGAACATCATCGACTCCATAAATGTCATCAAGTCATTCAACCGCGAGTCCATAGAGGGAAAAAAGCAGCTGGACCTGCAGAACCAGGTAACCTCCAATCAGCTCAAGACCCGTCAGGTAAGTTTCTACTACAGCAGCCTGAAGAGTTTCGTCAAGCAGGTGGGAACGGTGCTGGTCATCATCCTGACCGCTTATCTGGTGCTGATAGAGTATCCCGGTATGTCCATAGGTAAGATTATGTATCATGTAATGCTCTTCAGCAACGTGATTGCCCCCATCACCCAGCTCCAGCGTATATTCGATGACGTCAATGACGCGCTCATCTATGCCGAGGGATTCTTCGACATCCTTAACTCGGACAGCGAGGTTGAGCCGTCGGGCACATACAGGCCGGAAAAGATACGGGGTGAGTTCAGGCTTACTGACGTCGATTTCACCTATCCCAACGGCAACCAGGCGCTCTTCGGAGTTGACATGACAATTGAACCCGGCCGGATTACCGCTCTTGTGGGACTCTCCGGAGCTGGAAAGAGTACCATCGTGAACCTGCTTGACAAGTTCTATGAACCGCAACACGGAAGCATCACCCTGGACGGTGTGGATCTCAGGGAGTATGACACCAAGTATCTGCGTGACCATATAGGGCTCGTGCTCCAGAAGAACCACATATTCGACGGCACCATAGAGGAGAACATACTTTACGGCAAGCCCGACGCCACTCATGAGGAGGTGGAGGAAGCCGCCCGTAAAGCCTGCATCTATGACCAGATTATGGCGCTGCCGCTACAGTTCCGGAACAAGGCGACCGACCTTTCCGGCGGCCAGCAGCAGCGTATAGCCATAGCCCGCCTGTTCCTCAAGAATCCGCCGGTTATCTTCCTTGATGAGCCCACAGCCAGTCTGGATGCAATAGCCACAGAGCAGATAAAGAACAGCATTGACGCAATCAAGAAGGACCGTACGGTAATCATAATATCGCACAGCATATCCCAGATTATTGACAGCGACATGGTCTATGCCCTGCAGAAAGGCCGTGTGGAGGAATCGGGACATCCTGATGACGTATATAAGAAAGGAGGTGTGTATAAGGACATCATCGATGCTTCCGCCCGCAGCCTGAACATAGGCAAAATTGCCAGGACTATTGGCGGCGAATAGAAAAAACAGTAAGTTTGTAATCCGAAACATTGTTGAACATTTAAAATAAAGAGTAGAATCATGTTCTGTTACAATTGCGGCAAGGAGTTGCCTGAGAATGCGGTGTTCTGTCCTTTCTGCGGTACACAGGTAGGTGTGCCGGTCAACACCGTGATAAGTGAGAGCCAGGAAAACCAGCCCGATGAGGAGAACGGGCAGAGTCAGGAGACGGTTTCCGAAGAGGTTACTGCTGTCCTGGAACCGGATTCCGCTGAGGAAACACCTGTTCAGGAAGAATCTGTTCCGGAGCCTGAATCTGAAACAGAGGAACAGCCTGCCGGCGAAGAATTCGAGCCGGAACGGGAGATTGCACCTCATACCATAAGCAGTTTCGTGTGGTCACTTGTGGCTAATGAGTTGTCAATTATACCCGTTTTAGGACTGGTTTTCTCCATAATAGCCTTTGTCAAGAGTCTCAAGGGCCGCAGGATAGTGAAGGCTGATCCGGAACGCTACAAACTCAAGGGTTTCTTAAAAGCAGCTCTTATTATCAGTATAATAGCATTGGTGGGAAGCATTGTAGGCCCCATACTGTTTGCCTCATACTTCTCCTTGCTAAAGGATTTGTTCAACGGTTCTGGACCGTTATCATCCACATTCGTCTGATTTATCAGCGGGCTTTTCCTGCCGTGGGAATTTATGAAGCGGACAGCCAGGCTTGCGTGGATTCTGATTGCTGTTGTAACTGTGTCATGCAGTGACAACAGCGGCCTTGATTATATGGAGCAGCTGATTGAGACCAATCCCGCCAAGGCCGACACACTGTTCAAAACTTTCCCGGTTCCTGAAAACAAGAGCCAGCATGCCTGGTATGCCGTCCTGAAGACCCAGGCGGAGTACAAGAACTACCAGCCAGTGATAAGTGACAGCCTTATCCTGACCGCAACGGACTATTACGGAACTCCGTACAACGGCTCAAAAAACCGCCGCTACCGTGCTGCAATGGC